>NZ_JACHDI010000010.1:72349-229118 GCF_014201025.1 Paraburkholderia sp. MM5384-R2
AGTAGTAGTAGTAGTAGTAGTAGTAGTAGTAGTAGTAGTAGTAGTAGTAGTAGTAGTAGTAGTAGTAGTAGTAGTAGTAGTAGTAGTAGTAGTAGTAGCGGCAACGACGGCTTGCCGCGCAACTGGCGCAGCCGCCTGATGTGGCGCGGCGCGCGCACCCTGCCGACGGAGCGCTGATCATGGTCGAATTCACGCTGTGGGACATCGCCCGCAACCTGCTGCTCGCCGCGCGCTGGACCGTGCTGCTGTCGCTGATCGCGTTCGTCGGCGGCGGGATCGTCGGGCTCGTGCTGCTCGCGATGCGCGTGTCGCCGATCGCGTGGCTGCGCCGCATCGTCGTGCTGTACGTCGAGGTGTTTCAGGGCACGCCGCTCTTGATGCAGCTTTTTCTCGCCTTCTTCGGCTTGCCGCTGATCGGCATCGACGTGTCGCCGTGGGCCGCGGCGACCGTCACGCTGACGCTCTATACGAGCGCGTATCTGGTCGACATCTGGCGCGGCTGCGTCGAAGCGGTGCCGCGCGGTCAGTGGGCCGCGGGTGCGAGCCTCGGCATGACGTTCGGCCAGCAGTTGCGCTACATCGTGTGGCCGCAGGCGCTGAAGATCGCGGTCGCGCCGAGCGTCGGTTTTCTCGTGCAGGTGGTCAAGAGCACCGCGCTCGCGTCGATCATCGGCTTCGCCGAACTGACGAAGACCGGCACGATGATCACGAATGCCGCGTTCCGGCCGTTTCCGATCTATGGCATGGTCGCGATGATCTACTTCGCGATGTGTTTTCCGCTGACCTGGTATGCTCGCGTGCTCGAAAAGCGGCAGAAGGTGGGACAGCATCGGTGAGGTGAGGTGATTCGCGGTCTGTAGTTCAAGTCACGGATACGTGCTGCCGGGAAGCAATCTTGATGCGCGAGACGAACCACGCCGCGAGCACGAACCACCCCGCTGCGACGACGAACGCGACGACATAGGCGGGTCCGGCACCGGCAAACGCCTTGACCCATGACAGCATCCAGCCGGTCGCGGCAGGGCCGAGGATCTGCGGTAGCACCATCGACACTTGCCAGATGCCCATGTCCTTGCCGCTGGACGCATCGTCCGGCAACACTTGCAGCGCGAGTGCCCAGTCGACGGCTTGATAGGTTCCGTAAGCGGCGCAGAAAACCAGCCCGACGGTGATCACCAGCAACAGGTTTGGATGCAACGCCAGCAGGACAAAGCCGATCGCAGCTCCGGCCATGATCCAGCTGGTCAGGCGGACGACGGGAACGACGCCGTGCCGGTCGGCGAGCCGTGCGCCCAGCAGGCTGGCCGGGATCGCTAGCACCACGCCGACGCCAAGCAGCCCATTCAGGAGACTGGTCGGATGACGAATGCCGATCACGTCCTGCAGGTAGTACAACATGAAGGCGAAGATCGACCAGATTCCCATGTTGCCGAACAGACGGGTTACCAGCACCCAGTAAAAGTTTCGGTGCAGGCGTGGATCGAGATAGAACGAGCGCATGAACGTGACGAGCTCGAACCGTTGTCGGGATCTGACAGGTATCGGCTCGCGCGAGCCGCGAATCGTCAGCCAAAGGCAGAGCAACATGATCGCAATGAACGCGGCAACCGTAGGATACAGGTGGCCCGGCGAATAGAGGACAACGAGCACCACGTTGCCAGTGATCGTGCCGAGCACGGTCATCACGTTGAGCCACGCGCTCGCGCGGTTGGTTTCCTGTTTTGGCACGACATCGGGCACCAGCCCGGCGTACGGCCCCGCCGCCCAGTTCCACCAGAACTGGAGATGCAGGAACGCGAGTGTATACATCCCTACGCTCCCCCCGCCGTTGAATGAACCAAGCCATACCAGTGCAACCGCAATGCCGAACACGCCGGTGACGAGAAACGGTCGCCGGCGTCCATGTTTTGCAGAGCAGCGATCCGAAAGCGCGCCGGCCAATGGCGCCACGATCATCGCAATGAATGCGCCGGACGCAATGACGGAGCCGGCCACGCCTTCCTTCAACGCGGCATCGCGTCCGAGCATAGCGGCGACCTGTGCCGGCACGAGCACCGGAACGACCGTCATCCATTGGGTAAAGAGCGCAAACCACAGCGACGCGATCTGTATGTGACTGAGCGTCGACAGGCGAGAAGCCGACGGTGTGACCGACACGTTTCGGGCTTGACTGGGTAGGGTCATGTCGGAAGTCCATGAGCTTCGCGCAGAGACTTCGACGCCGCACGGCGGACGAAGGTCGTGGCCAATTCTGAGAGCCGTTCGAACCCGACGGGGACTCCCATAGGACCAATGCGCCCGTATCGGTCGTGATGCTAATGTCGGCATTGGCCGACGGCGAGTCCATCGACGAAGGCGCGGTGTGCCGTCCCACTATGATAGCTGCCGTCGGTTGGCCCACAACCTGAAACGGCGCGAGGTCGGCAAGCGCGCTTCTGCGCCGCACTTAGCCGGCGATCAACGCCCCGCCTGCGTCGACTGCCGCAACTTCGCCACCTCTGCCGCACCGACCGCCGGCGCGCCGTTGTTCCAGCCAGCCCGCACGAAGCTCAGCACATTGGCGATCTGCTGATCGTCGAGCACCGCGGCGAAGCCGGGCATCGGAAACGGCGACGGCACGCCGTCGATCACGAGATCGCCGGTGCCGTTCAGCGTCACGTTGATCAGCGACGACGCGTCCTTCGCGAGCACGTTCGGATTGCCGGCGAGCGGCGCGAGCATCGGCGCGAAGCCGTGCCCGTCGACGCCGTGGCAATGCATGCAATACGCCGTATAGACGCGTGCGCCGGCATCGTTCGCGGGGCGATCGAGCGACACCTTCGTCGCCTGCGGATCGTACGTATAGGCCGCCGCGCCGGTGCCGCCGACCGGCGACAGCGACTTCAGATACGTCGAGACTGCCGCGACGTCCTGATCGCTCATCGCTTGCGTGCTGTTGTTGATCACGCTCGTCATCGCGCCGAACGCCGATGCATGGCGATTCGCGCCGGTCTTCAGGAACGTGCGCAGATCCTCGTCGCTCCAGCGGCCGAGCCCGGTGTTGTGCTCGCCCGTCAGGTTCGACGCGAACCAGCCGTCGAGCAGCGCGCCGCTCAGGAATGCGCTGCCGCTTTCGTCGAGCGCACTTTCCTGGAACGCAACACCGCGCGGCGTGTGACACGACCCGCAATGTCCGAGCCCTTGCACCAGATACGCGCCGCGATTCCACGCGACGTCCTTGCCCGGCTTGTCGCGATACGCACCCTTCTCGAGAAACGCCATGTTCCAGAACATCAGCGGCCAGCGCATGTTCAACGGCCACTTGATGTCGGACTCGCGATTCGCCTGCTGCACTGGCGCGACGCCGTGCATGAAGAACGCGTACAGCGCCTTCACGTCGTCGTCGTCGACCTTCGCGTAGGACGGATACGGCATCGCCGGATACAGGTTGTGGCCGTCTTTCGCGACGCCCTCACGCAGCGCCCGCGCGAAGTCGGCTTCCGTGTAGCCGCCGATGCCGGTCCGTGCGTCGGGCGTGATATTGGTCACGTAGATGCGGCCCATCGGCGTGTTCATCGGCAGGCCGCCGGCGAACGGCTTGCCTTTCGGCGCGGTGTGGCAGGCGGCGCAATCGCCGAGTTGAGCGAGGTAAGCGCCGCGTTGCACGAGCGTTTGATCGGCTGCGCCGGTGGCTGCCGGAGTTGCGGCATCAGCAGGCGCCTGGGCGATAAACGGCAATGCGACGCATAGCGCCGCGCCAAGACCCTTCCACATTTTTTTCATGTCGGGCTCCTTTCGCGTCAGGCGCTGTGCAGTTGGCGGCCAACCGGCAATTGCCGCAGCCGCGTGCCGGTGGCCGCATAGATCGCGTTGGTCAGCGCGGGCGCGAGCGCCGCGGTGCCGGGTTCGCCGATGCCGCCGGGCGCCTCGCCGCTCTTCACGATATGCACGTCGATCGGCGGCGTCTGGTTGATGCGCAGCATCCGGTAGTCGGTGAAGTTGTTCTGCTCGACGCGACCGTCCTTGATCGTGATCTCGCTATAAAGCGCCGCCGTGATGCCGAAGATGATGCCGCCCTGCACCTGCGCTTCGATCGTGTTCGGGTTGACGAACATCCCGCAATCGACCGCGCAGTTGACGCGCTTGACCGTCACTTCGCCCTGCTCGAGCGCGACCTCGACGACGATCGCGAAGAAGCTGCCGAACGCGTGCATCACCGAGATGCCGCGCCCTTGCCCCTTGGGCAGCGCGCTGCCCCAGTTGCCCGCTTGCGCGGCCAGGTTGAGTACGTTCAACGCGCGCGGCGATTTGCCGAGCAGATCGCGCCGGTACTGCACCGGATCGATCTTCGCGTGCGCGGCGAGTTCGTCGATGAAACTCTCGACGACGAACGTGCCGCGCGTCGGCCCGACGCCGCGCCAGAACGCGGTGGGCACCGCGTGCGGTTCCACGCGCACGTAGTCGACCAGCTGGTTCGGCAGGTCGTACGGGAGATCGGCGGCGACCTCCACCGCGTCGGGGTCGAGCCCGTTCCTGAACGCGGGCGGCGCGAAGCGCGCCATGATCGACGACCCGGCGATGCGATGCTGCCACGCGATCGGTTTGCCGTTCGCGTCGAGCCCGGCCGAGATCGTGTCGTAGTAGTACGGCCGGTACATGTCGTGCTGGATGTCCTCCTCGCGCGTCCACAGCACCTTGACCGGCGTCGACACCTGTTTGCCGACCTTCACGGCCTGCGTGACCATGTCGGTTTCGAGCCGCCGTCCGAAGCCGCCGCCGATCAGATGGTTGTGCACGATGATCTTGTCGGCGGGCAAGCCCGTGACCGCGACCGCCGCATCGACGACACGCGTCGGCACCTGCGAGCCGAGCCAGATTTCGCAGGCGTCGCCGCGCACGTGGACCGTGGCGTTGACCGGCTCCATCGTCGCGTGCGCGAGGAACGGCTGCTGGTAGACCGCGTCGACGCGCGACTTCGCTTCGCCGAACGCGCGGCCGACGTCGCCGTCCTTGCGCGCCACTGCGCCGCCATGTTGCGAGGCCGCCGCGAGATCGTCGACGATGCGCTTCATCGATACCTGTGCGCCCGCGCCTTCGTTCCACTTGATGTCGAGCGCCTGCAGGCCGCGCTTCGCGGCCCACGTGTGAGCGCCGATCACCGCGACCGCGTTGTCGAGCTTGATGACCTCGCGCACGCCGGGGATCGTCTTCGCATGCGTATCGTCGACGCTCGCGAGCGTGCCGCCGAACACCGGACAGTTCGCGATCGCCGCGTAAACCATGTCAGGCAAGCGCACGTCGAGGCCGAACTGCGCGGTACCGTCGACTTTCTCCGGCGAATCGAGACGCTTCGCCGGCGTGCCGATCAGCTTGAAGTCCTTCGGGTCTTTCAACGGCACGTTCTGCGGCGCGGGCAGCGCGGAGGCGGCCTGCGCGAGCTGACCATAGCTCGCGCTGCGATTACTGGCCGGGTGGATCACCTGACCGGCCTGCGCATGACAACTCGCCGGATCGACCTGCCACTGCTGCGCGGCCGCGTTGATCAGCATCACGCGCGCAGTCGCGCCCGCGCGGCGCATCGGCTCCCACGCGAAGCGGATCGACGTCGAGCCGCCGGTCAACTGGCCGCCGAGCAGCGGGTCCATGAAGAGCTTTTCGTTGGGCGGCGCGTGATCGAGCGTGACCGTGCCGAGCGGCACTTCGAGTTCCTCGGCGATCAGCATCGGAATCGACGTATAGACGCCCTGACCCATCTCGACCTTCGGCATCACGAGCGTGACCTTGCCGGCGTTGTCGATCTGGATGAACGCGTTCGGCGCGAACACGCCGCTTTGCGGCGCTTCGTTCGCGTCGCCGCCGATCACGCTCTTGCCCGCCTTCTGATCCTGGCTCGCGGCCGGCATGCTGAAGCCGAGCAGCAGACCGCCGCCGGCCGCGGCGCCGACCGTCACGCCGAATTTGAGGAAGCCGCGCCGCGAGATGCCGCGCGCATGCCGCGCGTCGGTGTCAGCCGGTTGCGCGCCGTTCTGTGCATCGAGCAATCCCTGGGACATGTCAGGCCCCCTTCGCGGCGTGCTTGATCGCCGCGCGCACGCGGTGATAGGTTCCGCAGCGGCAGATGTTGCCCGCCATCGCGGCGTCGATGTCGGCGTCGCTCGGATTGGGATTGCGCGCGAGCAGCGACGCCGCCGACATCACCTGCCCCGACTGACAGTAGCCGCATTGCACGACGTCGAGCTCACGCCAGGCCTGCTGCACTTTCTGGCCCGTGGGCGTGGCGCCGAGCGCTTCGATCGTGACGATCTTGCGCTCGCCGACCGCCGCCGCCGGGAACACGCACGAGCGCACCGCGACGCCGTCGAGATGCACGGTGCATGCGCCGCATTGCGCGATGCCGCAGCCGAACTTGGTGCCGGTCAGCCCGACGAGATCACGCAGCACCCACAGCAGGGGCATGTCGGGCGGGGCATCGACGGTATGGGTTTCGCCGTTGATATTGAGCGTTGTCATGAGCGGCTCCGGGTGGGATGTTGTTGTGGTCACGCGGTTTAGATCGCGACACCGCACCAGACCGCCGACATGCACCGGTTTTGTTCGGCGTGTCACGCTAATAAGCCATGAAATGCGGCCTGTGAGCGAGCGGGTGTCGCAAGAAAACCGGCCGATTGTAGTCGTGTCGAAAGAAGTTCGCTTTGGCGGTGTCAGGCGGCACATCGCATGCTGTGCGCGGTGGATCGCATGTGTGGGCTGGAGCGATGCGTTACCATCGACGGATCGATCCGTTAGCGTGATCGCGCGACCCGCTGCATCGCACTGCGTGGTGTTGCGACGCACGATTCCGTCGAATCACCTCAGCCGCTGGAGCCGCCGATGAACGACCCGCAATGCACTCAATTCCTCACGGAGATTCGCCGACCATTGCTTGCGCTGCACAAGGCGATTCTCGATCACGAACGCGCCGCGTACGAAAAGGAGTTCGGCCCGGTAACGCCGGCGGCATTCCTGCAGGTGCTGATCAACGGCTCGGGGTTTCGTTGGCTGACGCCGCTGTCGACGGTGATCGCGAGCGTCGACGAAGTTCTCGACGACGCGGAAGCCGAGGCCGGCGACCGTCTCGCGACCGCCGAGGCCGTGGTCGGCCTGTTCTCGCCCGATCAACCGCACAATCACTTCCTGCCGCGTTATCTGCCGCTCTTGCAGGCCGATCCCGCGATCCTGCATTACCACGGCGAGGTAGCGCGGCTGCTGCGCGGAGGGCAAACGACGTAACGGCGATCCGCGCCAGGCACGGCGGCGGCGCGTGCGCTGCCTGCCGGCTCCTGCATTGCCTCACCGTTCATAAACGGCTGCGGGTCGAGGCCGCATGGTTGATCGTCGGTATTCTTGCGCAGATCGAGCGGAATGCTCTTACTTAAAGGTACTTTTGCAACGATTCGTCGACCGCCGGAATGCGCGGTCGATCAAATTACCTGGTTTAGCTGAATAAATCCAAGGTGAGCTTTTGCGGGAACGTGGAAGCTCAGCCGCGCCCCTGCGGCAGATAAGGCAGCGGATCGACCGGCTTGCCGTCGCGCCGCACTTCGAACCCCACCGACACACGCGAGTTGTTCTCGTCGCCCATCTCCGCGATCTGCTGTCCCTTGCGGACGATGTCGCCCATCTTGACCATCAGCTTGCGGTTGTGCGAATACGCGGTCAGAAAATCCTTGTTGTGCTGGACGATGATCAGACTGCCGTAGCCGTTCAGTCCGGTGCCCGCGTACATCACCTTGCCGTCGGCGGCGGCTCGCACCGGATCGCCCGCGTTGCCGCCGATTTCGATGCCGCGTGTTTCGCCGGGCTGGAACGCTTCGACGACGCTGCCCGCGGCAGGCCACGCGAGCGTTACGCTGCTCGCGTGCCGGCGGGTTTCCTGCGTGACTTCGCGCACTGCGGTGGCATCCGGCGCCGGCGCGGCGGACTGTGTCGAAGCTTGCGCCGACGTTTGCGCTGTCGCTTGTGACGCACGCCGCGCCGCGGATTGCGCCGCCGCCTTTGCGGCGGCCGCCGCATTGGCCGCCTTCACCGCGCGCACCGTTTCCGGCGACGCAACTTGCAGCACCTGCCCCGGCTTCAGCCGCGCCGACGCCTTCAACCCGTTCCATGCCTGCAACTGCTTGACGCTGATGTGATGATGCTGCGCAACCCGCGCGAGCGTGTCGCCGCGCCTGACCCGATACACGAGCGGCGGCGACTTTTTCAGCGGCGCGTTATCGCTGGCGTCGATCGACAGCGGCGCGGCTGCCGCCGGGTCGCCGGACGCCGCTCCCGTCGCATTCGCCGCCGGCACGCCGGACGCCGCGTTGGCGCTGGTTGCCGCACCGTTCTGCGCATTGGGCTGCCCGACGTTCGCACAACCGCTGACGGCCAGCGCGACCCACGCGCCAGCGAGACTGGCCAATAACGTTCTGTCGAAACGCTTTCTCATCCTGTTCGACTCCTGCTCTATGAATGCGCAAGCCGGATAGCCCGATGCCGCGGCGCTCATTTCCTGCCTGCTTGCCGATCAAATTTCTCGCGGAATTCTAAAGCGTCGTTTAATAAAAACGCGCTGCCCCACACACTCTGATACAGACGTTACGAGCCGTATTTCCGCGTTACGACCCGCACGTGTATCGGGACGCCAACGACGCACACATCACCGCTTCGCCGCGGCGCGTTCAGACTTGTTGACATTCGACTTATCGGCAGGCGGGAGGGGAACTTGAATAGCCATGCGTCGCGTCGGAGGGCGCAAAAAAGGCCAGCCTTCGAAATCCGAAGGCTGGCCTTTTTGCGTTTGACGGGCAGCGAACTAGAACTTATGCCGGATCGCCGCGCGTACGACGACCTGCTTCGACGTCGACGACGGCGACTGCGTGCCGGGGATGAATGCGAAATCGAGGATCGATAGCGTGGAATCGCCGGTGACCTGTTGATAGGCGCCCTGCAGATAGAGGTCGGTGCGCTTGGACAGGTTGTAGTCGGCCATCAGGCCGAACGTATGGATGCGCGGCTTCACGCCGCCGTTCGATGCGTCGTAGGTTTCCATCGTGTACACGTACTGCGCGCCGACGAACAGCACCGGCGAAATCTGATATTTGCCGTTGATCTCGAAGTTCTGATACTTGAGCGAATTCAGCAGCACGCCCGGCGGTGTGACGGGCACGAGCGGCACCAGCGGCTCGATGCCGAGATAGCCGTTTGCGGTCGGCTCCAGGTAGTTCGAATTGCTATAGACGAAGCCCGCCGTCGCCGGTCCGAACGTATAGGTGATGCCGCCGCCGAACACGCGCAGGCGCGTCGCGACGAAGCCGGCGTCGTTCGCGGTGATCGCCCCGTTCGAGCCGTTGCCCGGATTGTCGGCCTGCAGATAGGCGGCCGCGACCAGCAGCCCGCCGTACGTGTACTGGCCGCCGAAGCTGTAGGCGCGATTGTTGGCGAAGTTCGTGTCGTTGCTGAAGCTGTAGGTGCCGCCGAACTGGAAGCCCGAGATCGACGGGGTCGTGTACTTGACGGTATTGTCGAGGCGGAACGTGTTGTCGGTGTTGTCGTTGTCGTACGGATGCGAGAACAACTCGCCGCCCCAATTGCCGTTGGCCGTCGTCTGCGCGAGATAATCGACGACCGAGTCGTATTGCCGGCCGAACGTCAGCGTGCCGTACGCCTGTGAACTGAGTCCGACGAAAGCCTGCCGGCCGAACAGGCGGCCGCCTTGCCCGAGCCGCCCGGAATTCAGATCGAAACCATTCTCGAGCTGGAAGATCGCCTTCAGGCCGCCGCCGAGATCTTCGGAACCCTTCAGGCCCCAGCGGCTTCCCTGCGCAAGACCGCTGGCGAGTTCATAAACATGGCCGTGGCCGACATTGTTCGTGTAGTTGATGCCTTCGTCGATCACGCCGTACAGCGTGACGCTAGTCTGCGCGGCGGCAGGCGCGGCAAGAACGGCAGACGCAGCAATGGAGACAGCCAGCGCGAACACTTGCTTGTTCATGATGATCTCCCTGCACCTCGAGTGATAGGACAACTCGATCCGGCCGCTTTGTTCTCTTTGCTCTTTATTCTCGTCACTTTTCCAGCAGTTCTGAAGACTGCTCCAATAGCTGCGCTTTTCCGGAAATCCTCACACGACATCGGCTGGCCGTCCATGAGTGGATGCGCCAAGCATCGAGAATGTTGCTAATTCTCCACTGCGCGTTGCTGCCTCTTTTTTCGTAACGTCGCTTCAGGTAAACAGCAGCCGCTGCCGCCCGTCTCGCTGCGTCATTGTCATGAAAAGAAATATAATCCTGCGCCTTGCTGCGATGCAACGGAACTCGGCGTCACCGCGAAGGTCATCTTCACAGCCCGCTGACACGGCCGCCTTGCGATACCGGTCGAGCGTGGCAAGATGGGCCACAGGCGACGCCAGCACGGATCACCTCACCGCCGCAGCACCCAATCCCATATTAAAAAGCCTTGTGAGACGCCCGCCGCGCTGGATCAGCGCGCCGTCGCACGAGGCTGCCTTTGACGCAAACAATGGCCAAGTCATCTTCCCGCCTGATCGAGCTCGACTTTTTCCGCGGACTGGTTCTGCTGATCATCGTCGTCGATCACATCGGCGGCAGCATTCTGTCGCGCGTGACGCTGCACGCGTACGCGCTGTGCGATGCCGCCGAAGTATTCGTGTTCCTCGGCGGCTTCGCGACCGCCACCGCCTATGCGACGCTCGCCGAGCGGCGCAATGAGACGATCGCGCGCGGCCGCTTCCTGCGCCGCTCGTTCGAGATCTATCGCGCGTTTCTCGTCACCGCCGGGCTGATGCTGCTGGTCAGCGCGGTGCTAACCGCATTCAGCATCGACGGGCCGAATCTCGCCACGACCGATCTCGACGACCTGATCGACACGCCGCTTGCCGCGCTGCGCGACATCGTGCTGCTACGCCGCCAGCCGTACCTCGCGTCCGTGCTGCCGATGTACGCGTTGTTCGCGCTGCTGGTGCCCGCGATCCTGCCGCTCGCGCGCAGCAAGCCTTGGCTGCTGGTCGCCGGCAGCGTCGCGCTGTGGGCCGGCGCACCGGCGGTCAGCCAGTACCTTCCCGCCGCGCCCGACATGCACTGGGACTTCAACCCGTTCGCGTGGCAACTGATGTTCGTGCTCGGCGTGCTCGCGCGCTGCCAGCCGGTGTATCAGCGCACCTGCGCGCATCGATCCGGGTGGCTCGTCAGCGTGCTGGCGTTCGCGGTGGTCGTGGGCGCCGCGTACTACAAACTCGTTCTGCTGCATGCGCCACCTGCCGCGAGCCTCAAGCAGGACCTGTCCTACCTGCGCGCGGGGAACTTCCTCGCGATCGCGTGGCTCGTCGCCAATCTGGTCGAGCTCGGCTGGGCGAAGAAGGTCGCGCGGCGGCTGCCGTGGGTCGGCGTGATCGGGCGTCAGGGTTTGCTGTGCTTCATTGCCGGCGCGGTGATTTCGCTGGTGATCGACTCGGTGCTCTACGCGGCGACCGATGGCTACCTGAACTATCCGCTCGGACTGCTCGCCGATGCGGCCGCGGTCGGCGCGCTGTTTGCCGTCGCGTTGGCCGTGGAACCGCTGAAGCGGGTCGTCGGGCGGCTCGTGGACGGGCGGCTGCGGACGTCGGGCTGAAGAACTTTTCGGCAACGTTTCGAGCGCCCTTCGAGCGCGTCCCTGACGCGTCGCGATTCTCGGGGCACTTGACGTCCCCTTGGCGCCCGAAGAACTTTGCGCGCATAAAGCGCCGTCCTTCTCTGCGCCACTTTCCATCTCAAATCTGGCGTCAATGCTGATAGCATGACGGCCGCGCGCGAGTCCCGCGCCCGCCGTCCTTCCCTACTGACATGCGTCGAGTCTTCGGTTTCGCCCTCGCACTGCTTGCCTTCGCCGTCGGCGCGCCCGCGTTCGCGAGCACGGTCGCGAGCCGCAGCTTCCATTCCGATGCGCTCGGCCGCGACTGGAACTACACGATCTACCTGCCGGGCGGCTATCGCGCGGACGGTCCGCGCCTGCCGGTGCTCTACCTGCTGCACGGCAATAACGGCGACGCCAACGACTGGCTCACGCAAGGTCATTTGCAGAACGCCGCGGACACGCTGATCGAGCGCAAGGAGATTGCCCCGGTCGTCATCGTGATGCCGCAAGGCGGCACGGACTGGTACGTCGACCGCAAGGAAAAGATGGAGAGCGCGTTCTTCGACGATCTGCTGCCCGAGATCGAAACGCACTACGCGGTCGCGACGCAGCGCGGAGGCCGGATGATCGGCGGCGTGTCGATGGGCGGCTTCGGCGCGCTGCGCTACGCGCTGACGCAGCCCGAGATGTTTTGCGGCGCGCTGCTGCTCAGTCCGGCGATCTACGCGAACGAGCCGCCGCGCGCGTCGGCGGCACGGCGGGTCGGCGTATTCGGCGAGCGCCAGTTCGATCCGCGCGTGTGGCACGAGCTCAACTATCCGGCGCAGTGGGACCGCTACATGAGCCAGGCATATCGCCTGCCGATGTTCATCGCATCCGGCGACGACGACCTCGAAATCCAGGCCGACGCGTCGCTGCTGTACACGCATCTGCGGCTCGCGGGCAATCCGGCGGCGCTGCGCATCATCGACGGCGGCCATACGTGGGACGTGTGGAGCGCGCTGTTGCCCGCCGCGCTCAAATACACGCTCGGCTGCGTGAAGCCGCCGGCGCAGGAGCATCCGTCGAATCAGCGCCCTTGAGCCGGCGCGGCACGCGAGGCGCACGGCCGCCCAGCCCCGCGTCCCTCGACGCCCGCGCTACTCCACGAGATCGGTCCACAGCACCATCAGCACCGTCATCAACGCGGGGCCGATGAAAATCCCCAGCAGCCCGAACGTCTCCGCGCCGCCGAGAATGCCGAACAGCACGAGCAGAAACGGCAGGCGCGTCGAGTTGCCGATCAGCACCGGCCGCACGAAGTGCTCGGCGACGAACACGACGACCGCGCCGAACACCAGCAGCCCGGCCGCCGCGACCATCGAGCCCTGCACGAGCAGCCACAGCGCCGCGAGACCGAACACGATCGGCGCGCAGAACGGCAGCATCGCGGCGATCGCCGTGACGGAGCCGAGCAGCGCCGCATGCGGCAGCCCGGTCACGAAGTAGGCGACGCCAAGCAGCAGGCCTTCGCCGACGCCGACCACGATCAACCCCGACACGGTGCCGCGCACCGCGATACCCATATGCGCGACGAGGTCCGCGCCGCTATCGCCGAAACCGCGTCGCGCGGCCTTCAGCAGCGAGCCGGACAACCGCGGCCCCGCCTGAAAAATCACGAACAGCGTCACCAGCATGAACGCGAACACCATTGCCGCATGCGCGGCGCGCGCGCCGAAAAGCCGGCCGAGCGTCATCACCGTATTGCTGTGCAAGCCTTTCATCGCGGCCGAGTCGCGCAGCGGCTGAGCAAGATTGGCCTGCCACCAGGAAGTGATCTGCTGCACGCCGAACGGCAGACGGTTGATGAAGTCCGGCAGCGCGATGCCGTTCTCCTGCACGCTGCGGAACCAGTCGTTCAGCTCGTGCGCCTCGCGCAGCGCCTGGGCGATGCCGAGCCCGACCGGCAGCAGCACGAGCACGGCGATCACCAGCGTGAAGACCGTCGCGAGCAAGGTCGCGCGCCCCTTGAACCAGTGGCTGCCCGCCACCTTGTGCAGCAGCGGCCACAGCGCGATCGCGACGACCCCGGCCCACGCCACCACCACGATGAAATCGCGCACCACCCACAATGCGAGCAGCGCGAGACCGATATAGAGCACGACCGATGCGGCCTTCTGCTTTTTCAGGCGCTCGGCGGCGACGGACGACGCTTCGGGAGAGTTGGGAGGGACGGCGGGAGAGCGTGGAATCATGTGAACTCTTGTGTTTTTGAACGGCGCGCGCGCGAGCCGACCTGAAAAATTCAAACCCGCTACACTGACGGCTCAGTTCGCCGCCCGACATTCGACATCTTAAAGGAAGCGTTGCCGCCTCTTTCCCGGCCGCCCTCCTCGTCGCGCCACAAGCAACACAGCGTTGCAAAGATGTGCATTATTAAAAAATCACATAAAAATGCCTGCAACGCCTGTCATTTCGGCGAATCGCTAATGTCAAGTCTGATTATTGCTAATTCCGGAACGGTGTTTCAACGATGACACAATGGCTATCCGGCGCGCGTGGGACTAAATTCGGCACTCCACAACACGGAGCCGATGATGACCCTGGAGTCCATCCCCCTCGACGGTAGCAATGGCGTACGCATCGAAATTCTCGAGAGCTCCGACACGACGCTGGTGATCCGCTGGGTCGAGCCGGGCCGCTGCCACTACGGTGAGCAGCGCTGGCGCCGTCGCTCGGCGCATTCTTCCGGCACCTGCGCGGTGTCGCGCCGCAAGATCCGTCGCGGTGACCCGGTGTTCAAGCCGGCCGAGCGCCCGGCGCCGTCGAATGCGTCCGCCATGATCTGCGCGGAAATCCTCGAACCGCTGCTTGAAGCGGCCTGACGCACGGAACGTTCCCGAGTCCCGCGCACTAAGCGCGGGTTTCAACCCGTTGTTCCAGGGGCGATCTCCCTACTGCCCACGTGCCCTTAGCGAGCGCGTGCCCGGCGGCCGCGGCATCGCACGATGCGGCGCCGCGCCGGCCCCGCTGCCGGTTGCCGCCCCGCGCCTCGTGCGTTAAGGTGGACTCGTTGCGCCCGCCCGAGCGCCGGCTCGCTATCCGGTGCCGGCCGCGCGCCTTCCACCACCGCGCCGCGCCCGCCGCGACGCCGTTTGAGGGCCGATCATGGCAGAAGACACGCCGCAAACCCGCGCGGCCAACGCCGCTTCCACGCCTCCCGCCTCCTCCGCTCCTTCCGCTTTGCTAATCCCGCCGCAGCAGTTCTCTCTCGACGTGCTGCTCGAAAAGTATGCGAAAGGCGACGAGCAATCGGCCGACGATGTATATCGCCGCGTCGCGCGCGGCGCCGCCGAGGCCGAGCCGCCCGAGTTGCGCGCGTCGGTCGAGGAACAGTTCGTCGACAACATGCGCCACGGCGCGCTCGGCGCGGGCCGCATCATGAGCGCGGCGGGCAGCGGCATCGCCGCGACGCTGATCAATTGCTTCGTGCAGCCGGTTGGCGATTCGATCCAGGGCGTCGATGAACAGGGCTTGCCCGGCATCTACGTGGCGCTGCTGCAGGCGGCCGAAACGATGCGGCGCGGCGGCGGCGTCGGCTACAACTTCTCCGCGATCCGGCCGAAGGGCGCGCGCGTTCACACCACGAGTTCGGCCGCCTCGGGTCCGTGCAGCTACATGGACGTGTTCGACGCGTCGTGCCGTACCGTCGAAAGCGCGGGCTCGCGGCGCGGCGCGCAGATGGCGGTGCTCGACTGCAACCACCCCGACCTGCTCGAATTCATCGAGGCCAAGCATTCGAAGGGACGCTGGAACAACTTCAACGTGTCGGTCGGCGTCACCGACGAGTTCATGCGCGCGGTCGAAAACGACGAGGCGTGGCAACTGGTCCATCGCGCCGAGCCGTCGCCTGCGCTGCGCGCGGCCGGCGACGTGCGGCAGCGCGAGGACGGCCTGTGGGTCTACAGCGAGCACCCGGCGCGCGCGATCTGGGACCGCATCATGCGCTCGACGTACGACGTCGCCGAGCCCGGCATCGTGTTCATCTCGCGGATGAACGAGGACAACA
Source organism: Paraburkholderia sp. MM5384-R2 (assembly GCF_014201025.1). Lineage (NCBI taxonomy): Bacteria > Pseudomonadati > Pseudomonadota > Betaproteobacteria > Burkholderiales > Burkholderiaceae > Paraburkholderia > Paraburkholderia sp. MM5384-R2. Next base: position 88,029 of record NZ_JACHDI010000010.1, read on the forward strand.
ATCTGCGCGCCGTCGAAACGATCCGCGCCACCAATCCGTGCGGCGAGCAGCCGCTGCCCGCCTACGGCTGCTGCAATCTGGGGCCGCTCAATCTGACGCGCTTCGTCGTCGATCCGTTTGCGCAGTTGCAGGGCCGCCAGCCGTCGTTCGACTGGGACGGCCTCGCGCGGCGCACCCGCACGCAGGTGCGTTTTCTCGACGACGTGCTCGACGTCACGCTGTGGCCGCTGCCGCAGCAATACGACGAATCGCGCGCGAAGCGGCGCATCGGCGTCGGCTTCACCGGCCTCGGCGATACGCTCGTGATGATGGGCCTGCGCTACGACTCGCAGGAAGGCCGCGATTTCGCGGTGCGCATCGCGCGGCTGATGCGTGACGAGGCGTATCGCGCATCGGTCGAACTCGCGAAGGAGCGCGGCGCGTTCGAGCTGTTCGACGCCGCGCGCTATCTGGAAGCCGGCACGTTCGCGTCGCGCCTGCCCGACGACATTCAGCAGGCGATCCGCCGCGACGGCATTCGCAACAGCCACCTGCTGTCGATCGCGCCGACCGGCACCGTGAGCCTCGCGTTCGCCGACAACGCGTCGAACGGCATCGAGCCGGCGTTCTCGTGGACTTATACGCGCGTGAAAGTGATGGCCGACGGCGGCCGCGAGTCGTTCGACGTCGAGGACTACGCGTACCGGCTCTATCGCGAGCTCGGCGGCGACGTGAGCCGGCTACCCGACTATTTCGTCAGCGCGCTGCAGATGTCGGCGCGCGACCATCTCGACATGATGGCGGCCGTCCAGCCGTACGTCGACACGTCGATCTCGAAGACCGTCAACGTGCCAGCCGACTATCCGTTCGACGCGTTCGAAAGCCTCTACTTCGATGCATGGAAAAGCGGGCTGAAGGGCCTAGCCACCTATCGCCCCAACGACACGCTCGGCGCGGTGCTGAGCGTGACGCCCGCGCAGGCCGACGACACGCTCGCCGAGATGGACCAGGACCCGCTGCGTATCGCGATCGATCATCGGCCCAGAGGCGAGTTGCCGGCGATCATCGAGAAGGTCGAGTATCTGACCCAGGCGGGCAAGAAGTCGCTATATGTCGCGGCGTCCTTCATCGAGGTGACGGGGCGGCTCGGCGGCGAGGACGTGACGATCGAGCGGCCGATCGAGTTCTTCATTCCGACCGGTCAGCGCGACGAGTCGCAGCAGTGGATCACCGCGACGATGCGTTCGCTGTCGCTGGCCGCGCGCGGCGGCTTCGTTGCGCGCAATCTGCAGGATATGCGCAAGGTGTCATGGGATCGCGGACAGGTGCGGCTTGGCGACGTGCAGCGTCTCGACGGTCATCGCGCGCCGCGCTGGCACGATTCCGAAGTGGCGGCGCTCGCGTTCGCGATCCAGCAAATCCTGTATCGACGCGGCTTTCTAGACGCCGAGGGCAATCAAGTCGCGTCGCGGATGCTCGCGCGTTTGCCGCGCGGGCACATGAAACCCGACATGGCGCTGTCCGCCGATTTCGGCATCCGTCCGAATCCAGCGGATAGCGCCGACACCTTGCTGCAGCCGAACGGCACGCAAGGACTGCACACGATGCTCGGACGCAAATGCGCTTCGTGCGGCGCGAATGCGGTGATTCGCAAGGACGGCTGCGATTTTTGTACCGCGTGTGGGGAGGTGGGGGCGTGCGGGTAGTGCGAGGCGAGGAGCGCGCTGGCACCCAGGCCGAACGCGCTTATTGAAGGCGATGCCTCACCCCACCTTCGCGTAGTAAAGATTCTGCGGATGCTTCGCCTCCGCGAAGAAAAACCAGCGCTCCGCCACGAGCCCCGCATACTGCACGAGACAAGCCGCGGCCAGCAAGCCGAACGACCCGCCAGGCGAACGCAGCCCCGCGCCCAGCACGATCAACACGACCGGCACGACGAACGCACCCACGAGAAAGCCCCATTTGACGCCACGCAACGTCCGCGCCGATTTGCCGTGAAAAAACTCGCGCAAATTGAACGCACCGGCGGTGAAGCCTCGTGACACCTGCACGAGCTTCGGATTGCGGATGCCCGTCGCGCTCTGCACCGTCGATTTCGGCCGCAAGCGCGCATTGCGCATGAGCGACGCGTAGCGGCTCGCGCAACCGGCGAGCGTCAGCAGGCACGCGCAGATCGCCAGTCCCGCCGTCAGCGCGGGCGCGAACCATGCGCTCAGTGCGGTCGCGAGCGTCAAGCCCGATGCGCAGCCGAGCAGCACGAAGTTCACCAGCGTCAGCGGCGTCGCCCACTCCTGCAGAAAGCGCAGGCATGCATAGATCATCGCGGTGCAGACGAACAGCGCGGCGCTCGCGAGCACACCGAGCCAGCCGAGCGCGAGCGACCACGGCGAGCCCAACCAGTGCGCGACGCCGTACAGGAACGCGCACGCCAGAAACGCCGGCAGGCACAGGCATTCGCGCGACAGCCACGAGGTGCGCCACATCGCGATCGCGCGCCACGCGCGTTCCGGATGGCCCAGATGGAAGAACGACGCGATCAGACCAAGACCGCCCAGCAGCACCGCGAGCGCCGCGCCGCTCACGTAGAACGCGGTGGCGGCGGGTTGCGCAACGACACCCAGGCACGCCGCACTCTCGACGCCGACGAGCGCGATCAACAGCCCCTGCGCCGCGCCGCTCAGCGTGGTCAGGAAGACTACGGAAAAAGCCGGATTCATCGTGTGGCCTCGTTGTCGTTCAAATGCGCTTCGCGATCGACGCGAGATGCACTTCGCCATGCGCGAGCTGCCCCTCGAGCTGCGAGTCGGGCGAGCCCGACGTGTGCGTGGCATCGCCGGTGGTCGTTCCTGACGATTTGCACGAGCACCCGTCGCCGCCGCAACTCGCGGACGCGATCGGCACGCGCGGCAAATAGTGATTCGCGGGGCGCGTGCCCCACTCCGGCATCAACTGATAGCCGCCGCGCTCGCGGATCGCTTGCGACACCACCGACTCCGGATCGTGGATATCGCCGAACAGCCGCGCGGATGTCGGACATGCGAGCACGCAGGCCGGCTTGCGATCGCGCTCGGACAGATGCTCGTCATGAATGCGATCGACGCACAGCGTGCACTTGGTCATTTCCTTGCGCGCTTCGTCGAGTTCGCGCGCGCCGTACGGGCATGCCCAGGCGCAATACTTGCAGCCGATGCAGCGATCGAAATCGACCAGCACGAGACCGTCTTCCTTGCGCTTGTAGCTCGCGCCCGTGGGACACACCGGCACGCACGGCGGGTCCTCGCAATGCAGGCACGACTTCGGGAAATGGATCATCTCCGTGTCGGGGAAGCTGCCCGCTTCGAAGCTCTGCACGCGGTTGAAGAACGTGCCGGACGGGTCCGCGTCGTAAGGATTGAAATCGGCGAGGCTGCCCGATTCGCCTGACGTGTTCCATTCCTTGCAGCTCGTCACGCACGCCTGGCATCCCACGCATACGTTCAGATCGATCACCAGCGCCATCTGGGTCATTGCAAGCTCCTTGCCGTGGCTTTAGCGGTCGTCGCCGTTAGTTTCGGCGCGGCGCAACGTCCCGCGCAGGCGAGCCGCGAATTCTCCGCGTCCCGCGAAATAGGTCTGGACGATGCGCGACACCACACTCTTCCGTGCAACCGCGCCGGGCAATTCGGGCATCGCCTCGAACTGCGGCAGCGTGTGCCGCGCGTCGGCTTCGGCCGGATAGATGCGCACGCGCACGTCGTACCAGGCGGCCTGGCCCGTCACCGGATCGGAGTTCGACATGCGCGCGGGTGCCTCGTCGCAGCCCGGCAGCTCGTCGGTGATCAGGTGATTGAGCAGGAAGCCGCGCTGCGATTCGTTCGCGTCGGGACCGAGATTCCATGCGCCCGCCGCTTTGCCGATCGCGTTCCACGTCCATACGGTGCCCGGTTCGACGGTCTCGCTGTAGCGCGCCATACAGCGCACGCGGCCCCATTGCGATTCGACGTAGATCCAGCTGCCGTCGGCGATGCCGTTCGCGCTCGCCGTTTTCGGATTCACATAAAGGTAATTCTCCCCATGAATCTGCCGCAGCCACGCGTTCTGCGAGTCCCACGAGTGATACATCGCCATCGGCCGCTGGGTGACCGCGGCGAGCGGGAATCGCGCGAGATCCGTCGCCGCGCTTTCGAGCGGCGCGTACCAGAACGGCAGCGGATCGAAGTACCTGTCGACGCGCGCGCGCAGATGGTCGGGCGGCTGCCGGCCGCTCGTGCGTCCTTGCGCGGCGAGCCTGAACTTCTGCATCACGTCCGAGTAAAGCTGGATCAGAATCGGTTCGCTGAATTTGCGGAAACCGTGTTTGACCGCCCAGTCGAGATACGGTCCGTTGCAGTTGCGCATGTACTGCAAGGTCTCGGGCAAGCGGTAATGGAATACGCAGTTGTTCTTCGCGTACTGCTCCCATTGATTCGGATTCGGCTCGCCGACGAGCGCCTTGTCGCCATCCTTGCCGCGCCAGCCGATCAGAAAGCCGACGCCGGAACCGGGCGAGGTCGTGTGATTGACGATGAAGTCCGGATAGTCGCGAAAGCGCCGGCCGCCATCCGCATTGGTGAACGCCGGAAACCTCAGGCGCGACGCCAGTTCGATCAGCACTTCCTGGAACGGCTTGCATTCGCCGGTCGGCGGCACGACCGGTACACGCACCGAATCGACGGGGCCGTCGAACTCGGAGATCGGCCGGTCGAGCATCGACATCGCGTCGTAACGTTCGAGGTAAGTCGTGTCCGGCAGGATCAGATCGGCGAATGCGGTCATCTCCGACTGGAACGCGTCGCACACGACGAGAAACGGAATCTTGTAGTCGCCGTTGGCGTGTTTGTCGGCGAGCATCTCGCGCACCTTCATCGTGTTCATGGACGAATTCCACGCCATGTTGGCCATGAAAATCATCAGCGTGTCGATGGGATACGGATCGCCGCGCCACGCGTTGGTGATCACGCTGTGCATGACGCCGTGCACCGCGAGCGGATATTCCCACGAGAACGCCCGGTCGATGCGCACCGGAGCGCCGTGTTCGTCGATGAACAGATCCTCGGGCGCGGCGGGCCAGCCTAGCGGGCCCGTCGCAAGCGGTGTATCGGGCTTCACCGCGGCGGGGTCGTTCGGTGGTTTCGCCGATGGCGGCACCGCGCGCGGAAACGGCGACTTGTGACGAAAGCCGCCGGGCCGGTCGATCGTGCCCAGGAGCGACATCAGCACGGCGAGCGCGCGGATCGACTGAAAGCCGTTCGAATGCGCGGCGAGCCCGCGCATCGCATGAAAAGCGACCGGGTTGCCCGTGACCGTCTCGTGCGTTTCGCCCCACGCGTCGGTCCAGCGGATCGGCAGCGTGATGCGGTGCCGGCGGCCCGTCTCGATCATCTCGCCGGCGAGCCGCCGGATCGTCTCGGCCGCGATGCCGGTGATCGCCGCCGCCCATTCGGGCGTGCACTCGGCGACGCGCTCGCGCAGCAATGCAAACGACGGCGTTACCGGCTTGCCGTTGTCGAGCGTGTAACGGCCGTCGAGCGCGGGCCTCACGCCGCTCGCATGATGGGGTACCGCGCGCTGGGTGGCCGGGTCCCACCACAGATGATTCTGCGGAAACAGCGGATTGCCTTCGGCCCGTTCGGGATCGCGCACGAACAAACCGAAGTTTTCGCTCGCTTCGTCGAGATCGATCAGCTCCGCCGCGTTCGTGTAGCGCTGCACGAACTCGTGATCCCACGCGTCGGCGGCGATCAGTTCGTGCAGGAACGCCATGAACAGCGCGCCGTCGGTGCCGGGCTTGATCGGCACCCATTCGTCCGCGATCGCCGCATAGCCGGTGCGGATCGGATTGATCGCGATGAAGCGGCCACCCGCGCGCTTGAACTTCGCAATCGCGATCTTCAGCGGATTCGAATGATGATCTTCCGCGGTGCCGATCATGAAGAACAGCTTCGCGCTGTCGAGATCCGGTCCGCCGAATTCCCAGAACGAACCGCCGATCGTATAGATCATGCCGGCCGCCATGTTCGACGAGCAAAAGCCGCCGTGCGCCGCATAGTTCGGCGTACCGAACTGTTTGGCGAACAGGCCGGTCAGCGCCTGCATCTGATCGCGGCCCGTGAACAATGCGAACTTCTTCGGATCGCTCGAGCGAATCGCGGCGAGACGCTTTTCGAGCACGTCGAACGCGGTGTCCCACGAGACCGGCTCGAACTGCGCGCTGCCGCGCTGCGCGCCGGCCTTGCGCATCAAAGGCTGCGTAAGGCGCGCGGGCGAGTACTGCTTCATGATGCCGGAGGCACCCTTCGCGCAGATGACGCCCTGATTGAGCGGATGCTCCGGATTGCCGTCGATATAGCGCACCTCGCCGTCGCGCAGATGCACCCGGATGCCGCAGCGGCACGCGCACATGTAGCAGGTGGTGGTCTTGACATCAAGCCGTTCGTTCTGCGTGCGGGCGTGGTGCTCCATGGCCATCTCCGTCGTTGCTTCTGGTGGGCCGAAGCGCGCGTCATACGCGCTGCTCATACGATACCGACCATCGTATTCGCACCTGCCTCACAAGGGAAATCGCGATTTGCGAGCAAAACTATCCGGCGCACCGATAGTTTCGGTTTCGCTTTCACCTATGCGCTTTTTTCGACGGCGTGTCCAGTCGGGTGATCTCGATCAGCGCCTCGACACGCGACAGATACGCGTCGTCGCCGGCCAGCGCGCCCGGGTCGATCACCCAGAACGGGTGGCCGATGCGCGAGCGCTCGCCCTCCTCGGTCAGAAACGAGCCCGCTTCGCAGCCGAAGTTCGCGCCGCTCAGCGCGGCGGCCAGCAGCTCGACCACGAGCGCCAGCATCGCGCCTTTGGCGCCGCCGAACGGCAGCATCATGCCGTCGAGCGCGGCGCGCGCGGCGCTGCTCTGCCTACCAGCGCTTCGTCTTGATGTTGTGCACGTGGGCGTGCTCGCCGGCCTTGATCGGCGCGACCACCTTGCCGATGTCGACGCCGTACTTGAACACCGTGTCGCCAACGGCCATGTCCTTCAGCGCGATCTTGTGACCGATCGGAATGTCCTGCTTCGCCGGCACGGTGACGATTTCGTCGTCGTCCATGATCCATGCGTTGAGCAGCGTGCCCGCCTTGATGCCCTCGACCACCGCCACGCCGACCGTGTCTTTCGCCTCGTGCAGCACGATGTGGATCGTTCTGCGCGGCGCCGACGCGCCCGCTGCGGCGTCGTTGATGTCTGCCGTGGGATTGCTCATGAGCGTCTCCATTCGTAGTTTGAATGCGGTGAGGGTGCCGCCGGGGCAGCGCAGCCAGGTGCGCCGCGGTGAATCGATGTTAGGCGGCGGCTTACCCAATGTCAACCAGGTCATATATATGTGTTAGACGACTGAGCGAGAACCGGGCCGTTGTCGCGATTCACCGACAACATACGATTCATCCAGATGGATTAGATGACCTGGTCGTTTAGAATCAGGGCAGGTTCAACCCCGGCGAGCGGCACGACTCGCGTATCCCAGAGGTTTTCATGAGCACGCTCGCGATCAATGCGCCCGCAGTGGGAGGCACACGGTACAAGGAGGTCAAGAGCGCGATTCTCGCGGCGCTCGCGGCCGGCGAATGGAAAGGCGGCGAATGCATTCCTTCGGAAAAGCGCCTCGCCGAACGCTTCGGCGTGTCGATCGGCACGCTGCGCAAAGCCATCGACGAACTGTGCGCCGAGAACATTCTGATCCGTCATCAGGGGCTCGGCACGTTCGTGGCGATGCATCAGCGCGATCGGCACTTCTTCCGCTTCTTTCGCATCGTGCGGCGCGACGGCGACAAGGCCTACCCGGTCGTCACGCTGATCGGGTTCAGGAAGGCGCGTGCCTCGCGCGAGGCGGCCGCCGCGCTCGGCGTCGACACCGGCGCGCGCGTTCTTCAGTTCGTCAACGGGCTCGCGCTGCACGGCAAGACCGTGCTGATCGAACATATCACCGTGCCCGAAGCGCTGTTTCCCGGCTTGACGGAAAGCAAGCTGCGCAACCGGCCGAACACGCTGTACAACTTCTATCAGGACGGTTTCGGCATCAACGTGGTCGAGACCGATGAGCATGTGAGCGTTGCGCTCGCCAATGAGCTCGAAAGCACACAACTAGGCGTCGAAGTCGGCGCGCCGCTGCTCGAGATCCGGCGCATCGCATACTCGTATCGCCGCAGCGCGGTCGAACTGCGCATTTCGCGGCTCAATACCGAGGAGTACGAGTACATCGGCACGCGCGCGGCGCGCGACGATCAGAAATAGCGGACCTCGGTCGCCGCCTGCGCCTCATATCACATCTGCGCAAAAACGACAGGCCAATCGTCTTTCATTTTCGGCCGGCGCCAACCTGTCTAAAATAGCCGCACTTCCGCCCCCGAGAACCTCATGCTGGATACCCTCACGAGCGGCTCCGCGCCCATCAACGACGACTCCGGGATGTTCGACCTCGCGCCCGTGTCGCTGTGGCTCGAAGATTTCAGCGGCGTGCGCGCATTGTTCGACGCCTGGCGAGCCGCCGGCGTGACCGATCTGCGCGCCCATTTCGCCGAAGACCCGCGCCGCGTCGCCGAATGCGCTCATCGCATCCGCGTGATCAAGGTCAATCGCCAGACGCTCACGCAATTCGAGGCCGCCGATTTCGACACGCTGACGAGCAATCTCGCCTCGGTGTTGCGCGACGATATGCTGAAAACGCACCTCGAAGAGCTGTGCCAGCTATGGGCCGGACAGTCGAACTTCACGAGCCACACGGTCAACTACACGCTCGGTGGACGGCGCCTCGACGTACTGCTGAAAGGCGCGGTGCTGCCCGGTCACGAGGAACGCTGGGACCGCGTGCTGGTGTCGACCGAAGACATCACCGAGCTCGAAGGCGCGCGGCGCCGCGTCGCGCAAGCGGAGGAATACGCGCGCGGGCTCTTCGAGCATTCGCCGGTATCGCTGTGGGTCGAGGATTTCAGCGCCGTCAAACGCCTGCTCGACGGCGCGCGCGCGGCCGGCATCAACGATTTCCGCGTGTTTACCGACGTCCATCCCGAGTTCGTCGAACGCTGCATGACTGAAATCCATGTACTCGACGTCAACCATCACACGCTCGGGATGTTCGGCGCGAAGGACAAGAAAACGCTGCTCGCGCGCCTCGCCGACGTGTTCCGCGACGACATGCGTCCGCATTTCCGCGAGCAGTTGATCGAACTGTGGGACAACAAGCTGTTCCAGCAGCGCGAGGTGCTCAACTATTCACTCGACGGCAACGAGGTGCACGTGCACCTGCAATTCTCGGTGCTGCCAGGCCACGAGCAGGACTGGGACCTCGTACTCGTCGCGCTGACCGACATCACCGCGCGCAAGAAGGCCGAGGCCTACCTCGAATTCCTCGGCAAGCACGACGTGCTGACCAAGCTGCGCAACCGCTCGTTCTACGTCGACGAGCTGAACCGGCTCGAACGCAAGGGACCGTGGCCCGTGACGATCATCATGGCCGACCTGAACGGCCTGAAGCGCGTGAACGATCAGCTCGGTCACGCGGCCGGCGACGCGCTGCTGCGGCGTGCCGGCGAAGTGCTCGCGAAGGCGATGGAATCGCCGTTCCACGCGGCCCGCATCGGCGGCGACGAGTTCGCGATCCTGATGCCCGATACCGACGAGCGCGGCGGCGCGGCGATGATCGACGCGATCCGCCAGCTCGTCGAGATGAACAACCAGTTCTATCCGGGCTCGCCGCTGAGCTTCTCGATGGGCGCGGCAACCTGCCAGCGCGGCGATCGGCTGGAAGCGGGCGTGCAGCACGCCGACCTGCTGATGTACCAGGAAAAGCGCGCGCACTACGAGGCGCAGCCGGGGGCGGACGCGGCGGCGAAGTAACGCTCGCCGGCGTCAGGCGTTCACCACGCCAACGCAACGCTCAACCTCAGCCCGGCAGTTTGGCCGCGAGCACATCCACCTTGACGATGCCCGGCGGCGACGCGAACAGCTCGCCCGCCTTCTCCATCAACGCGGCCGCGACCTTGCCGTTCAGATGCGCGTCGCGGCCGGCTTCGTCTTCGAACGCGTCGAAAATGGCGTACGTCGACGGACCGAGCTTCAGACCGAACCACGCAGCGGTGGCCGGTTCCTGCTCGACAAGCGGCAGGCCGCCGAGCAGAAACGCCTCGACTTCCTTTTCCTTACCGGGCTTGGCTTCCAGACGGACATACAAAGCGAGCTTGACCATGATGCGACTCCTGGTGAGTTCGGCAGCGAACGGTCCTTTCAAAGCGCTTTGAAAAGTATAGGCGGCGTCGGTTGAGGCTGCGCCGGACCTACCCCGCCAGCAAGTCACGCACCCGGAAAGCGCAGCTCGAAACGCACGACGCCCGGTCGCGGACACACCACGCGCGCGCCGCCGCCATGCAGATGCATGATCGCCTTCACGATCGCGAGCCCGAGTCCGTTCGATTCGGTGAACGCGCTGCGCGCCGCGTCGCCGCGATAGAAGCGGTCGAACAGCCGGTCGAGTTGCACGGCGGGAATCGGCTCACCCTCGTTTTCGACCGTCACCAGCGCGCCTGCTTCGTCCTGCGCGCCGCGCAGGCGCACGATCGTGTCGCCCGCGCCGTAACGCACCGCGTTGACGACCAGATTGTTGATGGCGCGGCGGCACAGCATCGGATTGGCAGACGCGACGCCCGCCGCGTCGACTTCGAAACGCATCCCGCGTTCGTCGGCCAGGCCTTCGAAATAGTCGGCGATCCTGATGAGCTCGCCATGCAGATCGACCGGCTGCCGCTCGATCGACAACGCCGCATGATCCGCATGCGCGAGAAACAGGATGTTCTCCGCGATATGGCTCAGGCGATTCAACTCCTCGAGATTCGATTCGAGCAGTTGCTGATATTCGTCGGCTTCGCGCGGCTGGGCGAGCGCCACCTGGGTTTGGCCGACCAGCGCGCCGACCGGCGTGCGAATCTCGTGCGCGAGATCGGCGGAAAACTGCTGCAGGCGTTGATAGCCGTCGGCGAGACGATCGAGCATCGCGTTGAACGCGTGTGTGAGTTGACGCAGTTCCACCGGCGCCGCTTCGTCGTCGAGCCGGACCGCCAGGTTCGTCGGACTGATTTGCGCGGCCCGCGTGGCGATCTCGCGAATCGGTCGCAGCGCGCGGCGCAGCACGCCGTAAGCGAGCAGCGTCGCGGCCAGCATGCCGCTCAGCGTCGCCAGCACGATGCGGTTGCGGTATTCGGCCAGCATGCGCATTTCGTGCGTCATCGGATGGCCTGCGATCACCTCGACTTCGGCGCCATCCTCGCGCGCTGTCGCGGTCGCAATCGCCCAATGCACCGGCACGCCGTCGGGCAGGCGCGTCTGACGCATGTCGGCGGCACGCGGCGGATTGCCCGCCGGGCCGACCGGTAGATCAGGCACCGCGAGCCTGCCCGGATTCACGTCGACGAACGGCGCTTCGCCCGGCCGCCGGAAGATCAGCACGTCCTCTTCCGCGCCGAGCATCGTCTCGAACAGCAGCGGGCGCTTTTTTAATTCGCTGACCGAATAAAGGTCGTGCACGATGCGGCTGAAATGCTCGACACGGCCGCTCAGCACGACGTCGGCGCGGCGTTGCAGCGAGACTTCGGCGGAATGATAAAAATACGCGCCGAGCGAGCCGATCACCGCGCAGGCGATCAGCGCGAACAGCAACGTGGTGCGCGCGATCAGCGAGCGTTCGCTCCAGAGTTTCATGCGCCGTCGCCGAACGTGTAGCCGATGCTGCGCACCGTGTGAATCAGCTTCTTCCCGAACGGGTGATCGACCTTCGCGCGCAAGCGCTTGATCGCCACGTCGACCACGTTGGTGTCGCTATCGAAGTTCATGTCCCACACTTCCGACGCGATCTGCGAGCGTGACAGCGCTTCGCCCTCGCGGCGCACCAGCAGATGCAGCAGCATGAACTCCTTGTTGGTCAGCGCAATGTCGACGCCCTCGCGCGTGACCCGGCGGCGCAATACGTCGAGCTTGAGGTCGGCGACTTCGAACACGTCGCTCTCGCGGATCACGCCACGGCGCAACAGCGTGCGAACGCGCAGCACCAGCTCGGTAAACGAAAACGGTTTGACCAGATAGTCGTCGGCGCCGAGTTCGAGACCGCGAATGCGGTCGCTGACCTGATCGCGCGCGGTCAGGAAAATCACCCGCAGATCGCGCCGCGCACGCAACGCCCGCATGATTTCCCAACCGTCGATGCCGGGCAGCATCACGTCGAGAACGACCAGTTCGTATTCATGCTCGAGCGCCAGATGCAGGCCGTCCGTGCCGGTGCGCGCGAGGTCGACCGCGTAGCCATGCTCGCGCAGGCCCTTCTTCAGATAGTCGCCGGTTTTCGGATCGTCTTCGATGACCAGAATGCTCATGATGCTCGCTGCTCCTCTCGCGCGATGCGACCGGAAAGGCCGCGCTCGCACGCGCAAAAAAGCCTGATGACAGCGCTCGAGAACAACCGCAGCGCTCCCGGCGGCCATTCTACGTGGCCGCCATCGACCCTTGATGACGTTTTTGTCATCCTCCCGTCACTCTGACGAGCCGATGCGACGGCTAGTCTGAACGCACCGTCCATCACGCTGCATCCCTTCCTGGAGTTGCCTCATGAAGACCCGCATGAAGATCGCCCGCGCACGAACGCTGCGCGCCCTCGCCGTCCCCGCACTCGCCGCCGCGCTGCTCGCGACGACGTTCGCGGCTTCGGCCCAGACCGCCGCGCCGACCGGCGTGCGCGGCACGGTGACGTCGCTGTCGGGCGATCTGCTCAAAGTCCACACGCGCGACGGTCAGGACGTCGACGTGAAGCTCGCCGCCGACACGCCGATTCGCGGCGTCACGCTCGCCAACGTCAGCGACATCAAGCCGGACAGCTACGTCGGCACCGCCGCGATTCCGCAGCCCGACGGCACGTTGAAGGCGCTCGAAGTGCATGTATTCCCGCCGAGCATGCGCGGTTCGGGCGAAGGTCATCGGCCGTGGGATCTCGGCGCGAACAGCACGATGACGAACGGCACGGTCGGCTCGCTCGTGGTCAGCAACGGCCGCACGATTACCATCAAGTACAAGGATGGCGAGAAGAAGATCGTGATTCCGCAGGACGTGCCCATCGTCAGTCTGGAGCCGGGCAGCCGCGCGTTGCTCACGCCCGGCACGAAGGTCGTGCTGTTCGCGCACAAGGAAGCGGACGGCGCGATGGCGGCGAATTTCATTTCGGCCGGCGAGCATGGCGTGACGCCGCCGATGTAAAGCCGCACGTCGTTCGTCTTCATCCCTCTCGTCTTTGAAGCCAATGCCCGACTCGCAAGCATTTCTGGTCGTTCATCCCCTCGTCGTTCGCGTGACGCACTGGATCAATGCGTTCGCGATGGTCTGCATGGTGATGAGCGGCTGGGCGATTTATAACGCGTCGCCGATCTTTGCGTTCCGGTTCCCCGTGTGGGCGACGCTCGGCGGATGGCTCGGCGGCTCGATCGCATGGCACTTCGCGGCGATGTGGCTGCTGTGCGCGAACGGCCTGCTGTATCTCGCGCATGGCGTCGCGAGCGGCCATTTGCGTCGCAAGCTGCTGCCGCTGCGTGCCCGCGAGCTGGCGCGCGATGCGGCGCTGGCGTTGCGCCTCAGACTGCCGCACGAAACCGGTAGATACAACGCCGTGCAGCGCGCGTTGTATCTGCTGGTACTGCTGCTCGGCGTGCTGCTGGTCGCATCGGGACTATCGATCTGGAAGCCGGTGCAATTGTCGTGGCTAACCGCGCTGTTCGGCGGCTTCGATTTTGCGCGCCGCGTGCATTTCGTCGCGATGGCCGGCGTGGTCGGCTTTGTCGTCGTGCATCTGCTGCTGGTGCTGCTGGTGCCGCGCACGTTGCCGCCGATGGTCACCGGACGCGCCCGGCGCAACGCACAGCGCATCGATCAAGCCTCCCAGAGGACTCGCGCATGAGCGCCCCGCAACGAACCGACACGGCGAACGATACGCACGCCAATACAGAAGACGCGCGCCGCTCACGCATCGTGCTTGCCGAGCACCGGCCGCGGATCGAGCAGTTGCAACGCCGCTTGTTTCTGCGCTCCTCGCTATCGATCGGCGCGCTTGCGATGCTGTCCGGCTGCAACCTGCAGGACAACGATTCCGTCGACAAGGTGCTATGGGCGATGTCGCGCTGGAACGACCGCGTGCAGGCGTGGCTGTTCAATCGCAACAAACTCGCGCCGACCTATTCGGCGCGCGATATCACCGATCCGTTTCCGTTCAACGCGTTCTATCCCGAGTTCGACGCGCCCGATATCGACGGCTCGACCTATCGGCTCGAAGTATCGGGGCTCGTCGCGGATAAACGCGGCTGGAGTCTCGAGCAGCTGCGCAGGTTGCCGCAGGTCTCGCAGATCACGCGTCACGTGTGCATCGAAGGATGGAGCGCGATCGGACAATGGAGCGGCGTGCCGTTTCGCACGTTTCTCGAACTGATCGGTGCCGATCTGAGCGCGCGCTACGTCGGTTTCAAATGCGCGGACCGCTATTACTCGAGCCTCGACATGGCGACCGCGCTGCATCCGCAAACGCAATTGACGCTCGATTTCCGCAACGCGCCGCTGCCGGCCAGATACGGCTATCCGCTGAAGCTGCGCGTGCCGACCAAGCTCGGCTTCAAGAACCCGAAGCACATCGCCGCGATCTTCGTGACCAACACGAACCCGGGCGGCTACTGGGAAGATCAGGGCTACAACTGGTTCAGCGGGCTTTAGACCGCGGTCACATAACGCGGGACCGGCTTTTGCGCGCGCGGCGGCGGCGCATCGTGAGCGACGCGCATGCGCTTGACCTCGTCGACGGGACTCAGGCCGAACAGCCGCTTGAACTCGCGGCTGAACTGCGACGCGCTTTCGTAACCGACCCGCACGGCGGCCGCGCCCGCATTCAAGCCGTCCTGCACCATCAACAGACGCGCGTGATGCAGACGCGTGGTCTTCACGTACTGCATCGGCGAGGTCGCGGTGACCGCCTTGAATTGCGCATGAAACACCGCGAGGCTCATGCCGGCCTCCGCCGCGAGCGTATCGACGTCGAGCGACGCGTGATAGTCCGCATGAATGCGCCGCAGCGCCTTCGCGATGCGGCCAAAGTGATTCTGATGCGTGAGCGCCGCGCGAATCGCGCCGCCCTGCTCGCCGGTCAACACGCGATAACAGATTTCCCGGACGATGCCAGGCGCCAGGATTTGCGCGTCGAGCGGCGACGCGAGCGCCTCCAGCAGACGCTGCACCGCGCTGCTCAGTGCGGCATCGAGCGGCGTCGAATACATGCCGGCCGGCTCGTATTGCGCGAGGCCCTGGGTTTCGTTGAGCGCCATCAGCAGTTCGGCGACCATCGTCAGATCGACGCGCACCGACATGCCGAGAAACGGCTCCTGTTCGCTTGCCTCGGTCTCGCATTCGAACGGCAACGGCACCGACAGCACCAGGTACTGCTGCGCGTCGTACTGGAATACCTGACCGCCGAGATAACCGCGCTTGCGCCCCTGACAGACGATCACGATGCTCGGCTCGTACATGACCGGCATGCGCGGCATCGGACGATTCGCGCGCAGCAGGCTGACGCCTTCGAGGCTCGAGCGCGTCATGCCGGCATTCGGCGCGAGCAGGTTGAACAGTTCGAGCAAGCGGCGTTGCGCGGGGTCTTCCGGAATGGAACCGACAGCTTGAGTGGACATGACGATATGGTGACGGCCAAGAGAATAATGCTTGAAATCTAGCATCAAACAGCCTGTCGCGCTGCCCCTCCAGAGTTTTAGGCAAACCTTCAAGACGATCAGGTATTCCCCGGGCAGCGCCGGGTCCCTAAGATGGGAACCCTGCCGGATCGCCTTTTTCGACGCGCGCAGCGTGCGCGGTCATCGACCGCCATGCGCCGACAGCTTGCCAACGGCGGCCCCCGACGCTCGCGCCCCGATCCCGGTTCATGCTGCGGCCCGCCGCATCCGCAACCCAGTGTTGCGCATCGTCGGCGCGTCGCATGTTACGCCATCACCCTCTTTGCTGGAGCCATCCATGAGCACGACGTATGCCTATGCAGCGACCGACGCCACCGCGCCGCTCGCCCCATTTGAAATCCAGCGCCGCGCACCCCGCGCCCATGACGTACAGATGGAAGTGCTGTACTGCGGCGTGTGCCATTCCGACCTGCATCAGGCGCGCAACGAATGGAAGAACACGATCTACCCGGTCGTGCCGGGCCACGAGATCGTAGGCCGTGTGACCGCGGTTGGTCCGAACGTGACGAAGTACAAGGTCGGTGAACTGGTCGCGGTCGGCTGTCTGGTCGATTCGTGCCGCACCTGTTCGAGCTGCGCGGAAGGTCTCGAGCAGTATTGCGAGAACGGTTGGGTGGGCACGTATAACGGTATCGATCGCGTCGACGGACAGGTCACTTACGGTGGCTATTCGACGCAACTGGTCGTCGATGAGGCTTTCACGCTGCGCGTGCCGCGGAATCTCGACGCCGCGGGTGTCGCGCCGCTGCTGTGCGCGGGCATCACCACGTATTCGCCGCTACGCACGTGGGGTGTGGGCCCGGGCAAGAAGGTCGGGATTGTCGGCCTCGGTGGACTCGGCCATATGGGTGTGAAGCTGGCTCGGGCGATGGGCGCGCAGGTCGTGCTGTTTACGACTTCGCCGTCGAAGATCGAGGATGCGAAGCGGCTTGGCGCGCATGAAGTCGTGGTTTCGAAGAATCCGCAGGAGATGGAAGCGCATGTGAATAGCTTCGATTTCATTCTCAATACGGTGGCTGCGCAGCATGATCTGAATCCGTTTTTGAATCTGCTCAAGCGTGACGCGACGATGACGTTGGTGGGTGCTCCGGAGCACGATCATCCGTCGCCGCAGGTGTTCAATCTGATCTTCAAGCGGCGGCGCCTTGCTGGTTCGCTGATTGGCGGTATTGCCGAGACGCAGGAGATGCTCGATTTCTGTGGCGAGCATGGCATTACCTCTGATATTGAAATGATTCCGATGCAGAAGATCAATGAAGCGTACGAGCGCATGCTCAAGAGCGATGTGAAGTATCGGTTTGTGGTTGATATGGATTCGATGCGGAAGTAATAGCAACTTTTTGGCCGCGCAGCGGGTGGTTTTTTTTGCGCCTGCGGCGCGGGGTTCTGTTTTGTTGTTGTGTTTTTTGCCTTCGCACTTTTTTCTGTGTTCTTAGGGCGTTGGCCTTTCCTTGATTTCTTGTCGGTCTATTGGCGTTGCCCCTGTGCGGGGCGGCACCTACTTTCTTTGCTGCTGCAAAGAAAGTAGGCAAAGAAGACAGCTCAAACCGCTAACTCTTAAGCGGGTCCCTCTGTATTCCGCGGGCAGTGGTGCATCTGGAATCTGTGTTCCCGCACACTCCGCGTTAGTGACAAGGCCGTCATTCTTCCGGCGGCGCCGCGCGCGCCGAAGCGCTGGTCTCAAACCATTGGTCGTTTCGGCGCGTCGCCGAGGCGCAGCCGATGGCCCCACTAACCTAAAAAACACTCTGGTTTCCCTTGCATACCCGTCCGCGACGCACATAGTGCGGAGTGGGATGGATGATGGCTTTGTCACTGCCGTGGAATGTGCGGGGGCACGGATTCCAGATGCACCACTGCCATTCGTGGAGCACGGTGCCCGCTTAAGAATTAGCGGTTTGAGCTGTCTTCTTTGCCTACTTTCTTTGCAGCAGCAAAGAAAGTAGGTGCCGCCCCGCACAGGGGCAACGCTAATAGACCGATAAGAAATCAAGGAAAGGCCAACACCACAAGAACAAAGACAAATCCGCCGCAGGCAAAAAAGACAAAAACCATTTGGAGCATCCCAGTGATCGACAGAATAACTGCAATGCGCACATTCATCCGAATTGTGGACACCAACAGCTTCACCCGCGCAGCGGAGTCATTAAACATTCCGCGTGCAACGGCGACGACGATCGTCCAGAACCTGGAAGCCCTGCTGGGCACAGCGCTGTTAGTCCGCACGACGCGCCGCCTGAGCATCACACCGGAGGGCGCAGCCTATTACGAACGCTGCGCGCAAATCCTGGCCGACATCGACGAAATGGAAGCCAGCCTCCGCAATTCGACCGACAACCTCACCGGCCGCCTCCGCATCGAAATGCCCAGCGCGGTAGCGAGCGCAATCGTGCTCCCATCGCTAGACGACTTCCACACCCGTTACCCGAACCTCGACCTCGCGATCGGCGTCAGCAACCGCACCGTCGATCTGGTCTCCGAAGCAATCGACTGCAGCATCCAGCTCGGTGAATTGCCCGATTCCAATCTCGTCGCGCGGCAACTCGGCACGCTCGATCAGGTCACCTGCGCGAGTCCGGCCTACCTGGCCCGCCACGGCACGCCCGCCGATCTCGATGATCTGCGCGCGCACGTCGCGGTCAACTGCGTGTCGCCGCATAGCGGCCGCGAATGCGACTTCGATTTCGAAGTGGGCGGCGAAGCGCGCAAGGTCAAGCTCAACGGCTTCGTACAAGTCAGCGACGAACAGGCGTACCTGACCTGCGGACTGCAAGGCCTCGGCATGATCCAGCCCGCGCGCATCGCCGCGCAGCCTTACCTCGATTCGGGCTTGCTGCATGAAGTGCTGCCGCAATGGAAACCCGTGCCGATGCCGGTCTCGGTCGCGTATGTGAAGAACCGCCGCGTGTCGCCGCGCGTGCGCGCGTTCGTCGATTGGCTCGCGGAGCTGTTCGAGAAAGCCGGCCACGTCGAGCAGGATCTGTCGCGCGTGCGTCAGTTGCTGCGCGGCCTGCATCCCGCGTGAAGCGGGTGCGGGTCCGAGCGCGCGGCGCTCGCGCGTTGGCTAGTCCAACGGCCGCACCGGCACCGGCCGCGTCAACAGATCGACGTAGAAATTAAAAAACGCCGGATTATCAAATCGTTTGACGACCGTCATCTTCTGCAAACCCGGCGGCGGCGAACTCGTGTAGCCCGTGGCCTTGCCATCGTTGGCGCCGAAGCCCGTATCCACATCCACCCACTCCTCGACGGTCTGCGTCGCGAACGACGGATGCATCAGATAGGCGAGCGTCAGCGTGTCCCAGATGTTCGTCGTGTAGTTCGGATTGGTCTCGAAGCCGTTCTTGCCGTCGTATCCGTAGCCGTTCAGCGTCCTGAACAGTTGCGTGATGATGGTCTGCTTCGCCGGATCGTGCGCGACGCGATCGTACAGTGCCTTGTCCATTTTCACGGTATCCGTCACGTCGAGCGGAATCACCGTCTGTTTGATCGGCAGACGCAGCACCGCTTTCGCCGCTGCGGGATCGAACCACCAGTTGAATTCGGCGGCGGGTGTGGTATTGCCCCGCACGTCGATCGCGCCGCCCATGTAAATGATCTGCTTGATCAGCGGCACGATCTCGGGATGCTCGCGCGTGGCCAACGCGATGTTGGTCAGCGGGCCGATCGCGAGGATCGTCACCTCGCCCGGGTACCGCTTGACCGATTCGACGATGAAGTC
This sequence comes from Paraburkholderia sp. MM5384-R2, assembly GCF_014201025.1. Taxonomy (NCBI): domain Bacteria; kingdom Pseudomonadati; phylum Pseudomonadota; class Betaproteobacteria; order Burkholderiales; family Burkholderiaceae; genus Paraburkholderia; species Paraburkholderia sp. MM5384-R2. The sequence goes on from NZ_JACHDI010000010.1 coordinate 107,545, forward strand.
GATCGCGCTCTGACTCTGCACCTTCGTGTGCGTCGCGAAGCCGTCCGGCGGCGCGACGAGGTCGCTAGCGGATTTCGGCTCGGGCTTGCTCCATGCGCCAACATAGCCATCGCCGCCGGGGAATTCCTTCATTTCCCGCTGGATCGTTTTGAAATCGTGCGTCGGTGCGTAGTTGGCGCCCGCATAGACGCCGATCTGTTGTTCGACGCCGAGTCGTTCGACCGATTTCAGCGCATCGGCAACACCTTGCTTCAGCCACTGATTGCCCGACACCACGGTAATGCCGAGCACTTGCAGCGAGCCCTGCGCCTGCAATTGCGCGGCCATCACCCCGAGCTGGCCGTCGTCGCCGAGCGTGTTGTAGTCGCTGTCGATGATCACCTTCGGCGGATCGCTCCGGGCGTCGAGACTGCTGCTGGCGCAAGCCGTGAGATCGAGTGTGATTGCCACGCTTGCCGCCAAGATCAATGCCACGAAAATTCGCCCCATCGATGCCCCGTCTGGAATGCCGCTGCGTGACGCCGACAAGGAAACCATCATAGGCGCAAGCCGTATGAATGACGAATGATCAGCGCGGCAACGACAGCACACGCAAAAGCGGCTCGCGACGCCACTGCAACGTCGCGAGCCGCTTCGAATAGCGCGCTGTCAAAAGCCCGTTACTGCGATTCCTCCGCCCACACGGCGTTCTCCCGCGTCATCAACGCGGTCGATGCCGCCGGTCCGAACGTGCCCGCCGAATATGAGCGCGGCCGCTCGCCCGACTTCGCCCAGCCTTCGAGAATCGGCTCGGCCCACGCCCATGCCGCTTCGAGCTCGTCGCGGCGCATGAAGTGCGTCAGACGTCCGCGGATCACGTCGATCAGAAGCCGCTCATAGGCTTCCGCGCGACGCTCGGTGAACGCCTGCTGCAGGTCGAGGTTCAGGCTCACCGGCAGCATGTGCATGCCGCTGCCCGGCTCTTTCGCGAGCACCTGCAACTGGATCGACTCTTCGGGTTGCAACTGGATCACCAGACGATTGCCGTAGGTTCGTCCACCGCTCGGGATGATCGAGAACGGCAGATCGGAGAATTCGATGACGATCTCCGACAGCTTCTTCTGCATCCGCTTGCCGGTGCGCAGGAAGAACGGCACGTTGGCCCAGCGCCAGTTGTTGATCCGCGCGCGCAACGCGACAAAGGTTTCGGCGCGGCTGCCCGCCGGCACGTTGTCTTCCTCGAGGTAGCCCTTGACCGCCTCGCCATCCACCGCGCCCGCCGTGTACTGGCCGCGCACCGTGTCGCGCGCGATGTCCTCGGGCGTCATCGGCCGCAGCGAGCGCAGCACCTTCAGCTTTTCGTCGCGCACCGCGTCGGGATCGAGCGACACTGGCGGCTCCATCGCGACGATGCACAGCAGTTGCAGCAGGTGGTTCTGCACCATGTCGCGCAGCGCGCCGGTCTTGTCGTAGAACCCCGCGCGGCTGCCCACGCCGACCGTTTCGGCCACTGTGATCTGCACGCTCTTGATGTACGGCGCCTGCCACAGCGGCCCGAAAATCGGATTGCCGAAGCGCAGCACCATCAGGTTCTGCACGGTTTCCTTGCCCAGGTAGTGGTCGATCCGGTAGATCTGCGCTTCTTCGAAATGCTTGCCGACCGCGTTGTTGATCTCCTGAGCGGACGCGAGATCGTGGCCGAGCGGCTTTTCGAGCACCACCCGCGAATTGCCGTCGACGAGCCCGGCCGACGACAGGTTGTCGCAGATATGGGTGAACAGATCCGGCGACGTCGCCAGATAGAACACGCGGTTCACGCCGTCGCGCGACGCTTCCTTCAGGCGCAGGTAGTCCTCGGCCGCATCGACGTCCATCCGCACGTATTCGAAAATCGCGAGGAATTTGTCCCACGCCGACGCGTCGAACGCTTTTTCGTCGATGAAGGGCTTCGCCTTCTGCTCCATGAATTCGCTGATGTATTCCTCGCGCGACCAGGGCTTGCGCCCGATCGTCAGAATGCGGGTATCGGGCGGCAGGTTGCAGTGCAGATGCGCCATGTACAGCGCGGGCAGCAGCTTGCGGAACGACAGGTCGCCGGTGCCGCCGAAGATGATCATGTCGAGCGGCAGGTCAGGTGTGGCAGGAGCTTGTTGGGTCGTCATGGCACGGTCGCAGCGTCTAGGGGGAAGGCGTCGATCAGGAATCGGCGGCGGGCGGACGGGCTACGGCTCACGTCCGCTATGGCGCTTTTTCCGGCAAACATCTATGGTGCAACGTTTTGAGATAGTTTGCACGGCAGCATCTGCCGCAGGTTAGCGCAAGTTGCCAAGCTTGCGCGCCAGACAGTCGTTTTTTCGGGATATTTTGCGCGATTATTTGCCATTGGGCCGCTGACGGTCAGCCGCGCGCCAGCGCGTCACGCGCGACCCGGCACGCGGCCAGATCCCACGCCGCGCAGCCTACGCTCTTGAACACCACCGGCCCCGCCGGCAAGGGCTGCGTCTGCTCGAGCACCGCGGCGATCCCGCCCACCCGCGCCCAATCGACACCGGCCTGGATGAAATCGCCGGCCTCGTGCATTGCGCCAGCCTGATCGTCGACGAACAGCGCGCTGCCCGCGATCGTAGTCGCGCCGATCTCGACCATCTGCGGCGTGAAAGCGCCGACGCCGATCACGAGCCGCTCGGCGCGTGCCGTCTCGTCGTAGACCGGCTGTTTGCTCGTGGTCAACGCGATCACGACGTCGACCGAAGCGGGAATCGTCGCGCCCGCATCCGCGAGCGGCCGCAGCTCACGCACCTTGCCGCGCTGCGCCGCGCAGAACGCTTCGGCGCGCTCGGGCGCGCTGCCCTTGACCCACACGCGCGCGTCGGCAAACAGTTCGCCGATCGCCTCCAGATGATTGAGCGCCTGCGTGCCGGTGCCGATCAGCAGGAATTCACGCGGCGCGCGCGCGGCGAACGTCGCGACGCCGAGCATCGACATCGCCGCGGTCCGGCGCCCCGTCACTGTCGGACCATCGAGGATGAACAGCGTCTCGCCGGTATTGGCATCGAAGGCCATGACCTGACCGTGGATCGTCGGCAGATGGCGCGCGCCGTTGCTCGCGCACACATTGACGAGCTTGTGGATCGCGAGATCGGGCGCGGTGGCGGGCATCGACAGCATGACGCCGCCGGCGTTCAGCGGCACGACGAGCCGCTCGGGGCTCACGATGCGTCGTTGCGCGTAGTCGATGCTAGCGCGCCTCAACGCGTCGACAAGCGCTGCGTAAGGCATCAGCCGCGCGGTGGCGGCGGCATAGAAGATCTGCGTGGTCGGGCGGGTCATGGGCGGAACGATCCAATGGGGGATGGAGTGGGCATGACGTCACCGTAACCGAGCGCGAAAAAATTGACCAGTCGTGTGGACGTCTACTGCCCGCCGAATCGCGAACTCCGCTTCATGCCCAGCGCGCCGGCTAGCTCGTGCCGCGGCTGAGCGTCATCCCCCGCCGTGCATAGAAACGCGACATCGTCGCGAACGGCAGGTACACGTCGGACTGATGCGGCGCGACGCCCGACGGGTTGTGAAACCACACGCCATCGCGATCCCGCCCGTGCAGCAGGATCAGATGACCGCCCCGCCGCTGGTTCGTCCGCTCCGGATAGCGGATCTCGGGACTCACCGACACGATCGCGAGCGTATCGTCGTCGAGCCGCGCCGCGATCTCCTCGAGCGACGCCTGCGGCAGCACGTCGATATCGAGGCCGAACGCCGGGCCCGCCCAGTCGGCGAACGGCCGGTAGATCAGACCGTCGACGCCACCATCGTCGCGCAACCGGTATACGCCGTGCCGCAGCGCGTCGTCGAGCAGTGCGGCGCGCGGCGCGTGATCGATGCTCCAGTAGTCGAGAGCCGACTCGAGGCACGTCAGCCCGCACAGGCGTTGCGCCCAGAAGCGATAGCGCTCGGGGTCGGCGAAACCGCTGCGCTGCCAGTGCGGATCGTCGCACGGGTCGCGCTGCTGTTCGACGATGGCGCGCACCCACTCGGGGCTGCCCCATTGCGTGTAGTACGGGACGTCGGCGTGGCGGAGAACGGGTTCGGTCATCGGTGGTATCGGTCGGGTTGGGTTGTATCGGGCTGGGTTGCGCGGAGTTACAGCATGCTGCGCGGCCGCTTCATCGTGCCGTCGAAGAAACGCTGCAAACGAACCTGGGCGTCGCGCAACGCCGGAAACAGTGCGCGCAGCTTTTTCAGCGCGCGCGGCGCGTGGCTCGCGTTCGGCTGCGGATGCGGGTCGCGCGGATAGAGCACGCGTTCGACGCCAACCACGCCGCAGCCCTCGAAAAACAGCGCGCCGGCTTCGGCTGCCCGTGCCGCGAAGGCCGCGGCGACGCGGCGCGGTTCGGCCTGACCGTCGCTTGGCGTGTACAGGCCGCCGAGCGCGGGGCCCTGCAGGCCGGTCACCACGGCGTCCATCTGCCTGCGCTCGAGCGTGCGGGTGTCGAGGCCATACTGACGCGCGACCTCGGTCCATTGCTGAAACGATGTCCAGTCTTCGTCATGGGTGGCGACATACAGGCAACCGCCCTGGCGCCATTCGAGATCGAAATTCAGCTCACGTTCGAGTTCTTTCCACAATGGAATGCTGGCCATCATCAGCGGCACCTCCGCGGCTTCGCGACCCTGGCTGGTCGCAGCCGGGACGGCGCGGCCGGCGCCTGCCGGAATGCCCGATTATCCGTCACACGAATATTCGTCGATTATGCGTCACGCAAATATTTGACAAATATTCGTCTCACGCATAAATTGCGTTTATTCGTCTCGCAGATAATCCGCCATGCTCCACCTGATCGCCACGTCGGACCAGCTCGCGCAGTTGCTAGCGGCCAGCCGCCGCCAGGCCGGCCTCACGCAGACCGAGGCCGCCGCGCGCGTCGGCGTGAGCCAAAGCCGCATTTCCGCGCTCGAAACCGATGCGAGCGGGCTCACGCTCACCCAGCTGCTCGCGCTGTGCGGCGCCTACGGCCTGCAACTGCAGTTGCGCGACAAAAATCAGCCGAGCTCCGAGCCGGCACCGAACGTCGAGTGGTGAGATGGCCCGGCAAACCGCTTCGAAGGCGTTGTCGGTGTGGGCCAACGGCGAGCGCGTCGGGCTCTGGCGGCTGCCCGCGCGCGGCCCGATGGAGTTCGCCTACGACGCCGCCTGGATCGCGTCGCCCGCGGGTCGTCCGCTGTCGCTGTCGCTGCCGTTCACGCCCGGCAACATGACGCACAAAGGGCCGCGGGTGCTCAACTACTTCGACAACCTGCTGCCCGACAGCGACGTGATCCGCAAACGCATCGCGCAGCGCTACCGGACCGAAACGCTCGACGCGTTCGACCTGTTGCAGGCCATCGGCCGCGACTGCGTCGGCGCGGTCCAGTTGCTCGCCGAAGACGACGCGCCGGCCGGGGTCCAGCGCATCGAAGGCACGCCGCTTTCCGACGACGACATCGAGGCGCTGCTCGCGCAGACGGTCGGCAAACCGACGCTCGGCGCGCCCGACGAATTTGACGACTTCCGCATCTCGCTCGCCGGCGCGCAGGAGAAAACCGCGCTGCTGTGGCACGACGGCCAATGGCAACGGCCGCACGGCGCGACGCCGACCACGCATATCTTCAAGCTGCCGCTCGGGCTGGTCGGCAACCGGCTCGCCGATCTCAGCACGTCGGTCGAAAACGAGTGGCTGTGTCTGCGGATTCTGCGCGCGTTCGGCCTGCCGGTCGCGAACACCGAGGTGCTCAGGTTCGGCAAGCAGCGCGTGCTCGCCGTCGAACGCTTCGACCGGCAGATGCATTCGAGCGGCCGCTGGCTGCTGCGTCTGCCGCAGGAAGATTTCTGCCAGGTGTACGGCGTGCCGTCGCATCGCAAGTACGAAAACGAGGGCGGCCCCGGCGTGCTCGACCTCGCGCGGATTCTGCAGCAATCGGTCGAGGCGCGGCAGGACATCGAGACCCTGCTCGCGAGCCAGATCCTGTTCTGGATGCTGGCCGCGCCGGACGGCCACGCGAAGAACTTCAGCATCCGCCTGCTCGCCGGTGGCCAGTACCGTCTGACGCCGCTTTACGACGTGATGTCGATCTGGCCGGTCGAGGGCAACGGCCCGAACCAGTGGTCGTGGTACAAGGCGCGGCTTGCGATGGGTCTATGGTCGCGCAGCAAGCACGATGCGTTTCGCGACGTGCAGCGGCGACACTTCAACGCGATGGCGTTGAAATGCTCGTACGGCGCCGACGCCGAGCCGCTGCTCCAGCGTCTGATCGAGCAGACACCTGGCGTGATCGAGCGGGTCTCGGCGGAGTTGCCCGAGCGCTTTCCGGGCAAGGTCGCCGAGCGGATTTTCAAAGGACTTCAAAATTCGGCGGCCCGGCTCGACACGATGCCGGCAAGCTGAACGCGGACCGCGCGTGCCGGCGCAAACCCGATCCCTCCGGACACACTTTTCATCGCGCCTCTCGCCTGGCTTTTCCGCAAGGGCGGACCTGCCGGGCTTTGCGGCAAGCGGCCGGATCCGTCGCCTTGCGCACTACTCATTCGTGGATTCCCTACGGTTTCGTCATCGTTTCACCGGTAGAATGCCTTGTGATGCTCAATGCATCAAAGGTCACCGGTACGGCCATGGCGTCGCTTGCATCAGCGGACTCGGCGGCCGGTCTGACAAAATCATAAATGGTGATTTTTTTTACGGTACATTTGCTGTCCCCGCGTGACCGATTCATGCGCATAGCATGCGCAGGGTCGGCTTGCGCCTGCCGACCGCGCTCCAGATGTACCTTTTAACCCGGCGGATTTTCACCCAGCATGGCCAACGAAACACACTCACCCGACTCCATCGCGGTTGCCGAGCGCGTGCGCGAGTTGATGAGCAGGCATGGAATCGGCAAGCGACAGCAAACCACGGAGCTATGCCGCATCCTCGATCTGAGTTTTTCTCAGGGGCACCGCAAACTGCGCGGCAATAGTCCGTGGACGCTGTCGCAGATCAAGAAAGTCGCCGAGGTATTCGACGAACCCGCGGCGCAGCTGTTCGGCGCGCAGTCGCTCGATCCGGGCGTCGTCGGCGCGATCGCCCAGGAGGCGGTGTTCTGCATCGGCGCGACCGAAATCGCCTGCACCGCGTGGGTCGGCGCGGCGCTCGAACCGGGTAGCCGCCCGGAATTCGTCGCCTATTCGCGGCTCGGTCAATGGCGCGTCTCGCGTCATGATGGCGCGCTGTATCAGAGCGCGTACGAAGTTCACAAGATCGAGATTTATCCGCGCCGCGCCGAGACCGACAAGCCGGCCATCGCGGTGGTCGACGACGATCGTGCAAGCGCCGATAACCTGCGCGATTACCTGGAGCGCAGCGGCTTCACGGCGGTCGCGATCTATGGGCTCGCGGCCTTCAGCGAGCAGTTGCAGACGCAGGTGTTCGACGGCGTGATCATCGACTGGCTGTTCGGCTCGCAGACCTCGGCGGCCGCGATTCGCGCGGTGCGCGCGTCGGAGAACCCGGACGCGCCGATCTTCGTGCTCACCGGCGAACTGCTGACCGGCAAGGCCAGCGAATCGGAGATCAGCGAGGTGATCCGCGATTACGACGTCGCGTGCTACGAGAAGCCCGCGCGCATGGCGATCCTCGTCGCCGATCTGTCGAAGCGGCTGAACCGCCCCTGAAGCGCGGGCGCCGATGCGCGCCCCGTTCGCGGCAGCGCCGCCTTCACGCGCTCACGCCTGATGCCGCGCCGCCAGCGCCCGCAGCAGGGCGTGCTTCAGATCCTCGTAATGGACTGGCTTTAACAGCGCCTCGAACACCGGCGGCACGCCAGTCGCGCCACTTTCGCCATTCCGCACGACCTCCGGCGCGTACGCGCTGACCACGATCACCGGCACGCCCGCCGACGGTCCGTCGCGCGTCGCGAAGTCTTCGAGAAACGTGTAGCCATCGCGCTCCGGCATGTGCAGATCGAGCAGCACCACTTCGCAGCGGTGGGTGTCGAGCCACGCGAGCGCGTCGTTGGCATTGCCGAATGCGAGCGAGTCGTAGCCCATGTGCGCGACCATTTCGCTGAGCGACTCGCGGATCAGCCGGTTATCGTCGATGATCAGCACGCACGGCTGCGCGCCGTCCGGCTCGGCTTGCTCCGCGACCTCGGCCGGCTCGACGGTTGCGACCGGCACGACCGGAATCGTCACCGTGAAGCTGGTGCCCTCGCCGACCGTGCTCGCGACATCCACCGTGCCGCCGAACAGCTTCACGAGCCCTTGCACGATCGTGAGCCCCATCCCCGCGCCTTCGAAGCGGCGCGTGCGCGACGCGTCGAGCTGCGTGAACTCCTCGAAGATCAGCGGGATCTGTTCGGACGGCACGCCCGGCCCCGTATCGCTGACGACGAAAACCAGCAGCGCCGGCTCTTGCCGCAGTTCGACGCGCACCGTGCCGGTCTCGGTGTAGCGGATCGCGTTGGTGACGAGGTTGTTGACGATCTGCCGGATGCGGTGCGGGTCCGACTCGACGAGCCCGCTCGCGCCGCTCGCCTCGCTTTCGAGCTCGAGCCCGCGCGTCCTGGCGGACATCGTGTGTTCATCGACGATCGACGCCAGCAGCTCGCGCGGCTCGAAATGCTGGTGCCGCAGTTCGAGCTTGCCGGCGCCAAGGCGCGCGTAGTCGGTCAGGTCCTTCATCTGCGCCTCGAGATGGCGCGCCGCTGTTTCGAGCCGCTGGATCACCTTGCGGTCGGCCTCCGAGTGATAGGTGAAGCCGAGCAGTTCCACCGACGAGACGATCGCATGCAGCGGCGTGCGCAGTTCATGGCCGATCATGCCGAGAAACGCATCCTTCGCGAGGCTCGCCTCGCGCGCCGCGCGGCTCGCCTGATGCTCGGCTTCCAGCGCCGCGCGCTGCTGGCGCATGAGCCGCGTGCGGCGCCGGCCGTTGAGCACGAGCAGCAGCGTCGCCGCCGCCGACAGCAATAGCAGCACCAGACCGCCCGCGAACAGAAAGCGGCGCTTGTCGATGAAATCGCGGTTCATCGCCTCGCGGTCGGCGACGTCCGCGAAACGGCGCGACAGCGCGAGATCGTTGACCTCGCTCCAGTGCTGGCGCAGCTGCGCGTCGATCCGCGCGGCATGCGCACGGTCGCGCTGCAGTACGTCGATCTCGGGCTGGATGTCGTCGAGCACAGTCTCGAGCGTCTTGATTTCGTCGAGCTGCCGTTGCAACAGAGCGAGCTGCGCGGAGAGCCGCTGCGTCGAGCCGGCCATTACGCGCAGCTTCGATTGCAGCAGCTGGAAGCGCAGCTGCAACTGCTGATAATCGTCGTCGGCACCGGACTGATACAGCAGCAGCTGGTTCTCGAAGCGCGCGTACGCGATCTGCAGTTGCGCGGCGTCCCAGTAGAAACCGTCGTAGGTACCGGTCAGCTGCTCGGTCGCGCGCGGGTTCAACAGGTTCGCATAGAGCAGATAGCCGATCGCGCCGGCGGGCGCCGCGAGCGCCATCAGCCAGATCAGCACGTACAACACGCGCCGCCACGGACGGCGCGCTATTTGACGATGAGGGCCTTGATCTGCCATACGAATTTCGAGTCGCCGACCGCGCCAGTCAGTTCATCTGGAAAAGCGTCGCGCGGATAGATCAGAAACAGCGGCCCGAAGTCGCTGAGTTTCAGGCGCTGGCCGTTCATGCTGTACGCGACGATCACGCCGTAGCGTTCGCAGTCCGACACCGGCACGGTGTAGGTGTAGTCGTCGAACGTGTGGAGTTCGATCTGGGTGCCGTACGCGCCGACGGCCTTCAGGATGTCGGCGAGCCTGGGCCCGGTGAACGTCGAGCGCGGCGTCCAGGTGGTCGAGGTCGTGATCGTATGCACGGGCAGCGCGAGCAGTTGAGCCTCGTTGAAGTGATAGGTGCGATGCGCGGCGTCGTTGGTATTGGCGATCTTGCCCTGCACGTCGAGCGCCAGCGCCGGCGACTGCCGCGCGCCCGGCTGCGCATGCGCGCAACAGACGGAAAGCCCGACGATCAGTCCCGCCAGCCCCGTCAGCCAGCGCATCCGCCAGGGCACACCGGTTCCGCTGGCTGCGTTGCACAGCGTTGCAATCAGATTGGCCATTTGCTTTTTTTATCCGATTTCGTTGATTCGCCGGACCGCGGGCGGCGCCACGGTCAGCCGATCTCATGCCACGCGAAGTGTTGCGCCGTGCCGTGCCGTCAAACGCGTGCCACCCCGACACGCGACCTTTGACCCGCATGCATAATATCGCCAAAATGCGCTGACTCAAAAACGGGGACCCGCGATGTCGCGCCAGTGCGTCAGCGCGCGCCGCGCGCGCATCCCCGCGGACCATTGCCTTCCATCGCGCCACGCGGCGCCTCGATAGTCATGAACAAGCCGGTCCTGCCTCTGACGTACGAACAGCTCGATCACTGGATCGAATCGCTGCAACCCGCGTTGCTCGCCGAGCGTTTCTCGATGGCGCTCGGGATTCTGCGCGGCGGCGCGCCGCTCGCGCTGATGGTGTCGCACGCGGTCGGCGCGCCGGTCGCGTTCCTGCGCTACGACCGCCAGACGCGCGCGGTCGCATGGGATTCGACGCTGCCGATCCCGCCCGCCGGATCGAAAGTGCTGTTGTGCGAGGACATCGCGGGACGCGGTTTTACGCTCGTCGATTGCATCGCGTTTCTGCAGGCGCACGGGCTCGAAGTCAAAACCCTGACCGCCGCGGTCGATGATCTGAGCCGCGCACAGCCCGACTACGCGATCGATGCGCGCGGCTACTTCGCCCTCTTTCCATGGGAGCGCCAGGCGTACACCGAGCGCTACCGCGACGACTGGGCGCGCGTCGAAGCCGGCGCCGCGCCCGCGATGGCCAACGACCACGAGTACGCGGCCTACGCGATCGACCTCGACGGCATCCTGCTGCCCGACGTACCGCTCGCGCGCTACGACGAGGACCTCGCCGCCGCGCTCGCCGAGCGCGACGCGCTGCTGCCGTTCGAGGTGCTGCCCGGCATCGACCTGCAGCAGGTGCGCACGATCATCACGGGCCGCCCGGAGATGGATCGCGCGCGCACCGAAGCGTGGCTCGCGCGACACGGCTTCGCTCACATGCAGTTGGCGATGCGCACGCCCGGCGTGCACGACGACAGCCCCGCCGGCGCGGCCGCGCACAAGGCGAGCGCGGCGCTGCGCGCGGGTGTCACGCACTTCGTCGAAAGCGATCCGGTGCAGGCGCTGCTGATCGCGCAGCAAGCGCCGCTGCTGCGCGTGATCTGGTGGGATGCGCTGACGCGCACGGGGATTTTGGTGAGCGCAAGGGCGTGGAGTTGAGCGCAACGTTCCTTGTGGGCGCAGCGCCCGAACGCCGCCCCTACCTGTCCTTCGGCTCGCGCAACTGCAAATGCCGCGCGGCCCGCTGCGACGCGACGACGATCAGCTTCATCGTCGCGCGCGTCGCGCCGACGAACAGCTTGCGCGCGCTGCGTTCGTCGAACGCGTCGAAGTCGATCTCGGTGAAGATCACGCACGGCGCCGCCTGCCCCTTGAAGCGGTAGATCGACTCGAACAGCACGTCGCCTTCACGATACTCCGGGTTGCCGAACAGATCGTATTTGCCGGTGAAACTGCGCAGCCGATGCGGTCCGAGATGATCGAGCGCGCTCATCGCCGAGCCCTCGCGGCCGCGGAACGACAGCACCGCGATGTCCTGCTTGCGAAAACCGAGCGATAGCGCCTGCGTGATGGCGCGCTTGGTTGCGTCGATACTGCTTTCGGCGCCCTGCGCTTCGTCGTAGACCGACACCGAAACCTCGGAGCCGTCGAACGGACTGCCCGACGTAAGTGCCGCGGCCAGCGGCACCGACCCGCCCAGCACGTCGCGCAGATAATCGAGGATGTCGCGAGGACTGCGGTAATTGGTGGTTTCTTTCAGCGTGGTCCAGCCGGGCAACGAGACCGGCTCACGCATGTACAGATTCTGCAGTGGGTCTTCGAGCCACCACCACGCGGCGCCCGGCCGCAGCAGCCGCTCGAGCGCGGCAACCCATGGATGCTGGAAATCCTGCCCTTCGTCGACGATCAGTACGTCGAATTGCCAGCGCGGTTCGATCGGCGTGTCGGCGAATACGGCCTCCAGTTGATCGAACACCTGCGCCGACCGGAAATCGGGCGCGCGGCCCGCGTCGCGCGCGATCCAGTCGCAAAGCTGGTGATAGTTCGCGACTTTCGCCTCCGGCGGCGCGACCCGCGCGATGTGATCGGCGAGCGGCCGGTTGAAGCACACGTACAACGGCCGCTCGCCGCGCGCGACCGCGTCCTTCATCACCTGCACCGCGAGTTGCGTCTTGCCGGAGCCCGCCGTGCCAATCACGCGCAAACGGAACGGCGCGAATTCGAGCCGCCGGGCCCATGTCGCAAGTCCGCCCGAAAGGCGCGTGACGAGCGTGCCCGCCTGCCCGACGAGCGCGCTCGTGTCGGGCGTCAACGCGAGTTCGTCGGCGAGAAAGTGGTGGATTTTCGCCGCGCAGGAAAGCCGCGGTTCATCGGCCGGCAGCGCTTCGCGGACGATCGCCGCGAGACGCTCGCGCCGCGTGGCGTCGACGATGCGCGCGGGATTCACGCCGGCGATCGCCGCATCCTTGACGATGTGATCGGGACAGTACAGCAGTTCCTCGATGAAATAGGCGCCCGCGCCGAACGCCGCGGTAAAACGCCGGTGCAGACTCTCGATCGTATGCGCGAGCGCGATCGCGACGTTTCGCTCGGTCTGCAGATACACCTTGACGAGCCCCTTCGGCGTTTCGCGCAGAAAGCCGGTCTTCTGCTCGATGATCAGCAGGCGCCCGGCGGGACTCACGATCACGAAATCGGCCTCGCCGAACACGGAGAAGTTCTGGTTCAGGCGCGTCCAATGCACGCCGTGGTAGACGGTGTAGTCGGCGGGCAGTGCCTTCTCGAGCAGCGCGAGCGTTTCACGTTCGCGCGCCGCCGCGCCGGTCGCTTCGAGGCTCTTCCAGTCGTCGGGAACAATGCGGGCCATGCGGTGCCTCAATGAGTTGGGATGCGCGTTTTCAGCGGGCAATCCGGAGTGCGGTCATTGTACGCAACGCAATGTCGGCCGGGCGGCCCGTCGCGCAAAGGCGCGCGCATCGTGTATCGTTACCGCCTGAACGCCGCGCACGCCGCGCGGCTTGCCAACCGTAAGAGAAAAGGAATTACCGGATGATTACGATCTGGGGACGCGCCAATTCGGTCAACGTCCAGAAAGTTTTGTGGTGCTGCGACGAACTCGTGCTGCCGTTCGACCGCATCGACGCGGGCCTGCAATTCGGCCGCAACAACGAACCCGCCTATCTCGCGATGAACCCGACCGGCAAGATCCCGACGCTGGTCGACGACGACTTCGTGCTGTGGGAATCCAACTCGATCCTGCGCTATCTGGCGATGCAATACGGCGAATCGAGCCTGCTGTATCCGGCCGACCCGAAACTGCGCGCGAGCATCGACCGCTGGCTGGACTGGTCGCTGTCGACGCTGCAGCCAGTGGAACGTCCCGTGTTCTGGACCCTCGTGCGCACGCCCGAGGCCGAGCGCGACGCCGCCAAACTCGCCGCCGACGTGGAGGCGGTCACCGTCCTGTGGCGCCTGCTCGACACGCATCTGCAGGGCCGCTTCTTTCTCGAAGGCGACAAGTTCACGCTCGCCGATATCGTGATCGGCGCGTACGCGAAGCGCTGGTTCGGCCTCGACCGTTTGCAGCGGCCGTCGCTGCCGAATCTGGAGCGCTGGTATTCGCGTCTCACGACGCGTTCCGGGTTCAAGAAGTATGTGGATTTCCCGTTGACCTGAGCATGGCGCGGGTCGGCTGAAACAGTTCAGGTATGCGCGCGACCCGCAAACTCTTCAACCTTGCTCGCGGGGCCCGACACGATCAGCAGATCCCCCGGCACAACAACCGTGTCAGGCCCCGCGTGCTGGAACTCTTCGCCAGCGCGCCTGACGGCCATGACCATGACACCGAACGCCTCCAGAACGCCGCAATCTGCGAGCGGACGGTTGTGTGTCGGCGCCGGGGCATGAATCGTGGCGACGGCAAATCCTTCGCCGAATTCAATGTAGTCCACGATTCGGCCTGCGATCAGGTGAGCGATCCGTTCACCCATTTCCGCTTCCGGATAAACCACGTGATGCGCGCCGATGCGCTCGGCAATCTGGCCGTGTTCCGCGGTCACCGCCTTCAGCCAGATGTCCTTGATCTGAAGTTCCGTTAGGGCCATCAAGGTCATCAGGCTCGCCGAAAGGTCGCTTCCAATGCCCACGATCGCATGAGGGAAGTCGGCAACGCCCAATTGGCGCAGGGTATTCACGTTGGTCGAATCGGCCTGGACGGCATGCGTCAACCGGTCCGCCCATAACTGCACCTGCTGCTCGTCCCGGTCGATTCCCATCACGTCATGGCCCAGCCGAAGCAGCGACTGGGCCACGGCACAGCCGAACCGCCCCAAACCGATGACGACCACACTGTCGCCTTTCGAAAAAGAGAGCGAAATCTTGAACAGGTCAGCCAACAATCGGATGCTCCTCGGGGTAGCTATATTGCGCACGCCGCTCAACCAGCATTAACGACGTCGCAAAGGTAATGGTTCCAACCCGGCCGACGTACATCAGCGCGATGATCACGAACTGTGCCGGCGCAGGCAAATCACCCGTGATACCCGTTGACAGACCGACCGTACTGAACGCCGAAACAACTTCGAAGATGACCTGATCGGTAGGAAAATCGGTGATGTGCAAAATGATCAGTGTGCCGAGCGTGATCATCACGGCACCCAGCGCCACCACGGTAATCGCTTGCCGCTGCGCCGACACGCTGACACGGCGCCCAAACGCTTCGATATCGCCACGCCCACGGATCTCTGCGATCACCAGCAAGGCCAGAATGGCGATGGTGCCGATCTTGACACCCCCTGCCGTCCCCGCGCTGCCCCCGCCAACGAACATCAGGAAGAAATGCAGGGCCCAGCTGTCATGACGCATTGCGCCGATGTCGAGCGAGTTGAAACCCGCCGTGCGCGCGGATACCGAGGCGAACGCTGCCGAAAGGAGCTTCTCTCCGAACGGCATCGGACCCAGGGTTTTCGGATTGCTCCATTCGAACAGCAGCAACGCAAGAAATCCGCCGAGCAGCAGCACCCCCGTGACCACTAAAGTGAGCCTGGTGTGCAATGAAAGCCGACGGACACCCCAAAGTTTTTCCCGCAGATCGTACAGAACCGGAAACCCGATTCCGCCGACGACAATCGCGACCATCACCGGTACCAGCATCGACGCGTCGGCGGCATAGCGCATCAGACTGCCCGGGTGAATTGAAAAGCCCGCGTTGTTGAACGCGGAGACCGCATGGAACCATCCACTCCATGCGGCCTCGCCCCATTGGAAGTGGTACCCGAGATGAAGCCTGACCGTCAGCCAGAGTGCCGTGGTCAGTTCGGTGACGAGCGTCACGACGAGCACCAGGCGCGCCACGCTGCCGATGTCCCCGAGACGGAGCGTGTGCGTCTCGGCCTGGGTGATCAGCTTCGCTCGCAGCGGCAAGGACCGGTTGACCATGAGTCCCAGCAAGGTGGCTGCGGTCATCATGCCGAAACCGCCAATCTGAAACAGGCCGAGGATGACCCACTGTCCAAAGCTTGACCAGTAGGTGCCCGTATCGACAACGACGAGTCCAGTCACGCAGACCGCGGAGGTAGCGGTAAAAAAAGCGCTCAGCCACGGCGCTGCCTCACCTTTGGCCTGCGACAAGGGCAACCTTAAAAGGAGCGTCCCTGCGGCAATCGCAAAGAGAAAGGCTAAGGCTACTGCCCGCGATGGGTGAAGCAGTTGTCTCATCGAGATCCCGTCAAACACATTCAGCGACTGACTGACAAAGAATAGGCATTTTTTGCCAGTAAAGACCCTATTTTTCGTCTGTTGTCAGTTGTAAGCCAAATCCGGGCAATCCCGATTCTCTCGACGCTTCGACCGGCGCGGCACTTGCATCCCCCTGCCTCTATAATCGACGCATGAAAACCGCCAAGCCCGCCGCGACCGGCCGTCCGGTCGCTCCCACACCTGCCGCCCCCGCCGCCGATGCACACGATCATCGAGCGCATCACGACGTGCACGAGCCGTCGCACGCACATGGCCCGTCGCAGGAAGCGGCTCTCGCACTCGCCGAGGAATATTGCCGCGAACGCGGCGAAAAACTCACGCCGATCCGGCGCAAGGTGCTCGAACTGCTGCTGAACTCGGGACGCGCGACCAAGGCCTATTCGCTGCTCGACGAAATGCGCCAGATCCACGCCGGCTCGGCGCCGCCGACCGTCTATCGCGCGTTGGATTTTTTACTGTCGGCGGGGCTCGTGCATCGGATCGAATCGATCAATGCGTTCACTGTCTGCCATGATCTGACGCAATGCCAGCACGGCATTCTCGTCGTATGCCAGCAATGTGGCAGCGTCACCGAATTGCATCAACCGAAGCTGCGTCAGGCCCTCGTCGCGCAGATCGAGGACGCGGGCTATCGGCTCGCGAGCGACGAAATCGAATTGAAGGGATTGTGTGCCGCCTGTCAGGCGGCCAAAGCGGCCAGCGCGGCCGCCGCGCCGGTGGCCGCGGCGAAATAGCGGCGCGCCACATTGGGTGCGCAACGCTGTGTGACGCGCTGCAAAGCGTCAATGGCCGTGCGCTGCTTCGAGAAACGACATCTCCCCGCCGCGCGCCGGCCTGCTCTGTCTGAAACCCGCTCCCACGAGAGCCGCTGCGAAGCGTCGATCAACCCGCCGCGCGGGCGTCGATCGCGTCGTGCAGCAGCGTCACGAGCGCTTCGGGTAACGCGGGTTTGGTCATGAAATGCTGGAAGCCTTCGCCGATGCTGCGCAGGCGGTATGCGTCGTCGGTATGGCCGGTGAGGGCCACCGCCACCGAGGGGGAATGACCGCCGCAAATCTCGTGGTCGCGCAGCCGCTGGATCAGATAGAAGCCATCCATGGCCGGCAAGTCGAGGTCGCAGACGACCGCGTCGGGAAGCAACCGCATCGCCGCGACGACGCCCTCTTCCGCATCGGCGACCGCGCAAACCTTCGCGCCTTCCGCCTCGAGTAACAAGGTCAACGATTCCCGGCTGTCCGGGTCGTCCTCCACCAGCACGATCGTGGCCTGATCGAGCCTCATTGCTGCGTTCATCGTATGTTGTTGCTCTGAAAAACCGGTTAGGCCGTCCGAGGGGGCGGAGGTTTCACTTTGTATTTCACTTTGCTGATTGCCGCCGATTCGCGCGGCCACGGTGTTGCTGTCCATGATTCCGACTCGATTTCGCACGCCGAGTTGCACACAGGTCCGCGCTTGTAAAACATTGCGCAACATCTTCCCGAGTACAACGCTTGCGCACGGTAACGCGCCAAAATTGCACGTCGATGAAAAAACGGCGCTCGACGCACACCGCGGAAAAACTGCTCAGTGTCCGCAGTTTTTCCGCGGCACGCCGATCGCCGGCACCCGATGTTCCGGCGCGGTTCGTACGAACCCCGTTCGTACGGCCTTCTCCGCCCGGTATCGATTCTGCCCTTCGTATTGTTTGCACAACGCGGCGCTGCCGTTCGTTTTGCGTCGCTCGCATCCGACGACACTGCAAGCACGTCGCGTGCCTCGTTGCAGCGGTTCGCGTCACGTAAAGAAGGGCTCGGTCGCGGTTGCCGATGTCGCGCGATGAACGGCGCTGGTCTGCTAACCGGTGGTGTCGCGGCGCTATCATCGTGGGCGCGCACGCGCGCCTACCGATGCCCCCTCATCTCAACCCGAGGTCAACCGACACCATGTCCGCCACATCGCCCGCGCTTTCCGCCGCGACGCTCGACATCCTTCGTCACGTCAGCACCGCCACGCTGACCACGCAGCTATTCAAGCGCGGTCTGCGCAACACCTTCATGCAGGGCGTCGCGCCGCTCGGTCCGCGGCGCGGCGCGAATCTGGTCGGGCCGGCGTTCACGCTGCGCAACATCCCCTCGCGCGAAGACATCGACGTACTGGAGCTATTCGCGGACCCTGAGTACGCGCAACGCAAATGCGTCGAGACCATTGCGCCGGGCCACGTGCTCGTGCAGGATTGCCGCGGCGAGCGCGGCAGCGCGTCGTTCGGTTCGATTCTGTCGCTTCGTTTGCAGGTGCGCGGTGTTGCCGGCATGGTGTCCGACGGCCCGGTGCGCGACAGCGCGACGATCGCCGCGCTCGACATGCCGGTGTTTTGCGCCGGCGCGAGCGCGCCGCCAAATCTGATCCGCCATCATGCGGTCGATATCAACGTGCCGATCGGCTGTGGTGGAGTCGCGGTGTTTCCGGGCGACGTGATCGTCGGCGATGTGGATGGAGTTGTGGTAATTCCGCTGAAGATGGCCGACGACGTCGCGCAAGCCGCCGCCGGACAGGAACAGCTCGAGGCGTTTCTCACCGAAAGGATTCGTGCCGGCGCCGCGCTGCCCGGCACCTATCCGCCGAACGACGAGACGAAGGCGGCGTTCGACGAGTGGAAGAAAAATCGCAAAATCTAGGGCCCTTTCAAACGACGCGGCGCCCGGTGCGCCATACCGGGCGCCAGGTCAATCGCCCTTGCCGGGCCCGATGCCCTGCAACAGCAACGCCACCGCGTGCCGCGCAATCTCCGCGCCGCCGATACTGCGGCGCAACGGATCGTTGCGCCACAGCTTCGAGGTGGCAAGCGGCAGAATCGTCATGCCGAGCAGCGTGACGAACACGAGCGCGGGTTCGAGCGATGCATTCAGGCGCCCCTCCTTCTGCCAGCGCGCAATCGCCAGCAGCGACGCCTTCTGATGCGCGAAACCAAAGCGCTCATGCATGCGCTGGCGCAGCAGCCCGCCGTCGCTGATCACTTCGCGCACCCACAGCGACGCGAACCACGGGTTGTCGCTCGCGATCTGCACGAGCCGCTCCGTGAGTTGCGTGATTGCCGCGACCGGATCGTCGGGATTCTCCTGAAACGGCAGCCCGAGGGTCGCGCGCAACGGTACGAAACACTCGTCGATCAGCACGTCGAGCAGTTGATCGCGCGTCTTGAAGTAGTAGTGCACCATCGCGGGCGTGACGCCGGCCTCGCGGGCGATCTCACCCAGCGATGTCTCGACGATGCCCTGTCTCGCGAACAGCGTCAGCGCGGCGTCGAGCAAGCGCGCACGCTGCGCGGGACCGCGCGCGGCGCCCGACGGCCGGCCGGGGCGGCGGCCGGCCGATCCAGCCGGTGCGCTGCTGCCGATATTCGCGGCATGAATATCCGTTGGCGCTGCCGTGAGTTTGGGCTTCGACGCGTCGCGCTCTTTCGCGGCCATTCGCGCGGGCGGCCCCGTATCTGCCACGGCATTGTGCGCCGCGGCGTCGTCAGGCGAGATCCTTGTCATTGCATTGAATTTGACGTGAGAGGCGATGTCACATATATTAATCTCTCAGTTAATTAATTTCAACGCGTTGCCGCCATGGAACAACCCGCTACGACCCTGTCAGTCGACTCCGCGCCCGCGGCCGACCATCCGCCGATCCGGCTGCTGTTTCCGGCGCTGCTGCTGGTCATGCTGCTCGCCGCCCTGGACCAGACGATTGTCTCGACCGCGCTGCCGACCATCGTCGGCGAACTGGGCGGGCTCAATAACCTGTCGTGGGTCGTGACCGCCTACCTGCTCAGTTCGACGATCGTCGTGCCGCTGTACGGCAAGTTCGGCGACCTGTTCGGCCGCAAGATCGTGCTGCAGACCGCGATCGTCATCTTTCTCGTCGGCTCGGCGCTGTGTGGCATCGCGCAGAACATGAGTCAGCTGATCGTGCTGCGCGCGCTGCAAGGGCTCGGCGGCGGCGGCCTGCTCGTCGTGACGATGGCGGCGATCGCGGACGTGATTCCGCCCGCTGAGCGTGGCCGCTACCAGGGCGTGTTCGGCGGCATTTTCGGTCTTGCCACCGTCATCGGTCCGCTGCTCGGCGGCTTTCTGGTCGAGCATCTGACGTGGCGCTGGATCTTCTACATCAACCTGCCGCTCGGCATCGTGTCGCTCATCGTGATCGGCGCGGTGTTCAAGCCGCACGTGCGCCACGTGAAGCACACGATCGATTACATGGGCGCCGCGTTTCTCGCCGGCGCGCTGACCTGCATCATCCTGTTCACGAGTCAGGGCGGCACGATCCTGCCGTGGTCGTCGCCGCAACTGTGGTTCACGCTCGGCATGGGCCTCGCAGCGATCTGGGGATTCATTCACGAAGAACGCAGCGCGGTCGAACCGATCATGCCGCTCGGACTGTTCAAACAGCGCACGTTTCTGATCAGCAGCCTCGTGAGCTTCATCATCGGCGTATCGCTGTTCGGCTCCGTGACGTTCATTCCGCTCTATCTGCAGGTCGTGAAGGGCTCCACGCCGACGCAAGCCGGCATGCAGATGCTGCCGATGATGGGCGGCCTGTTCATCCTGTCGATGGTGACGGGCCGCGTGATCAGCAAGATCGGCAAGTACCGGCTGTTCCCGATCATGGGCACGTTCCTCGTCTCCGTGGCGATGCTGCTGCTCGCGCGCCTGCAGATCGATACGCCGATTCATGTGATGTATCTGTACATGGGTCTGCTCGGCTGCGGCCTCGGCATGGTGATGCAGGTGCTCGTCCTCGCGGTCCAGAACACCGTGGAGTTCAAGCATATGGGTGTGGCGACGTCGGGCGTCACGCTGTTTCGCTCGATCGGCGGCTCGATCGGCGTGGCCGGCTTCGGCGCGGTGTTCTCGAACGGCCTCGCCGGACGCCTCGAAAAGCTGATCCCGCCCGACACCGAACTTCCGCAGGCATTGGGTCCCGCAGCGATTCATCAGCTACCCGAAGCATTGCGCAACGACTATCTGCATGCGTTCGCGGGTGCGTTGCACACCGTGTATCTGTCGGCCGCATGCGTCGTGGTGCTCGCCTTCGTGCTCGCATGGCTGCTGAAGGATCATCCGTTGCGCAAGCACTGAGCGTACTTCGACGCCTGATCGGGAAGCTGATGCAAACGCGTACCGGCAAGCGCCAGATAGCAGGTCGATCACGAGGCCGCACGCACGACGCGTCGGCCTCGTTGTTTTTTTGTCGCGCTCGCTTCATGCAGCGCGATGCTTCCGGTTACCTTCCATTTGTCGTGAAACAACAGACACATACACTCGTTTCGAATGTAGGGCCAGGATTTCTTCATACCTCCAAATGAGCGGTAGCGCACACAATCCAGGGGCCAACCGCGTTGACGTCCCCCGTGAAACGCCACATATTGGAACCCGTGGAAACGCAGCCGCTGCCTACGTCTCCACGACTTCCGGCGCATGTGGATCGTGATTCCGCGGACAAGGCTCCTGCCTCAACACGATCCGAAGCATGCCTTTACGGCATCGTTTTCCAAAGGTGGGTCCACGGCATGTCCACCCAGACAGCAACCGGCCAAAGTTTCCCCACGCCCTGCAAACGCTGCGGTGGCGCACTGTACCGACAAGTCGACGCCTGCCCCTACTGTGGCGCTGCGCATCCGTTCGACCAGGACGATCCGCACATTCGCACCGGCATTCCAGGCAGCCGTGCGAGCGCCACGCACAAGCCCCTGCCCCGTTTCGACGACGAGCTCGGCACACGGGACGAGCCCGCCATCGCCGCTGCCGCGATGGCGTCCGAACCCCTGTTGCAGACCGAGCCGGTCATGCACACGGCGCTCGTGTCGACCGACACCACTATCCCACCTTACGAAGATCCGATGTATGCGCCGCCCAACACTGCGCAGACAATCTGGCGCGTGCTGTACGTGATCGGCGCGGTTATCGCAATCGGCCTGGCGTATGTCGCTTATACGCTATTCAGTGACGGCGGCGAATCGGAAGATAAAGGCGTGGAGCAGATTACGACGGATACCAGAACAACGACCGGCATGATCGCGCCGCTTGTGTCCGCCCCGGTGATCGCTCAAGCGCAGACCATGCACGCGCCGGCCGCGGCCAAGCCTGCGCCACCGCCCGTGACCGCACTGGCGGCGAAGCCCGCGCCCGTCGTGCCCGCGGCTCCCGTCATTCCAGCGACACCAGCCGCGCCGCCGATGGCCGCGACGCCCATGCGGCCCGCGCCGCATTTCCACGACGCCGGACAAGCATTGCAGGTCGCGAGGACAGCGTTCCGCGCGAACGATCTGTCCGCCGCCCAAGCCGCTCTCGCCGCCGCGCAAACGTTACAACCCGGAAACAGCGACGCGCAGGGTCTGGCCGATCAGATGCGGCCGCTCGTCCAGCGTCGCGATACTGCGCTACAGGCCGCGCAGGCCTGCGTCGCGCAGCAGTCGTGGCCGTGCGCGCGCCAGCACGCGAACGAGGCGCTCGCGATCGACAGCGGCAACGACGCGGCGAAAGTGATCCTCGAGCGCGTCATTCGCGAGACCGGCTGGGCGCCGCTGACTCCGCCGCATGCGGCGACGACGGACGCCGCGCCGGGCGCGCCGCTCGCGCAAGCGCAGGCACCGCTGCCCGGCGGCATGCGAGCGCACGGCGAACTGGTCGTGACTGCAACGAACGTCGGCGTCGTGAGAACCGCGACGCCGCGGAGCAACTAGCGCTCACGCGCGACGCGACGGTCCGAACCGGGTCCCGGAGACGCAAACTGCTGCGCCGTCGCGCAAAAACATTGCTTTGCATACCAGATCAAATGGCCGCCGTCTGTGCCGATTCGCACGTTATCGTGCGTCCTCTGAGCGGAAACAGACGGAGCGACCCTGGCAGCAGTTTGAACATGACAGGGCAACCGGATCACTGGTGCTTCCACGCGCCACGCGTGAAGCGGGATCAACCTGACCGATAGGTAGAAAGATCATGCTGAAGAGACTTCTCGCGGGCTGGCTGGGCCTGGTGGCACTGGTCGTATGTTCGCTGGCCGGCGCGGAACCGGCGCACTACAAGATCGTCACCGGGCCGGAGCGCGGCACGTATATCCAGATTGGCAATGACCTGTCGAAATGGGTGGCCCAGCCGGCTGGCATCGACCTCGAAGTGGTGGCGTCGAAAGGCTCGGCGGAAAACGTGCAGCGCATGCGTTTCGAGCCCGGCGTGAAGCTCGCACTCGTGCAGTCCGACGTGTACCAGGCGTTCATCGACATGGCCAACTCGGGCAACCCCGATGCGGGCACGACGATCCGGCCGCTGCGACTGATCATGCCGCTCTACGACGAGGAAATTAACGTCGTCGTACGGGCGGATTCGCCGCTGAAAACGCTCGCCGACATCAAGGACAAGACCATCAGCGTCGGCCTGCTAGGCAGCGGCACCGCGCAGTCGGCGACGACGCTCTACCGCCTGATGTTCGGCCAGCCGATTCCGGAGCAGAACGTCGTGCATCTGAGCAACGAGGACGCGCTCGCCGCGCTGATCGTGAAGAAGATCGACGTCGCGATCATCGTGGTCGGGCAGCCGGCAAAGCTGTTCAACGACATGAAACCCGACCTGCTGTCACAGTTGCGTCTGTTGCCCGTCGATCCCAACGCGCCGGAGACGAACCGCGCGAAGCAGACCTACTTTCCGACTACGATCCACCAAAGCAGCTACCCAGGCTGGTTGAAGGAAGACGTGCCGGGTCTGACCGTCAAAGCGTTTCTGGTCACCTACGATTACGGCTTGCGCGACACAGTCAGCAATCTGAATCATTTCGCCGACTCGTTGTGCGCGAACTTCGACAATCTGCAGGAGCATGGCCATCCGAAATGGAAACAGGTGAAGCTAGAATTGCCGACGCTCGTTCGTGGGTGGAAGTACTACGGTCCGGTCGAGAAGCATCTGCGCGCGTGTCTCGCGAACCGCAGCGCGGCGATGAGCGCGGCGACCGCGCAACCCGCGCCGAAACCGCACACGCCTTGCTCGGAAGAAGAACGGATGCTTCTGCTGTGCAAATAACGCTGTAGCGGGGGACTGCGAACGCCTGCTTCGCCTGAGTTCGTCTCAGACCCGCTCGCGCCCCGCGCCGGCCGACACCGTGCACGCTTGCATCGCCCGTTGCAATGCCTCGTACACCTTCGGGCGATTGCATTGCGACACGTTGAAACGCAGAAAGCCCGCCGCCGCTTGCGACGCGCTGAACACGTTGCCCGGCGCGAACACGACGCCCGCCGTCAGCGCATGACGGGCGATGTCGGCGGCATCGAGCGCCCCGGGCAAGCGCGCCCACACGAACAGGCCCGCGCGCGGCCGTGTCCAGATATCGAGGCCCGCATAGCCGAGACGCCTGATGGTCTCTCCCATCGCATCGGCCAGCTTCGCGCGCATCGCCTCGAGATGACGCCGATAGGTACCGTCGACGAGCATCCGATGCACGACGCTCGCCGCGAGCTGACCATTGCCGAACGATGTCGCGAGCTTCAGATCGATCAACGGCTCGACCCATTCGGCGCGTGCCGCAATATAGCCGCAGCGCACCGCCGCCGACAGCGTCTTCGAAAAGCTGCCGATCGACACGACGCGCGCGAGGCCGTCGAATGCGGCAAGGCGCGGCGCGGCTTCGTCTTCGAAGTCCGCGAAGATGTCGTCCTCGACGATCAGCAGATCGTGCTCGCCGGCGAGCTTCAGCAGCCGGTGCGCGACGGCCGGCGCGAGCGTCGCGCCGGTCGGATTGTGGATCGCCGAGTTCGTCACGTAGAGCCGCGGACGCTGCTCGACCAGAACGCGCTCGAACGCCGCGAGATCCGGTCCCTGCGGCGTGTACGGCACGCTCGCGATCCGCACGCGATGCGCGCGCAACAACGCCTGAAAATTGAAGTAGCAGGGATCGTCGATCAGCACCGTGTCGCCGGGTTCGAGCAGGAAGCGGCACACGAGATCGAGCGCATGGGTGCCGCCGTCGGTCAGCAGGATCTGCTCGGGCGGCGCATCGACCCCGTGCGCGGAAAGCCGCCACGCAAGCTGCTGACGCAGCGCGGGCAAGCCCGCCGGACTCGCGTAATCCGCGAGCAGCGATTGCGGATCACGGGCAACCGCGCGCAGCGCGCGCCGCACACCATCTTCCGGCAACCACGAAGCCGGCATCCAGCCGCAGCCGGGCTTCGGCGCTTTCGAGCCGGTCTCCAGCGACTGCCGCGTGAGCCACAGCGGGTCGACCTCGCGATCGAGCCGCGGCCCGAGATCGGCGAGCGCGAGCGGCGGCGCATGGCCCGACACGAAGAAGCCCGAGCCGCGCCGCGCAATGATCACCCCTTCCGCAACCAGACGGTCGTAGCCTTCCACCACGGTCGACTTGGACACGCCGAGCTTGTCGGTCATCGCGCGGATCGACGGCACGCGGGCGCCCGGCATCAGCGAGCGGCTCGCGATACGCTCCCGCAGATTGTTCATCACGAGGCCGACACGCGTGCCCGGCACCGTCTCGCTGTTCTCGCTTTCCGCCATCTGTACTACTCCCATGTTCGGTACAGTTTGTACGAACTGTACTGATCTGTAGCTTAACGTTTACGGCCGCGGCGCGCATCATGAGACTCTTTCAGCGCAGGGACGTTTGCCATGGACAAAACCACCAACGGCTGGCTCAGCGGTTTCGCGGGCGTGCTGATTTTCAGCGGCTCGCTGCCGGCCACGCGGCTTGCCGTGCAGGGCCTCGATCCGGTGTTTCTGACCGTGGCGCGCGCGACGATCGCGGGCATCCTTGGTCTGCTGCTGTTGCTGGTGTTCCGCGAGACGCGCCCGGAGCGGCGCGATCTGCTGCCGCTCGTCGTGGTCGCGCTCGGCGTCGTGGTCGGCTTTCCTTTGCTGACCGCGCTCGCGCTGCGTCATGTGAGCGCCGCGCATGCGGTCGTGTTCATCGGCCTGCTGCCGCTCGCCACCGCGATCTTCGCCGTGTTGCGCGGCGGCGAGCGGCCGCAGCCGGCGTTCTGGCTGTTCTCGGCGCTCGGCAGCGCGGCGGTGGCCGCGTTCGCGCTGCGTCACGGCATCGACGCCTCGCCGCTCGGCGACGCGCTGATGCTCGCGGCGATCGTCGTGTGCGGGCTGGGCTACGCGGAAGGCGCGCGGTTGTCGCGTCATCTCGGCGGCTGGCAGGTGATTTCGTGGGCGCTCGTGCTGTCGCTGCCGTTGATGCTGCCGCTCGCATGGTGGACGCGGCCCGTGTCGTTCGACGGTGTCGGCGCCGCCGCGCTGTGGGGACTCGCGTACGTGTCGCTGTTCAGCATGCTGATCGGCTTCGTGTTCTGGTATCGCGGGCTCGCGCTCGGCGGCATCGCGGCGGTCGGCCAACTGCAGCTGCTGCAGCCGTTTTTCGGGCTGCTGCTCGCCGGCGTGCTGCTGCACGAGCAGGTACCGCCATCGATGATCATCGTCACCGTGATCGTGGTCGCCTGCGTGGCTGGCGCACGGCATTTTTCGCGCGCTGCGCCGGTGCGGCGGCCGGTCTGACGCGGCTAGACCGTCGCACGGCGAACAGACTTTTTCAGGATCGAATTGCGCGAGCCGTGGATCGATATGTCATCATTTCGCAGGTTGGCACAACCAGCGCCCCGCGCCGCAACTGACGATGACGACCGCTTTTGCCCAAACCGTCGAAGCCCGTTTTGCCGAACTCACGCCGACGTCGAAACGCGTCGCCAGCTACATGCTCGCGAATCTCGACCGGCTCGGCCTCGAGACCGCCGATCAGATCGCGCAGCGAGCCGGCACCAGCGGTATTTCGGTCGGCCGCTTTCTGCGTAGCGTCGGCTATCGCAATCTCGACGATCTGAAGCGCGAGCTGCGCGGCACGCAGCAGCGGCCCTGGCTGATCACGGACCGGCTCGACGCGTTCCGCCGTGGCCCGAGCGACTGCGCGCAAACCCGTGAGCTTCATGAATCGAGCGTCGCTGACGGCTCCTCGCCGCGCGACGCCGCGCTCGCCCAATCGCTCGAACTCGAGATCGGCGCGATCCGGCACGTGTATGAACTCGCGCGCTCGCCGGCCTTCGCGCGCGTCGCCGAGCGCATTGCGAACGCCGATGCGGTCTACATCCTCGGCATCCAATCGACGCGCGGCATCAGCAACGCGTTCTACAGCTATCTCGAATACATCCGCCCGCGCGTGTTCTATTCGGACGGCATGTCGGGTTCCTACGTCGATTCGCTGAACTCGGAATTCAGCACGCCCTATCTGATCGTCACCGACACGCGCGCCTATTCGACGATCGCGCGACGCTATTGCCAGGCGGCCTCGCGCCGCGGCCTGCCGTTCGCGCTCGTCACCGATATCTACTGTCCGTGGGCGCGCGATTTCGACGGCGATCTGCTGCAGGTGACGACCGACGTCGGTCAGTTCTGGGATTCGCTCGCGCCGCTGACGTGCCTGTTCAATCTGCTGATCTCGGCGGTCGTCGAACGGCGTGGACCGGCTATCGACGAACGCGTGGCGCGTAATCGCGAGCTGCAGAGCGAGTTCGATCAATTCGATCCTTGACCCGCTTCAAATCCGCCCCGGCGACAGGCATAGTGAAGACTTCCGCCAAACTGCCCCCGCCACGACAGGACCCCGCATGAGTTCACCCCGCCCTCCGCTCGACGCCCCGCGAATCCGCGACGCCAGCGAAGCCGACCTCCCCGCGATCCAGGCGATCTACGCGCATCACGTGCTGACCGGCGTCGCGTCGTTCGAAGAAACCCCGCCGTCCGTCGACGATCTGCGCGCGCGGCTCGCAAGCGTGCGCAGCCACGGACTGCCATATATGGTCGCGGAGATCGACGGCGACGTGGCCGGCTATTGCTATGCGACGCCGTATCGCCCGCGCGCCGCCTATCGCAACACGATCGAAGACTCGATCTACGTCAACGACGCGTATCGCGGACGCGGCATCGGACGCGTGCTGCTGCAGGCGCTGATCGAACGTTGCGAGACCGGACCGTGGCGTCAGATGATCGCGGTGATCGCCGATGGCGGCAGCGGCGGCTCACTGTCGTTGCACGCGCAACTCGGCTTCGAGCTGACCGGCACGTTGAAGGCTGTCGGCTACAAGCACGGCCGCTGGCTCGACACGACGCTGATGCAACGCCCGCTCGGCCGCGGCGCATCGACTGGGCCCGACGACGACTCAAACTCAGCGGGCGACGCCGAACGCAAAACCTAACGCGCGCGCGGCAAACGCGTGAACAAGGTCGGATAGTCGATCACGAGACCATCGCTATCCACGCGCAAATTGGCGGTGAACTCGCGAAAAATGCCTTCGTAGCGGTACTCGCCATTCAACTCGATGCACGTGTAGGCCTGCTCGGCGCGCGTGACCTGCAAGTCCGGCGTCGAGATATACGCGACTTCGATCGGCTGACGTTCGCCTTGCGCCAGTTGCAGCCGACGGATCGGCAACGTATTGGTGTACGGCGTCGCCGCGATATCGATGTCGATACAGCCTTCGATCGCGCTGAGCGCGAGGCCGTGCCCGTCGTGCCAGTGGCCGTCGCCATCGCCATGCAGCTCCAGCTCGCCACCGCCGACGATCTTCAGCCGCGCGTAGCGCGTGCGCCAGCGCGCGTCGCAGCGCACCGCGTAATGCAGCCCGTACGCCTTGCCGTAGCGCTGCCCGACCACCACGCTTTCAACGGCGAAGCCATCGTCGCGCGTATCGAATACCAGATGTTCGATGCCGTCGCCCTCTTCCGAAGCCCATCGTAATGCACGCATCGGCGTCTCCTCGCGAAACGGCGCAGGAAAGCGCGCCGGGCTCTCATCGTAACGCGAAAGCCCGCGCGCGAGGCACTCCCAACCCAGATCTGGCACCGCTGGCGAGACCAGCGCCTGCGATGCATCAAAATGAAGCATCAAAAAAAAGCTGCGCACGTAATGTGCGCAGCTTTGCGAGACTGACGACGCGAAAAAAACGCGTCGATGTGGCGGCAAAACAACGCGCCGCCACGTATTCAGTAACTGTTTAGAACTTATGGATGATACCAACGCCAACCGCGGTCTGGCTGCGCGACGAGGACGGCGAACCGTTCTGGCCGTCGCCGATGCTTGCCACTGCGTTGATGATGGACTTGCCGTTGCCCGACAGCGTCTGGCCGCTAGCGCGCTGATACGCTTCGAGTGCGTACAGGCCGGTGCGCTTGGACAGCGAGTAGTACTGCGACAGGTTGAACTGGCTGTAGCTAGCCGTGCTCTGAATGCCGTTCGACGACGTTGCACGGGTGTAGCTATAGCCAGCGGCCAAGTCCAGCACCGAGATCGGCTTCCAGTGCAGCACTGCGCCACCGGTATTCCAGATCTGCGTGTCGTGGAACAGCGAAGCCTGGCCCGCAGTGTATTGAACGTTCGAGTATGCGAACGAAACGTCCCACTGCGAGTTGAACGCGTAACCACCCGTCACCGCAATGCGCTGCTGCTTCGCTGCGGTCTGGAAGCCGTTGTTGATTGCCGAGACGGACGGCTGCGAGCCGTTGTTCGACGCCGTGGAATTCCACGCGGGGGTGCCAACGGTCGCCGCGTTGTCAATGCGCTGGATACCTGCCGCGAGACCGATCGGGCCGTTCAGGTACTGTGCCGCAACGCTCCAGGTTTGGCCGGCTGCGAAGCTGCCCGCGTTGCCGCCCAGTGCGTACGAACCGCTAACCGTCAGACCGGCAAAGCTCGGCGACGTATAAACCAGTTGGTTGTTCACGCGGAACGTCGTATCCAGCGAGTCGATATCACCCGCATGCGCACCGTATGCACCGGTCAGCCACGTGGTCGGGCTATACGGCGAGAGCATCGTGTAGTACGAGGTGTACCCGCGGCCTGCCGTCACCGTACCGAACTGAGCGTTCGTCAGACCGACCCATGCCTGGCGGTTGAATGCCAGACCCGACACACTTTGCGCGCCAGTTGCGCTGTTAAAGCCTTCTTCCAACTGGAAAATCGTCTTAGTGCCGCCACCCAGATCTTCCGAGCCCTTCAAACCGAAACGGCTGCCTGCCCAGATGCCGTTGATCATCTTGACCTGCGAACTGCCAGGGACGGTCTGCGGTTTCGCCGCCGTGGTCAGCGACGCCGAGCTGTTCTGCCAACCCAGGCCCGTATCGACGATACCGTAAAGCGTCACGCTGCTTTGCGCATGTGCGCCCAGGGCGACCAACCCCAAGGCCGAAGCTAAGAGAGTCTTTTTCATTTTTACTCCTCTGTTAAAAACTTTCTAATGCGGCCTATGCGAGCGCCGCTGAGTGTGGGAAATACGTTTTATTTGGATCAGAACACCGGGTGACCATTGATGATGCTCGGCAACCAGGTCGAGAACCACGGGACATAGGTGACGATATTGATGGCCGAGAAGATAGCGAGGTAATACGGCCACGCCACCTTAGTAGTTTCCCCTATCGACACATTGCCAATTGCGCATCCAATGAATTGCACCGAGCCAATCGGCGGATGCACGAGACCCAATGCGCAGTTCAGCAGAATCATGATGCCGAACTGAACCGGGCCCACCCCGTTGTGCATGGCCATCGGCAGGAACAGCGGGGTTGTGATCAGGATGTGCGCCGCCATGTCGACGAACGTACCGAGGAACACCTGAATCACGTTGATGTACAACAACATCAGCCACGGCAGCGAGGTCGCGCCGTCGAGCATGCGCTCGATCGCCTCCGGGATCTCCAGATAGGCCATCTGGTAGCGCAGCATGTTCGACACACCGATCAGCAGCAGCACCACGCCGGTCGTTTTCGCGGCCTTGCCGAGCGCATGGCCGAGCTTTTTCATCGACAGCGAGCGATACACGACGATGGTCAATATCAGCGAATAACCCACGGCGATCGCGGCCGCCTCCGTCGCGGTGGCGATACCGCGTGCCACGCAGAACAGAATGATCGCGATGACCATCAGACCCGGCACCGCGCCGACGAACGTGCGCAGCACCGCCATCCAGCCCGGGAAACGCTGCAGTTCGGTCGAACCGTCGGGACGGCGCGGATAGCCGAACTTGACGGCCTGCCAGTAAGCGGCGATCAGCACGAGGCCCATCACCCACAGCACCGGCAACAGACCCGAGAACAGCAGATCGCCAATCGACACGCCGCTCATCTGCTTGCCGTTCAGCACGCCGCTCACGCCTTGCGCGGCGAACGCGTAGATGATCATGTTGGTCGACGTCGGCATCAGCGCGCCGGCGAGCGACGAGTGCGTGGTCACGTTGACCGCGTATGCGGCGCTATAACCTTCGCGCTTCATCAGCGGGATCACGACGCCGCCCATGGCCGACGTATCCGCGGTCGGCGAACCCGACACGCCGCCGAACAGCGTACAGGCGACCACGTTGGCCATGCCGAGGCCACCGCGGAAATGGCCGACCGTGGCCTGCGCGAAACGCAGGATGCGGTCAGCGATGCCGCCGTGGAGCATCAGCTCGCCGGAGAAGATGAAGAACGGGACCGCGAGGAACGAGAAACCGTTCATGCCCGAGATCATCGACTGCATCGCGGTCGCGGTCGGCAAGCCTTCGAACAGGTACGTCAGAACGCAGGACAGGCCCAACGCGAATGAAACCGGAACCCCGAGGAAGAGGAAGATTAGAAAACTGGCGGCAAGAAGGGCAAGTTCCATGATGGTTCTACTTTTATTCCGTGGCGGAGAGTTCGAGCGCCGGCTCTTCCCGTTTCCCCGCGAAGAGCTCGAGCAGATGCTCGATCGAGAACAACGCGATGCACACACTCGCGAAGATCGGGATGCAGTAGCGCACGCCTTCCGGCACGCCGATGATCGGAATGCGGTCGCCCATCGTGGTTTGCGCCATCTCGAGGCAACCGACGAAGACCGCCACCGCGAAAGCGACCAGACACAGGTGCTGAATCCCTTTCGCGATCACCTGGCCTTTCTCGGGCAATTTCCTGACGAGCGAGTCGAGTCCGATGTGACCGCCCTCGCGAACCTTCAGCGCGGCGCCGAACATCGCGATCAGGATCACCAGCAGCAATGCGATGGGCTCAACGAAATCGGGCGCGTCGCTAAACACGTAGCGCATCACCACGCTATAAATCACGAGCAGGCAAAGCACGGCGAGGCTAAGCGACGCCACGACCAGCAGCACGCGAAAAAGAAAATCATTGGGGCGTTTCAGGAAACTCATGACCCTGTCCTTGCTTACGACCGACCTGTGCTTGAGATTCAGCCGTCCCGATGCGACATGATCCGCACGCGCGCGCGAAATCGCGCGGCGGAAGGTCTCGCGAGTTTCCTCGCGGGACCATTCACGCCGCTGTTGCGACAAGCGTTGCTATTGCTGATTGCGTCCGGGACGCGTGACTTACTTGATTGCTTCGATCTCGTCGACGATCTGCTTCATCTGCGGGGTCTTTTCGTACTTCGCCCACACAGGCTGCATCACCTTCACGAAAGCCGCGCGGTCGATCTGCGAAGCCGCGATGACCGTTGCGCCACCCTTCGTGACGGCCTTCTGTGCGTCGGCTTCGCGCGCGGTCCACAGCTTCTCGTAGTAAGGCACCGAGTCGGCCGCGGCCTTCTTGATGATCTGCTGCTCTTGCGGCGACAGCGTGTCCCACACCTTCTTCGAGAACACCAGCACTTCCGGCGTCATCGAATGCTGGGTCTCCGAGTAGACCTGAGCGACTTCGAAGTGCTTGGTTTCTTCGTACGACGGCAGGTTGTTTTCGGCGCCGTCGACGAGGCCGGTCTTCAGGCCCGTATAGACTTCCGAGAACGGCATCGGGGTCGGCGTGCCGCCCATTGCCTTGATTTCGTCGACCATCAGGTCGGACGGCTGCACGCGGACCTTCAGCCCCTTCATGTCAGCCGGCGACTTGATCGCCTTCTTCGCGTACATCGAGCGTGCGCCGCTCTCGTAGAACGTCAGTGCGATCATGCCCTTCGCGGTGAAGGCGTCGAGGATCTTCTGGCCTTCCGGACCGTACATGACCTTGCGGAAATGGTCGACGTCGCGGAACAGGAACGGCAGCGACGGGATCATCGATTCCGGCACGATCTCGTTGAACGCAGCGCCGTTGGCACGCGCCATGTCGAGCGCGCCGATACGAACCTGGTCGATCGTGTCGTTTTCCGAACCGAGCGCGCTGTTGCCGAACACCTTCACGGAGTCCTTGCCGCCGGTCGCCTTGCTGATCTCCTCGCCCATGTACTTCACGGCCATGTTGGTCGGGAAGGTGTCGCCGTGCACATCGGCAACGCGGAACACGCGCGCTTCAGCCGACATCGTGCTGAACGCCAACGCCGCGGCCGCGACGATCATCGAAACATGGGAAGAGGCAAACTTCTTGTTCATCGTGACATTCCTTGAAAAATAGACCATCCCAGCAACAGCGGATGTGACATGGTTTTGACGCGTCTCCGGCTTCACGCTCACTGCCTTCGCAGGTGCGGGCGTTGGCCGTACTGGCTGCGCGACTTCCCCGGCACAGTTGACCCAGCACTCCAGTCGACAACTCGACTACTTACTTCAATCACGCCGGCCGGCTTCGGACATGCATGCCGCATCGACCGCAGCGGCACGAATGCCTTGAAAACCCACCGAATTGCACTGTCACACCAACACAGAAAGCCATTTGTTTGGACTTATATGTTGTACGACAACATACGAAGTCTATAAAAGGGGTTTTATCTTGTACAGACGGTATTTACCCGCATCAGGAAAAGCGCCAGTACGGATGACCGGCGTGGCATGCCACAAGGTCCCGCGCCGTCTGGCATTGGATGGGGACGGAATCGGTACAGTCTGGGGAGCTGTGGCATTTTTGCTGAAGAAATACGTGGCTGCGTGGTCTTCACACAACACGTTGTACGACGAGTGACAAATAAAGGGCCACACGAATGGTCCTGAAAAATGAAAACGCCGGGAGAAAAACTTCGTCCCGGCGCATGCTTCATGCAAGCAACGTTACAGTTGCCCTGCGAATTCGGGCTCAGGCAGCCCGCTCACGCCGGGCCGCAGGGCGAACACGTGGCCGTCGTGCTCGCTCGCGCCGTTGGCGGGACGAATCGAGGTGACGAACAGCGTATCGAGATCGCGGCCGCCGAACGCGCACATGGCAGGCTTGATGGCCGGCACCGGAACCTGCCGGTCAAGCTTGCCCTGCGGCGTAAAACGCAGCAGCAGACCGGCGTCGTTCGCGCAGATCCAGTAGCAGCCGTCGGCATCGACCGCCGCGCCGTCCGGACGGCCCGAATAGTGATGTAGGTCGGCGAACACGCGGCGGTTGCGCGGCTCACCGCTGTCGACGTCGTAGTCGAACGCCCAGATCAGCCGGCGCAGCGGATGCGAGTCGGACAGATACATCGTCGTGCCGTCCGGCGACCAGCCCAGGCCGTTCTGCGTGATCAGCGAATCGACGACCGGCGCGGACAGCACGCCCTTCTCGTCGAAGCGGTACAGCGCGCCGCCTGGGATCGCCGCGGCCATCTCCATCACCATCGTGCCGGCCCAGAAACGCCCTTGCCGGTCGCAGCGGCCGTCGTTGAAACGCATTCCGCCGTGCGGGAATTCAGGCGCCGCGAGCTTGCGCAGCGACGCTGTCAGCGGCTCGCCGCTCGCCGCCTTCGACGCGTCCGCGAGCGTGAGCGCGAACAACCCGGTCTCGCAGCCGGCGAGCACGGTGCCGGCGTGATCGAACGCGATGCAGGCAACCTGCTCCGGCAGCAGCCATTCGGTGCGCTTGCCTGTCGCGAGCGAGCCGCGCACGATCTTTTTCGCCGGAATGTCGACCCAGTACAGCGCCTGCTCGGCCGCGCGCCAGACCGGGCTTTCACCAGTGGCCGCGGGCAACGGACCGGCCGCTTCGAAGCGCTCCACTTGCGGATTCGCGCTCATTGTTCAGGCTCCCGCTTCGGCTCCATCGGACCGGCTAGCACGAACGGGCCGCCCTGGTACAGCTGGGTCGGGTCGTCGAAGCGCGTGTCCGGGGCGCTCGGTGGGAACAGGTGTTCGAACTGCGTCGAGCTGTCTTGCGGACGGTAGCCGAGAAACGCGGCGTTCGTGTTGTCGACCCACGAGATGCGATTATTCGACACGCCGTAGACGATCGCGTGACCGACGCGGTTCGTGAACAGCGAGCAGCGCACGAGCTCGATGAAATCGCGGTAGCTCAGATACGTGACGAGCATGCGTGCGGTCTTCGGCTGCTCGAACGACGAGCCGATCCGCAAACACACGGTCTCGAGACCGAAGCGGTCGAAGTAGTAGCGCGACAGCGATTCGCCGAAACACTTCGTCACGCCGTACATGCCGTCCGGACGCAGCGGCACTTCGGTATCGAGAACCGACGTGACCGGATGGAAACCCACCGCGTGATTCGAGCTCGCGTAGATGACGCGCTTCACGCCATGCTTTTGCGCCGACGAGTACACGTTGTAGAGGCCGCGGATGTTCGCTTCGAGCAGGTCCTCGAACGGCGCTTCGACGGAGATGCCGCCGAGATGCACCACCGCGTCCACGCCTTCGAGCAGCGCGTGCACGGCTGCTTCATCGGCGAGATTGACGACGGCCGCTTCCTCGTGCGCGGCGACTTCGCCGAGCGCAGCGATATCGGACACGCGCACGATGTCGGCCCATTGCGCGAGCGCGGGACGCAGTTGCTTGCCGAGGTTGCCCGCGGCGCCGGTGAGCAGCAAACGGCGGAAGGGTTTCTTTGCCGCGGAGCGGTCAACGTTCAAATCGGTCATGTCTCTTGGATGTTGTGATTGCGATCGGGTCTTCTGAACGGAAAAGCGAGCGCCGGCTGGACCGGCGCTCGCCTGAGTATTGACGGGGCAAGGTGCCTGTTCAGGTCACCGGCGCCGGATTGAACAACGTCAACGCATTGTGCAGTCCGAGCTTCTCCGCGCAGGTTTCCTTGCGGCCGCTCGCGACTTCGAGCATCAGGCGGAACAGTTCCCAGCCCACCTCCTCGATGCTGGACTGGCCAGTCGCGATCGTGCCGGCGTTGATGTCCATCAGATCGTGCCAGCGACGCGCGAGGTCCGAACGCGTCGCGACCTTGATGACCGGTACTTCGGCGAGGCTGTACGGCGTGCCGCGGCCGGTCGTGAACACGTGCAGCGTGATGCCCGAGGCGACCTGCAGCGTGCCGCAGATGAAGTCGCTGGCCGGCGTCGCCGCGTAGATCAGGCCCTTCTGATTGACCTTCTCACCCGGCGACAGCACGCCGGAGATCGCCGAGTTGCCCGACTTGATGATCGAACCCATCGCCTTTTCGACGATGTTCGACAGGCCGCCCTTTTTGTTGCCGGGCGTCGTGTTCGCGCTGCGGTCCGCGCCGCCGCGCTTCAGGTAATCGTCGTACCACTGCATCTCGCGGATGATCGCCTGTGCGACGTCCGCATTGGCCGCGCGCGCGGTCAGCTGATCGACGCCGTCGCGCACTTCGGTGACTTCGGAGAACATCACGGTCGCGCCGGCGCGCACCAGCAGGTCCGTTGCGAATCCGACGGCCGGGTTCGCGGTCAGGCCCGAGAACGCGTCGCTACCGCCGCACTGCACGCCGATCACCAGATCCGACGCCGGACAGGTTTCGCGACGGCGGTTGTTCAGGCGCTTCAGATGCCCTTCGGCCATCCTCATGATCGACGTGATCATCGACTGGAAGCCGACGTGCGATTCGTCCTGCAGCACCACGACGTCGCCGTTCTGGTCTAGCGCGACATCACCGATGTCCGCGACGTCGTCGACGACCGCTGCCGCCGCGATCGGAATCGTTCCCGGCGGCATCAGACGCTCGGGCTGCAGCTTCTCGCAGCCGAGGCTCACCATCATCACTTCGCCGCCGAAGTTCGGGTTCAGCGCGATGTTGCGCACGGTGCGGATCGGCACCATCGCGTCGGGCGCGTCGATCGCGACGCCGCAGCCGTAGGTGTGACCGAGGCTGACGACATCGTCGACATTCGGATATTTCGGCAGCAGCTCGGCCTTGATGCGCGTGACCGCGTGTTGCACGACGTCGGCGACGCACTGCACGGTGGTCGTGATCGCGAGGATGTTGCGCGTGCCCACCGAGCCGTCCGAGTTGCGGTAGCCCTCGAACGTATAGCCTTCGAGCGGCGGCATGTCCGGCGCTTTGGTGGTGGCGATCGGCAGGTCTTCGAGTCCCGGCGGGCTCGGCATGCGGATCACGTGCTCGTTGATCCAGCTGCCCTTCGGCAGCGGCTTCAGCGCATAACCGATCACGACGTTATAGCGGATGACCTCGTCGCCCTCGGCGAGATCGGCCAGCGCGACCTTGTGGCCCTGCGGCACACGCTCGCGCAGCCTGAGGCCATCGGCAAATACCGCGCCCTCGCCCAGACCGCCGTCGTTGACGACGATCGCGACATTGTCATTGGGATGAACGCGGATGTAGAGCGGAGTTTGTTCCATTGATCGATCCTTGAGGCGTGATAGACCTGCTTCGCCAGAAATCATACGTCATCCTACAACATGAAGTTTCGCCCGGATGTTCCGTATTTACCCTATAGCGTGAATTATGCCGTGAAAACCCCGTTGAGTTACCGGATTTGTTGTTGTACGATGACGTATAAGAAATCTGATTCCAAAGATTTTCTGCTAGTACGACGTCCGTTGTACTGGTTGGAACCAACAACGACCCAATCCGACGCCTGGATACTTTGATCATGACGACACCGCAGGAACTCAAGCAGATCGTTTCGGAAGGCCTCCTGTCCTTCCCCGTCACCGACTTCGACGCTAAAGGCGACTTCCGCGCCGACACCTACGCAGAGCGTCTCGAATGGCTCGCTCCGTACGGCGCTTCGGCGCTGTTCGTCGCCGGCGGCACGGGCGAATTCTTCTCGCTGACGCAAGACGACTACACGCAAGTAGTCAAGACCGCGGTCGAGGTCTGCAAGGGCAAGGTACCGATCCTCGCCGGCGCCGGCGGCCCGACCCGCGTGGCGATCGCCTACGCGAAGGAAGCGCAGCGCCTCGGCGCGCACGGCATCCTGCTGATGCCGCACTACCTGACCGAAGCAAGCCAGGACGGTATCGCCGAGCACGCCGAAGAGGTCTGCAAGGCTGTTCCGGGCATGGGCATGATCATCTACAACCGCGCGAACTCGAAGCTCAACGCCGACATGCTCGAGCGTCTGGCAGACCGTTGCCCGAACCTGATCGGCTTCAAGGACGGCGTGGGCGAGATCGAAAACATGGTGACGATCCGCCGCCGCCTCGGCGAGCGCTTCTCGTACCTCGGCGGCCTGCCGACCGCGGAAGTCTACGCTGCCGCCTACAAGGCGCTGGGCGTGCCGGTGTACTCGTCGGCGGTGTTCAACTTCATCCCGAAGACCGCGATGGACTTCTACCGCGCGATCGCCGCTGACGACCACGCGACGGTCGGCAAGCTGATCGACGAATTCTTCCTGCCGTACCTGAAGATCCGCAACCGCCGTGCCGGCTACGCGGTCAGCATCGTCAAGGCTGGAGCGAAGCTGGTCGGCCACGACGCAGGTCCGGTGCGCGCACCGCTGACCGACCTGACTCCGGAAGAAATGGAGCAGCTCGACGCGCTGATCAAGAAGCTCGGACCGCAGTAAGGAACCGGCGTCAGGGCTTCGAGCGAAGTAGCTCGGGAGCCTCATCGATGAGGGCCGCCTAGACGGCCGCGTGGCGAACGCCCGGCACAGCAACGTCGCCGGGCGTTCGTGTGTTTGCCCGACAGGCAGGTGGTCTGCGGGCCACCCGGTGTGCAGACTACACCTCGCCAGACAATACAGGAGATGACCCATGGACTTGAGCCGCTCGGCCAGTTCCACCGACGCCGCTTCTAGCGCGGCACGCACCAAGGTCCGCTACGGGATCCTGCTGCTGATCTTTGTGATCACCACCCTCAACTACGCCGACCGCGCGACGCTGTCCGTCACCGGTTCCGCAATGCGCACCGCGTTCAGCCTCGACGCGATCCGCATGGGCTATATCTTTTCCGCATTCAGCTGGGCTTACGTGCTGTCGCAACTGCCGGCCGGCTGGCTGCTCGACCGTTTCGGCGCGCGCCGCGTGTACGCGGCGAGCATCTTCTCGTGGTCGCTATTCACGCTGCTGCAGAGCTCGGTCGGCCTGCTCGGCAGCGCCGGTGCGGCGATTACCGGCCTGTTCGCGTTGCGCTTCGTGATGGGCGCGGCCGAGTCGCCGGCGTTCCCGGCGAACGCAAAGGTCGTCGCGAGCTGGTTCCCGACCAACGAGCGCGGCACCGCGTCGGCGATCTTCAACGCCGCGCAATACTTCGCCGCGGTCGTGTTCACGCCGCTGATGGCGTGGCTCACGCACGCGTTCGGGTGGGAAATGGTCTACGTCGTACTGGGCGTGGCCGGGCTGCTGCTCGCGCTGACGTGGCTGAAGGTCATGAAGAATCCCGCCGACCATCCGCGCGTGTCGCGCGCCGAGCTCGAGTACATCGAGCAAGGTGGCGGCCTCGTC
Organism: Paraburkholderia sp. MM5384-R2; assembly: GCF_014201025.1. Lineage (NCBI taxonomy): Bacteria > Pseudomonadati > Pseudomonadota > Betaproteobacteria > Burkholderiales > Burkholderiaceae > Paraburkholderia > Paraburkholderia sp. MM5384-R2. The sequence continues at coordinate 146,942 of NZ_JACHDI010000010.1, forward strand.
AGCGGTGCGCGCAAGACGCGCCCGGACGATATTTCGAAGGCCGGCGGCTGGACGCTCGTGCGTCAGTTGCTCAGCAACCGCATGCTGCTCGGCATCTATCTCGCGCAGTACTGCATCAACGTGCTGACCTACTTCTTCCTGACGTGGTTTCCGATCTACCTCGTGCAGGCGCGCGGCATGACGATTCTGCACGCGGGCCTCGTGGCCTCGCTGCCGGCGATCTGCGGCTTTCTCGGCGGGGTGCTCGGCGGCGTGCTGTCGGACGGAATGATCCGCCGCGGCTGTTCGCTGACCGTCGCGCGCAAGGTGCCGATCGTCGGCGGCATGCTGCTGTCGACCTGCATCATCGGCTGCAACTACGTGTCGACCGACTGGGTCGTCGTCGCGCTGATGTCGCTCGCGTTCTTCGGCAAGGGCATCGGCGCGCTCGGCTGGGCGGTGGTCGCCGATACGTCGCCGAAGGAAGCGCTCGGCTTGTCCGGCGGGATCTTCAACATGTTCGGCAACATCGCCGGCATCGTGACGCCGATCGTGATCGGCTATCTCGTCGCGCGCACGGGCTCGTTCAATGGCGCGCTGGTGTTCGTCGGCGCGAACGCGCTGCTGACCGTGATCAGCTATCTGGTGATCGTCAAGGACATCCGGCGGGTCGAGTTGCGCCCGGCGTGAGCCCGTTATAGGCTTGGTTATCGTCGCGGTTATCGTACTTCCGGCCGACCGACCCGGCGCCTCGCGCGATCTATCCGCGCCGAGGCGCCAAACTTCGGGCCTGCGCCGATATACGTGACATTTGCGCCGGAAACGATCCGGCGCTTATATAATCAGTCGTCAGACGACGATATAATAAAAATGCACGATTCCCAGCGATCTTTCAAACAAGGAGCGTTTTCGATGGCTACACCACTAGCATCCGCGGCACCGCCACGACGCGCTCGCAATCTTGCCGAGTTCGTCGTCAACTACGTCACCGAGCAGATCGCTGCCAACCTGCTGAAGCCGGGCGACAAACTCCCCACCGAATCGCAGTTGATGAGCACACTCAGCGTGAGCCGCACGGTGATTCGCGAGGCGATCTCGCGCCTGCAGGCAGGCAAGGTCATCGAGACGCGGCACGGCATCGGCAGCTTCGTGCTCGAGCCGCAACGCGAAAAGCTCGGCATCGACATGGTGCCCGCCACCACGCTGCGCGACGTGCTGTGCATTCTGGAGTTGCGCATCAGTCTCGAAACCGAATGCGCCGGTCTCGCCGCGCAACGCGCGAAACCGGACGACCTCGCGCGCATGCGCACCGCGCTCGACGCGATCGAGGCCACGCGCCACAACGGGCTCGACAGCGTGCAGGCCGACCTGCAGTTCCACATCTCGGTCGCACGCGCAACCGGCAACCGCTATTTCGTCGACATCCTGTCGCAAATGGGCAGCGCGCTGATTCCGCGCAACCGGCTCGACTCGGCCGGCATCGCGCGCGCCGATCCTGACGCGTATCTGTCGCTCGTGAACCTCGAGCATGAAAGCATCCTCGAGGCGATCAGCCGGCACGACGCCGAAGGCGCACGCGCGGCGATGCGCATGCATCTGTCGAATAGCCGCGAGCGGCTGCGTCGCGCGAATGAAGCGAGCGAAGCGAACAGCTGATTCTCACCAAGCTCGCGGGCGAAAAAAATGGCCGGGAATCTCCCGGCCATTTTTTTATCTTGCGATTGCGTCCGCCCCTCCCTTCGATCCGCGCCCGCGCCGACCGGCCCAGGCACGCATCCGTTCAGGACGGCGTCACGCGATTAACCGCGCGTGAGTTCGCCATCGCGACGACGCCACAGTTCCAGCGGATTGCCGTCAGCCAGCGTTTCCGGCAGCAGCTCGGTCGGGAAGTCCTGGTAGCAGACCGGGCGCAGGAAGCGGTCGATCGACGTGGTGCCGACCGAGGTCGCTCGGCTATCCGACGTTGCCGGGAACGGGCCGCCGTGGACCATCGCGTGGCACACTTCGACGCCGGTCGGGAAGCCGTTGACCAGAATCCGGCCGGCCTTGCGCTCGAGAATCGGCACCAGCTTCTTCGCAGCCGCCACGTCGGCGCTGTCCATCTGCAGCGTCGCGGTCAGCTGGCCGGCGAAGTGTTCGGCGACCTTCAGCATTTCCTGCTCGTCCTTGCAGCGGATGATCGTCGACACCGGGCCGAAGACTTCGTCTTCGAGCGCCGGGTTCGCGAGGAACGTCTGCGCGTCGGTCACGAACAGCGCCGCGCAAGCCTGGGTCGGGCCGGTCGCGGCGACGCCGCGTGCCACGACTTCAACGCCCTTCGTCGCGGCCAGCTTGCCTTCGCCGTCTTCATACGCGGCGTGAATGCCCGAGGTCAGCATGGTCTGCGCCGGCTTCGCCGCGAGCGCTTCCGATGCCGTCGCGACGAAGCCCTTCAGCGCGTCGCTGTCGATCGCGATGGCGAGGCCCGGGTTGGTGCAGAACTGGCCCGCGCCGAGCACGAGCGAGTCGACGAAACCGCGCGCGATGCTGTCGCCGCGTGCCGCAAGAGCGTTGGGCAGCAGGAACACCGGGTTGATGCTGCTCATTTCCGCGTACACCGGGATCGGCTCCGGACGCGCCGCCGCGACGCGCATCAGCGAAGTGCCGCCCGCGCGCGAACCGGTGAAGCCGACCGCCTTGATGGCCGGGTGCGCAACCAGTGCCTCGCCGACCGAGTTACCCGCGCCGACGATCATCGAGAACACGCCTTCGGGCAGATCCATTTCCTGCGCGACGCGCTGGATCACGCGACCGACCAGCTCCGACGTGCCGAGGTGAGCGCGATGCGCCTTCACGACGACCGGGCAGCCAGCAGCCAGCGCCGCGGCGGTGTCGCCACCCGCTACCGAGAACGCGAGCGGGAAGTTGCTCGCGCCGAACACCGCGACCGGACCGAGCGCGATCTTCTGCATGCGCAGATCCGAGCGCGGCAGCGGCTTGCGCTCCGGCAGCGGCGAATCGAGCGTAGCGTTGAGCCACTGGCCCGCGCGCACGGTCTGCGCGAACAGCTTCAACTGGCCGGTGGTGCGGCCGCGCTCGCCTTCCAGACGCGCCTTCGGCAGGCCCGATTCAGCCTGCGCGCGCTCGATCAGCTCGTCGCCGAGCGCGGTGATGCCGTCGGCGATACGGTCCAGGAACTCGGCGCGCACTGCGAGCGGCAGTTGACGGTAGGCGTCGAACGCCTGTTGCGCGAGCGCGCAGGCCTGCTCGACGTTCTCGACGGTGCCGCTGCCGAACACCGGCTCGGCAATCTCGGAACCCGTGGCAGGATTGAACGCGCGCAGCGGTTTTTCTTCGCCGCGCACGGCTTTGCGACCGATCAGCATTTCGCCGGTAATAGGCATTTTTGACTTTCCTTTAATGAAGGCGAAAGATATAGGTCATCCTACAACATCGCGGGGGCCTATGCAACCCGAAACGCTTGTCCGACAGGCGCATACGGGTATACTCGCCCATTACAACCGGGCCATGCGGTGCTAATCTACAGCCGGTCATACGACGACTTATAACTCGCATTTCGCGGTTTAGCATTGTCGCAGCTTTTCCCGATCCATCGCAGTTCGAGGAGACACCGCATGCCCGCCGTCACGCCTTACGAATCCTTGCCCAACCGCTTCCGGCGCGCGGTGCGCGAGGGAAAAACCCAGATCGGCTGCTGGGCGTCGCTCGCCAGCCCGATCGCCACTGAACTGCTGGGCACGGTCGGCTTCGACTGGATGCTGCTGGACGCCGAACACGCGCCCAACGACGTGCTCACGCTGATCCCGCAGTTGATGGCGCTCAAGGACAGCGGCAGCGCACCGGTCGTCCGACCACCGGCCAACGACAGCGTCGTGATCAAACGTTTTCTCGACAGCGGCTTCTCGAACTTCCTCGTGCCGTTCGTCGACAGCGCCGACGACGCCGCCCGCGCGGTCGCGTCGACACGCTATCCGCCGCAGGGCATTCGCGGCGTATCGGTCGGCCATCGCGGCAATCGCTACGGCACCGTGTCCGACTACTTCGCGATCGCCAACGACAACGTCTGCGTGATCCCGCAGATCGAAAGCCGCAAGGCGGTCGAGAATATCGACAGCATCCTCGCGGTGGACGGCATCGACGCGGTCTTCATCGGTCCGTCCGACCTCGCGGCGTCGTATGGCCACCTCGGCAATGCGAGCCATCCGGACGTGCAGCAGGCGATCGCGCATGTGTTCGCGCGCGCGCAGGCGGCCGGCAAGTCGAGCGGCATTCTCGCGCCGGTGCAGGCCGACGCGGAACGATATCTGTCGATGGGCGCGCGCGTCGTCGCGGTCTGCGCGGATCTCGGGTTGCTCAAGGGCGCCGCGCAGGCGGCACAGAAACACTTCATGCAGAAACCGGCGGGCGAGGCTTGAACGCGGCCGCCACGACATCTTCGGAGCATTCCATGCAAACAGCAGGCTTTATCGGACTCGGCATCATGGGCAAGCCCATGGCCGCCAATCTTCTGAAAAACGGCGTGTCGCTCGCCGCCTTTACGCGTAGCGGCGTGCCCGCCGAGCTCACGCAGGCCGGCGCCCTCGCATGCGACAACCCCGCCGCGGTCGCCGCCAACGCGGACGTAATCTTCATCATGGTGCCTGACACGCCGGACGTCGAACGCGTGCTGTTCGGCGAGAACGGCCTCGCGAGCGCGCTGCGCGCCGGCCAGACGGTCGTCGACATGAGCTCGATCTCGCCGATGGCGACCCGCGATTTCGCGGCGCGCGTGGGCGCAACCGGTGCCGATTATCTCGACGCGCCGGTGTCCGGCGGCGAAGTCGGCGCGAAGGCCGGCTCGCTGACCATCATGGTCGGGGGCGAACAGGCCACGTTCGACAGCGTGAAGCCCCTGTTCGACATGATGGGCAAGAACGTCACGCTGATCGGCGCGGTCGGCGCGGGCCAGGTGTGCAAGGTCGCCAACCAGGTGATCGTCGCGGCGACCATCGAGGCGGTCGGCGAAGCGCTGCTGCTCGCGTCGAAGGCGGGTGTCGATGCGGCGCGCGTGCGTGAGGCGCTGATGGGCGGCTTCGCATCGTCGCGCATTCTCGAAGTGCACGGCGAGCGCATGACCAGCCGCACGTTCGATCCGGGCTTCCGCATCGAACTGCACCAGAAGGACCTGAACCTCGCGCTGTCGACCGCGCAGGCGCTCGGCGTGTCGCTGCCGAACACCGCCACCTGCCAGGCGCTGTTCAACGCGTGCGTCGCGCACGGCGGCAAGGCGTGGGACCACTCGGCGATGGTGCGCGCGCTCGAAGTGCTCGCGAATCACGAGATCGGTCAGAAGAGCGCGTAAGCGCGCTGTCGCACGGCGCCACTTCACAGTTGCGATCGGGTTTTCCGTCTGTCCGCATGTGACCGATGGCCGGCTCGATCGCAATTCGTCGTCTGATCGGGAGCGATGCTCTTCGCTCGGTCGACCATGAGGGCTTCCGCCGCGGCATCGCTCTGAATTGCCGCCTGATCCAGCGCTTCTAACCAGCGTGTGACCATCAACGCGTGAGCATAGCTCGCGACCTTTCGTCTCCTCATTAACGGCCGATGCTTTCGCAATTTTATTGCGAGCTACGCGCCCCTCTTGCGGCTGTCGTGGCTGGGCTGCGATGACATTCGGCCCATGCCCTTGCGCCATCCAGTCCAACTAACGTCCGATCGAGCGAACCATCGGGACGCACGGGCTGGCACAAGAATCATCCTTCACCCATTCCCTCGCTCTGTACCCGGCTGTTAGCTTGATAGCCCCAACAACGACAGAGGAGTCCGGAGTGTCATATAACCAGGATTCGGATGGCGTGCGCGTCGTACTCAGTGCGCCACAACTGGCGGCGGTGCTAACGCGCCAATCGATCAGCCACAGCGAAATGCTTTCCAACCGGCTATGGGGCGGATTCCAACTTGTCGGCGGTCTGCTGGAAATGGTCGGGGCCGGCGCGCTGTGTGTGATGCCGGAGCCGACCATGGCAAGCAAGGCCGGATGCGTTGTATTCGGCGTACACGGCTCGGACACAGCAGCCGCTGGCTTGCGTCAGATCTGGACGGCGCGAGATACGGCGACGCTAACCCAGCAGGGCACGACGAAACTCGCCGAAGCGATGAATGCCAGTCCCGATATGGCGAACAATATCGGTCTGTGGCTCGATATGGTCGTGCCGTTTGGCTTTGCTGGTTCGATCAACGCTGTACGGACTTCGCAGATCGTGATGGGCCGGATCAGACTGATGGAGCACGAAGCAAAGGACGGTAGCCGGATCGGCGGGCATACAATCGAAAAGCATGTCGGGCGGACTGAGGCGCAATTGCGCGAGCGGCTACGCCTGGAACCAAAAAGAGACGTGGTATCGTCGTTTCGGGATTTACCGACGGCGGAATGGGCGATCTCCAATGTTATGGAATCCAACACACTGAAAATCAGGAATTGGGCTCAATCAAATCCGAGACATGTTTTAACTCTATTCCATAATGCTGGAAAAACTGTAGGTTATGGAATTAACCGAGAAACCGGGCAAGTAAAGGGTATGAGTATGGTTCAGGTTGTCTTGAAATATGAGAAATACAATGGAATGCCATATTACATTTTGACGTCTTATCTACTGAAATGATGAACGAAGAATCATATCCCCAGTTCTATGTCCTGTTCGGGGGATATCTCAACCAAGATAGCGATCTCTGGGGTGACACTCTGGAGCAGGTTGTATCGTGCTTCAAGGGAGACAGCTCTACAGAAGAAATTGCAGAGACGCTGCGCGAAATAGATAAATATAAAAGAGAAGCAGGCGAAAATCTTGACCAAAAGTTTTACGAAGATTATGGATTTAATTTCCATCCGAAATTGTGGGGATACACTACCGCATCCTTCTTTGACGAATTAAAACGTCTGCTGGGCGACTAATCTGCTTGCCGGCTGCAACGCTCACGGCGCAACAGCGCCATCCTGCAAACGGCCGCAAAACCGACAAAAAAACGGCGCCCACTCACGGGCGCCGCTTCATTCACCGGATCGGCCTACGAGAGCCGACCGTAGATCGCATTACTTCGCCGTCACCGCACCGGCCGACGTCCACTTCGGCTCCGGCATCTTTTCCGAACTCCTGGCCATCAGGCAGACCACGACCGCGGCAATCAGATCGAACACCGCCAGCACGACGAACAGCGGGCTATAGCCGATCTGCGTGACGAGCACACCGAACAGCGCGGTGAACGCCGCGGCGCCCAGATATCCAGCCATGCCGCCCATGCCCGTCGCTGTCGCGACCTCGTGCTTGCCGAACATGTCCGACGTGATCGCGTACAGTGCGCCCGACAACGTCTGGTGCGCGAAGCCGCCGACGCACAGCAGCGCCACCGCCATGTACGGACTCTCGACGAGACCGATGCACGCCGGCCCGATCATGAACAGCGCACCGACCACGAACACCATCTTGCGCGACGTGAACAGCGACACCTTCGCGTACTTGTGGAACAGCGGGCTCAGATAACCGCCGAGCACGCAGCCGATGTCGGCGGCGAGGAACGGCATCCACGCGAACATCGCGACTTCCTTCAGGTTCATGTGACGCTCGGTCATCATGTACAACGGAATCCACGCGTTGAACGTTTGCCAGGCCGGCTCGGACAGAATTCGCGGAATACCGATCGCCCAGAAATCGCGGCTCCCCAGCATCGCGCGCCAGTTGCGCTTCGGCGTGTTGATGTCATCGTGATGCTTCGCTTCCTGGCCGCTCAGAATGTAGTCGCGCTCCGCGTTGCCCAGCAGCTTCTGGTTGCGCGGATGCTTGTAGATGATCATCCACAGCACGCTCCATACGATACCCGCCGCGCCGACGATCACGAACGCGAGTTGCCAGCGGCCGTGAAACAGTGCCCACACGACGAGCGGCGGCGCAAGCAGCGCGCCAATCGACGAGCCAATGTTGAACCAGCCGATCGCAACCGACCTCTCTTTCGCCGGGAACCACTCGCTGGTCGCCTTCACGCCAGCCGGAATCCCGGCCGATTCGGCGAGACCCAGGATACCGCGGAACACTGCGAGGCTACGCCAGCCCGTCGCCCATGCGGCCGCCGCGCAAGCCACCGACCACGCCAGCGCGAACACCGCGAAGCCGACCTTGGTGCCGATCGTGTCGAGCACGAAACCGGCGACCGGCTGCATGAACGCATAGCAGAGCTGCCACGCCACGACCACGTGCGAATACTGCTCGGTCGTGATGTTCAGCTCCTTCATCATCGTCGGAGCCGCAACCGACAACGTGTTACGCGCCAGGTAATTGATGATCAGGCCGGCCGCGACCAGCGCGACCATCCACCAGCGAATACCCTTGATCTTCATTGCTGCTACTCCTCGTGATGCAATGCCCGTCAAACCGAACGGGACTTAAGCCTTGCGCGAATAGTCGATGCCGACGAAGCTACCGCCCTGGTAGCGCTGGCACAGCTCATCGAGCGGATTCGGGCGCGACAGGATGTCTTGCGCGTAGTCCTCGGCGTTCTGCTTCGGCTCGTAGCGAAGGCGCGCGGCGCCGCTGTTGTCCCACCAGCTACGCGTATTGGCCGACACGCCCCAGATGGTCAGGAAGCCGACGTCTTCCGCTTCGATGCAGCGCTCGAGGAAATGCATCAGGTCCTTGTGGCCGAACCAGGTGCTCAGATGGCGCTGCTCGGTCGGACGCTCGAGGCAGCTGCCGATCCGCACGCACACGCTTTCGATGCCGTGCTTGTCCCAGTACATGCGCGCGAGCGCTTCGCCCCACACCTTCGACAGGCCGTAGAAGCCGTCCGGGCGCAGTTCGCAGTCGAGGCTCAGATGCTCGGTGACCGGATACATGCCGATCGCGTGGTTCGAGCTCGCGAACACGATGCGCTTCACGCCGTTGCGGCGCGCGCCTTCGTAGACTTCGACGAGGCCGCGCAGGTTGTTCTCGATGATCTCGGGCAGCGGACGCTCGACGCTCGTGCCGGCGAAATGGATCAGCACGTCCACGCCGTTCAGCAGACGGTCGACCACCGCCGGATCGCGCAGGTCGCCGTTCATCACGTCTTCGCCGTCGACGAGCGGCGTCAGTACTTTGGAGCCCGCGGCCGAGCGCAGCGGCACGCCGCGCGCGACGAATTCAGCACGTACCACGGAGCCGAGCTGGCCGCCGGCGCCACTCAGGGCAATCTTCTTCATAGGGGTTCCTTTTACTGCGCCGCGCGCGAGGTCTTCAGAGAACAGACAGAGGATCTGAGCGGCCGGCGAAATCGCGCTGCGCGCGTCGCATAACACACTCAAGTTGTACGATAACGTACTATCGACGATGGACAAGCGGATTTCAACTCCGCATTTACCCTTAAATTACTGCGCGGCAGTTTCGTACCTCTTTAAAAAACAAAGGCATAGGAACGTCGCGTTCGTGCGACATCGTATAACTAGAAGTGTATTTTTGTTCCAGAAGTGGATTTACCCGACGCCAGCGGGCGCGTGGCGTCCGACGCGAGCGGCGTCCGTATGCCGCCCGCGCCCTCAACAGATCACATCGTTACGTTCGCTCAGGCGCCGATGAATTCGAGCAGATCGGCATTGACCTTGTCGGCCTCCACCGTGCACATGCCGTGCTGGCCGCCCGGATAAACCTTCAGCGTTGCATTCTTGACGATCTCCGCGGTGCGTCGGCCGGCTGCGTCGATCGGCACGATCTGGTCGTCGTCGCCGTGCAGCACCAGGGTCGGCACGTCGATCTTCTTCAGATCTTCGGTGTAGTCGACTTCGGAGAACTGCTCGATGCAGTCATATAGCCCCTTGATCGAACCGGCCATGCCCTGGCGCCAGAATGAATCGATCACGCCCTGCGACACCTTCGCGCCCTCCCGGTTGTAGCCGTAGAACGGCACGGCCAGATCCTTGAAGAACTGCGAGCGATCGTCCGCGACGCCCTTGCGGATGCCGTCGAACACGTCGATCGGCAGGCCGAGCGGATTATCGGCGGTCTTCAGCATCAGCGGCGGCACCGCGCCGATCAGCACAGCCTTCGCGACGCGCCCCGTGCCATGCCGGCCGATGTAATGCGCAACTTCGCCGCCGCCTGTCGAATGGCCGACCAGCGTCGCGTCCTGCAGATCGAGATGTTCGATCAGCGCGGCGAGATCGTCGGCGTAGGTGTCCATCTCGTTGCCGTCCCACGGCTGCTCCGAGCGGCCGTGACCGCGCCGGTCGTGCGCGATCACGCGAAAGCCCTTGCTGCCGAGAAACAGCATCTGCGCATCCCACGCATCGGCGGTCAGCGGCCAGCCGTGCGAAAACACGACCGGGCGGCCATGGCCCCAGTCCTTGTAGAAAATCGAGGTACCGTCTTTCGTCCTGATCGTGCTCATCTGCTGACTCCTTGTCGATGAAGTCTGCCGTCGCCGGCAGGTGGATGAAACGCAAGCTGCTCACGAAGCATGCGCGCGACGCATGACAGAACGCCGTGCGAATGCGGCAACGTGTAATGACCTATTGAGAAATTCCACCGCGAAATAACATCAACAACAAACGAATGGCGAACGAATAACGCGCAACGAATACTGAAGAGAAAAAGCTGAAACAGCCACGCGGCAGCGTGCATCGTAGAAGTAAAAAAATCGCCTGACCAGCACGCCCACCGACGAAGTCGCTTTGAATGGATCGATTGTCGGCTGGCGACAGACACCGCCCGCGACCTTGCCGCGCAAGGCTGCGCGAAACGCATTGCTGCAGCGCGGTCGATTGACGCAGCTCACGCGACGAGGCACACACGGCCACGTATCGGCCGCCAAAAGAAACTTGATACTCAACAATGGTTTGCCTCATCGATAAGCGTATTTCGCATAAAACAAGGCGGTTTTTTGACGCACATCGCATCGCAGCACTTTTTGTTTCGATCCCCTACTCTTGCGCCATCTGCCCAGCGCAGTGCGCACCGACATCGGTCGACGCGCGTAAGTCCGCTCACGCGGCCATCACGCACAACAGGATCATGAACTCCGCACTATCGGCATTCGATCTCGCGCGCATTCAATTCGCGTTCACCGTTTCTTTTCACATCGTTTTCCCCGCGCTCAGCATCGGTCTCGCCAGTTTCATCGCCGTTCTCGAATGGCGTTGGCTGAAAACCGGCAAGGCCTACTACAAAGATCTTTGTCTGTTCTGGTCGAAGATCTTCGCGGTGGCCTTCGGCATGGGCGTCGTCTCCGGCGTCGTGATGAGCTATCAGTTCGGCACCAACTGGTCGGGCTTCTCGAGTTTCGCCGGGCCGATCACCGGTCCGCTGCTGATGTACGAGGTGATGACCGCATTCTTTCTCGAAGCGGGCTTCCTCGGCATCATGCTGTTCGGCTGGCAGCGCGTGAGTCCGCGGGCGCACTTCGGCGCAACGCTGATGGTCGCGATCGGCACGCTGATCTCGACCTTCTGGATTCTCGCGTCCAATAGCTGGATGCAGACCCCGCAGGGCTTCGAGGTCGTCGACGGTCATGTCGTGCCGCTCGACTGGTTCAAGATCATCTTCAATCCGTCGTTCCCCTACCGGCTCGCGCATATGGCGCTCGCGGCGTTCATCGTCGCGGGGCTGGTGGTCGCGGCGGTCGGCGCGTGGCATCTGCTGCGCGGCCGGCGCGATCCCGCCGTCAAGAAGATGTTCTCGATGGCGCTGTGGCTGCTGTTGATCCTCACGCCGATCCAGGCATTCGTCGGCGATCAGCACGGCCTCAATACGCGCAAGTATCAGCCGGCGAAGATCGCGGCAATCGAAGGCTTGTGGGACACCGAAAAAGGCGGTACCGCGCTGAACCTGTTCGGCATCCCCGACATGAAGGCCGAAACCACGCGCTACGCGGTGTCGGTGCCGCACCTCGGCAGCCTGATCCTCACGCATAGCTGGGACGGCGAAATCCGCGGTCTGAAGGAATTTCCGCCTCAGGACCGGCCGGATTCGACCGTCGTGTTCTGGAGCTTCCGCATCATGGCCGGCCTCGGCGTGCTGATGATCGCGATGTCGATCGCGGCCTGGGTGCTGCGCCGGCGCGGGCGCCTGTTCGAAGCGAAGTGGTTCCAGCGGCTGTGCGTCGCGATGGGGCCGAGCGGCTTCATCACGCTGCTGGCCGGTTGGGTCACCACCGAAGCGGGCCGTCAACCGTGGGTCGTGTACGGCGTGATGCGCACGTCGCAGGCGGTGTCGCCGCTGACCACGCAGCAGGTCGGTCTGTCGTTGATGACGTTCGTGGCCGTCTACTTCCTCGTGTTCGGCACCGGCATCTACTACATGCTGAAGCTGATGCGCTCCGGTCCCGCGCTGCCTGGCGGCAAGGCGAACGACATGTCCCACGGCCTGCCGCAGCCGACGCCCGCGCAGACCGCGCGCCGCCCGCTGTCCGCCGCCGATCAGATGATCGACGCCGTCTAACCTACGCTTCGAGAGAAAGAAAAAATGGACGTAACCGTCGTATGGGCCGCGATCATCGCTCTGGGCCTTTTCATGTACGTGGTGCTGGACGGCTTCGACCTCGGCATCGGCATCGTCTTTCCGTTCTTCCCCGACGAAAAGGAACGCGACCTGATGATGAACACGGTCGCGCCAGTGTGGGACGGCAACGAAACCTGGCTCGTGCTCGGCGGCGCCGCGCTGTTCGCGGTGTTTCCGGTCGTCTACTCGACCGTGCTGTCGGCGCTCTATCTGCCTCTGGTGTTCATGCTCGTGTGCCTGATCTTTCGCGGCGTGTCGTTCGAGATCCGCGCGAAGTCGCGTCGCACGAGGCATCTGTGGGATCTCGCGTTCATCGGCGGCTCGGCGGGCGCGGCGTTCTTCCAGGGCATCGTGCTCGGCGCGTTCCTGCAAGGCATTCCGGTCGCCCATGGCGCCTATGCCGGCGACGCGTTCGGCTGGCTCACGCCGTTCAGCCTGTTGACGGGCCTCGGACTCGTCGCGACCTACGCGCTGCTCGGCTGCTGCTGGCTCGTCGCGAAGACCGAGGGCGATCTGCAGCGAAGGCTGCATCGCGTGGTCTGGCCGCTGACGCTGGTGCTGCTCGGCTTCATCGCGCTCGTGAGCCTGTGGACGCCGCTGATGGATGCGGGCATCGCGCAACGCTGGTTCCGTGACGGGATCTTCTACCGTCTGCTGCCGGTGCCGTTCCTCGTCGCGATCTGCGCGTTCTTCATGCATCGCGCGGTGCGCGCGCGCCATCACAACACGCCGTTCGTGCTCGCGCTGGCGCTCGTGCTGCTCGGCTATCTCGGGCTGCTCGTGAGTCTGTGGCCGTATGCGATTCCGTCGAGCATCACGCTATGGGAAGCCGCCGCGCCACGCTCGAGCCAGACGTTCACGTTGGCCGGCGCGGCGGTGATCCTGCCGATCATCGTCGCCTATACGACGATGGGTTACTGGGTCTTTCGAGGCAAGGTGCGTCATGGCGACCAACATCACTATCACTGAAACGCGAGGTGCCAGTGCGTCGGCTCCCACCGCCACTGCCGCAACGCCCAGCCGCAAACTGCCGGGCTGGCTCTGGTTCATCGTGCTATGGTGCTTCGGCGTGACCGCGGCGATGTCGCTCGGCTTCGCCTTCAGGCTTCTGATGAATGCGACGCTGTTCGCGGTCAGATAGCGGCGCGCGAGCCCGTGTCGATCCGGCGGGCATAACCTTCCGGATCGTGCGCGTCAGCGCTTCAAAAACGGGGCGCGCGGCTCGTCTACGTAGCAAGCCGGAACCTATGCGCGGGAGACCTGCCTTAACATCACGAAGCGCATCGAACGATTCCGGCAGCCGGCCACGCGCGTCGCAGCGCAACTGCGCAGCCTGCAACTGCGGCATGTGCAACGGCGGCAGCCCTCAACGGACAGGCTCGACTCGCGGAGACATCATGAAGTTTCTTGTAGCCGACGACCATGAACTGATCCGGCAAGGCGTCAAAGGCATGCTGCGCGGCTTCGATCCCGACGCCCAGTTCGACGAAGCCGACAGCTGGGAAACCCTTGCGAGCGCCGCGCGCCCCGACGCGAATCACGATCTGGCGATCGTCGATCTGCATATGCCGGGCATGAGCGGCGCGACGTCGCTCGAAACGCTGCTGAAGGCGAATCCGGCGCTGCCGGTCGTGGTGCTGTCCGCCGAGGAATCGCCCGACGAGATGCGCGCGGTGCTCGCGGCCGGCGCGCTCGGCTTCGTCCCCAAGCGCCAGCCCGCCAGCGTGATGCTGAAGGCGATCGAGCTGGTGCTGTCCGGCGGTGCCTATGTGCCGATGGAGGCGCTGAGTCTGCTCGGCTCGCGCGAGACGCGGGCGGGCACCGATGCGGATGGATCGGCACGTGTGCCGGCCCCGGGCGCCGCCGCGCAAGCCGTCCGCGGGCCGGGCCCCGGCACCGTCCCGCAGCTCGAACCGGTCACGCAGGTACCGTCGCTGCAGCCGCATCAGCTGCATCTGCTGGAGAACCTGTCACCACGTCAGCAGGACATCATGCGGCTCGTGCATCGCGGCTGGACCAACAAGATGATCGCGCGCGATCTCGGCGTCGCCGAAGGCACGGTGAAGGTGCATCTGTCGGTGATCTTTCGGGCGCTTGGTGTGCATAACCGGTCGACGGCGATCGCCGTAATCAATGGATGGCTGGAGGCCGGGAAGACGTTGTAGCGCTTTGTGCTGCGCCGCAAGCCCAACCCGTCTTGGTTTCCCGCCTCTAAGGCTGCGTTTCGCTTTGCGCGCCTGAGCCCGCTTCGGCTTGCGGCGAGCCGGCCGCGGCGGACGACGGCGCTGGGTCGTCCGCCGCTGCGCCCCCCAACACCACTGCACCCGCCGGCCGCCCCTGATCGAGCTCCGCCTGCTGCCACAGCATTTCCAGCGTGCGCCGCAACCGCGCCGGCGTCACCGGCTTGTGCAGCACCGGAATCCCCTGCAACGCGAGCGCCGTCAGCTCCGCCGACGCCATATCGCCGGTGATCAGCAGCGTCACCGCATTGCCGTGCCCCTCCCGCGCAAGCACGCCCCGTATCGCGCTCAGCGCCTGCGCGCCGGTGCGGTGATGGGCGAGCTGGTAGTCGCACAGCACCGCGTCGGGCACGAAGCCGTCCGCGAGCGCGGCGAGCGCGCCGGCTTCGTCGCGCGCGCCGCGCACGTCGCAGCCCCAGCGCTCGAGCAGACTCGCGAGGCCTTCGAGTATCGACGGCTCGTCGTCGATGCACAGCACGCGCCGCCCCTGCGCGGCCGGGCCGCCCGCGACCGAATCGTTCAGACTCGCGACGATGCCGCTCGCGTCACCCGCCTGCACCGCAAAGCGGAACACCGAGCCGCGCCCCGGCGCCGAGCGCAGCTGCAACTCGCCGCCGAGCAGGCCGACGAGCCGCCTGACGGTCGGCAGCCCGAGCCCATGCCCCTGACGCGCGTCGCGCTGCGGATTCTCGACCTGGTAAAACTCCTCGAAGATGCGCTCGTGCTCTTGCGGCGCCACGCCGACGCCCGAATCGCGCACCTCTATATAGCCGCCCTTCTGTCGCCCCGCGCGCCGGAAGCCGAGCCAGATCGCGCCTTGCTCCGTATAACGCACCGCGTTCGACAGCAGATTGCTCAACACGCGTTCGAGCAGCACCGGATCGTCGTAGACGACCATCGTCGTAGGCGCGATGCGCAGCGCGAGCCCCTTCGCCGCGGCCTGCGGACGATACTGGCTACCGACCCGTTCGAACAGCTCGGAGAGCCGGAAGTGCAACCGGATCACCTGGGTCACGCCGCTTTCGAGCCGGGCCAGATCGAGCACCTGGTTGAACAGCTGATTGAGCGCCTCGACGTTATAGACGATGTGCCCGGCCGTCTTCGCGTGTTGCGCGGGTGTCGCCGCCGGATCGTTCAGAGATGCCGCAAGCAGGCCGATCGCATGCAGCGGCTGACGCAGATCGTGGCTTGCCGCCGCGAAAAAGCGCGTCTTCGCGAGACTCGCTTCTTCGGCGACGCGCTTTTGCGCGGCCAGCGATTCCGCGAGGTATTGCTGATCGACACGCGCCTGCACGACCTGGCGAAACAGCTTGCGATAGCTCATCGCGTAGACGTTGATCGCGCAGAAGAAGAACGCGAGCACGATCGCGAGAATCGTGCGATCGAACGTATGCGAGCCGAAATGCAGCACGATCGACGGCAGCAGCAGAAACGGAATCGAGGTCGAAAAATTGAGGAGATCGAATCCATTCGACATGAACACGCCGGCCGCGAGCGTCACCAGCAGTACGGTATGCAATAACGGCAGATCGGTTTGCGGACTCTGGAACGCGAACCACACCGCGAAGCCCGGCCCGCTATAGAGGAGCACACCGCGCAGCGCGTGCAGATAGATCCAGTCGCGCGGCGAGACGAGCTGCGGATAACGGCGATTGCAAATCCACAGCGCCAGGCCCGCGCAATTGGCGAGCGCATAAAAAACGAAGCACGCGATAAACAGCGGCGGGGCCGGCACATGCGGCCAGTAGATCGCCACCAGTACCGCGATCGAAAACCAGTGCGAAAAGAACGCGATCGGATCCTGCGCGTAGAGCACGCGCACGAGGTCTTCGTCGATGGCACGCTGGATCGGGTCGGCCCGCATGGGGCGGTCTCCTCTGTCGATCGGCGTGAGCGCTTTAGCGCTTACGCCGATCCCACGCAGCTTTATCGCGCGGGCATGGCAACTTCGTTGAGACGAAACACTGACGAAGCGGCGGCGCTCCGGCACTTCGTGGCAACCGCGGGTCGAATCGGGCGACCGAACGCGCCGCCCGCGCGGTCTATTCTACGGCGAATGCCCGCTCTTCAGACGAATCGTCAGCAATCCATCAGAAGGTTTACCCGGCAGTTTACCCATCGGCTAACACTTAATCCATATAGGCGACGGCCTTGCCGCGAACCATACTGCATTCACGTTTCAGCGCGGCATTTCAGCCACCTTCCCTCGACTCGCGGCCCACGCGCCGCGGCTCGCCGCGCTCCCTGCCAACCGACGGAGGTTTTCCATGGGCGCAGTCCCGAGCTACGAGTTCGCCCGCCAACTCGACGACGCGATCCTCCCCGATCTGTGGCGCAGACGCACCCGGCTCTCAGCGGACGAAATGGTGTCGATGGTCGAACTGGTCAAGCGCGCGTTGCGGACCTACCACCCGCTCGAATTGCAGGCGCTCGCCGAGGACAAGGAAGAACTGGTCGCTCAGTTCATCTACGCGAAGGTGTTGCGCCTCGCGCCCGGCCACACCGAAACGAACGCGCGCGCCGACAGCGCACCGTCCAACAGCTACGCGGTATGCGCGTATTTCCGCCGCTATCTGATCGACTGCCTGCGCAGCGCGTGCCATCAGCGCAATGTGTCGATGGAGACCGAGGGCGTCGCGCAGGAAATCGATCTGCACGCGCACGCGCTCGAAGACCCGGTGGAAAGCGTGCTGCTGCAATACGGCCTCGACGAACAGCGCGTGCGGCGCGCGGCGCGCGAGTTCATCGAAGGGCTCGACGAACCCGAGCGGATCGTGCTGGCCGGCAGCCTCGGCTGGTGCTCGGAAGGCAAAGGCGGGCTTTCGGCGGTCGCGGCTCGGCATCGGGTGCCCTCTTATCACTATCGCGCCGTCAAACTCGGCGTCACCATGAAAAAGACGGCCGGCGCCGAGGAATTTTCCAACACCAAGCTCGGCCGCTGGCTCACCGACGCGCTCGGCATCGAGATCGACGTCGACAATCGCGCGGCGATTCTGGTTGCGCTGAATCTGCTCGCGGCGGAATCGAGCGATAGCGAATTCTATGAAGTGGCCGCGTAATAGTTCGGATAACCAACAGGCCACATAAGAAGCGCGATGAGTGCGCATGCCCGTACGGCCGGGTACACCCGGCAACGGCCGGCCGGGCGTGCCGCCCTGAACGTCGCACGCTACGACTTCGGCGCGCCCTCCACGGCGCGCTTTTTTTGCGCCGATATTCCGCCTACGATAAAAAAGCTCCCGCAGCACGCCGTCTTTGTTCCGAAGCCGAGCTTCCGTTCCCCGCATCCGATTCCAGACGAGGTGGTCCTGATGAACCGCTTATCGAGCGCGCCGATGGCGCTGCAACGGCATTACGAGGTGGTCGTGATCGGCTCGGGCTACGGCGGCGCGATTGCCGCGAGCCGCATGGCGCGCGCGGGCCGTCGCGTGTGCGTGCTCGAGCGCGGCCGCGAATTCATGGCCGGCGAGTATCCGCGCACGCCCGTGCAGGGCGTCGAGCAGATCCAGTACAACACGGCCGAGGCGCAGATCGGTTCGCCGCTCGCGCTGATCGAAGTGCACGTGAACGAAGACGTCAACGCGGTGGTGGGCTGTGGGCTCGGCGGGACGTCGCTGATCAATGCGAACGTCGCGCTCGAGGCCGATCCCCGCCTGTGGGACGACCCGCGCTGGCCGGCCGCGCTGCGCGCCGACCAAGCCGGACGCGACGACGGCTATGCGCTCGCCCGGAAAATGCTGTCACCGTCGCCGGTGCCCGACGATTTCCCGCCGCTGCCGAAGCTGCAAGCGCTCGAAAAATCGGCGCAGGCGCTCGGCATGGCCGACCGCTTCAGCCGTCCGCCGATCACGGTCACGTTCAAGGACGGCCCGAACGCGGCGGGCGTCGAGCAGCAGCGCTGCGTCGGTTGCGGCGATTGCAACTCCGGTTGCAACTACGACGCGAAGAATTCGACCCACATGAACTATCTGCCCGACGCGGTCGCCCACGGCGCGCAGATTTTCACCGGCACGGCCGTGCATTCGGTGCTACGCGATCCCGACACGCAGCAATGGAAGGTCAACTTCCAGCTCGTGAAGCTCGGCCGCGAAAGCTACGACGCGCCCGATCTGTTCGTGCTGGCCGACATCGTCATCGTCGCGGCGGGCACGATCGGCTCGACCGCGCTGCTGCTGCGCTCGCGCGACGCGGGCTTGAGCATGTCGGAGATGCTCGGCCAGCATTTCACCGGCAACGGCGACGTGCTCGCCTTCGCGTACAACACCAGGGACACGATCAACGGCGTCGGCTGGGGCGAGCACAAGCCGGGGCAGATTCCGCCGGTCGGGCCGACCATCACCGGCCTGATCGACAATCGCGCCGACGAGAAAAACGTCAAGGATGGCTATGTGATCGAGGAAGGCTCGCTGGCCGGTGCGGTCGGCGAGGCGCTCGTCGGCATGCTCGGCGCGCTCGCGCCGCTCGAAGGCGTGGATGCGGCTGGGGCCCCGTCGCTGCTCGAGCGTATGAGTTATGACGCGCGTGCGCTCGAAAGCCTGATCCGCGGCCCGTACCACGGTGCGCTGAATCACACGCAAAGCTACCTCGTGATGGCGCACGACGACGAAAGCGGCCGCATCACGGTCGGCGACAAAGGCCGTGCGCGCATCGAATGGAAAAACGCGGGACGCCAGCCGATCTTCCAGCGCATCGAGAACGTGCTGATCGAGGCGACCAAACCGCTCGGCGGCAAATATCTGCGCAACCCGATTTCGACGAAGATCGCCGGCCGGCGCACCGTCACCGTGCATCCGCTCGGCGGCTGCGGCATGGGCGAGGACGCCGCGCATGGCGTGGTCGATCATCTGGGCCACGTGTTCAGCGGCACGGCCGGCGTCGCGGTGCACGACGGCCTCTACGTGATGGACGGCGCGGTGATGCCGATGTCGCTCGGCGTCAATCCGCTCCTCACCATCTCCGCGCTCGCAGAGCGCAATTGCGCGCGGCTGGCCAAAGCGCGCGACTGGTCGATCGACTACATGTCGAAGGGCAGCGCCGCCGCGCCGCCCGCACAGAAGATCGGCCTGCGCTTCACCGAGACGATGGTCGGCACCTACACGCCCAGCGTGGCGGGCGAAGCCGCGAAGAGCCCGATCGAATTCACGCTGACGGTCGAGTCCGACGATCTCGCCGACATGCTGAGCAACCCGAATCACCTCGCGCGCACCGCCGGCACACTGACCTGCCCCGCCCTGTCCGCCCAACCGCTGACGATCAGCGACGGCACCTTCAACCTGTTCGTCGTCGACGAATCCGAGGTCGACGAACGCAACATGAACTACCGGATGACGCTCGACGCGGTCGAAGGCAACACCTGGTATCTGACCGGCAAGAAGATCATCACGCGCACGTCGCCGATCAACCTGTGGGAGCAGACCAACACGCTGTATGCGGAGATTCGCGCCGCGGCGCAGGACGATGCGCCCGTCGTCGGCACCGCGACGCTGATCATCACGCCCGAAAACTTCCTGAAGCAGCAGCGCACGCTCGAAGTCACACACGCGCCCGACCTGAAGACGCGCCTCGAATGGACGCTGAAATTCGGCAAGTTCTTCGCGGGCGTGCTGTTCACCGAATACGGCGGCGTGGCCGCGCCGCTGCAGTTCTACGATCCATACATACCGCCGCGCGCGAAACGCACGCTGCGCGCGCCGGCGCCGCAGGTCACGTACTTCGACACACCCGACCGCACGCGGCTCAAGCTCACGCGCTACTGCGATCCGGCCGCGGGCAAAGCCGCGAAGCCGATCCTGCTGATCCACGGCTCGGGCGTATCGAGCCGCATCTTCTCGACCGATCTGATACCGACCAACCTCGTCGAATATCTGTACGCGTCGGGCTACGACGTGTGGCTCGTCGATCTGCGCGTCAGCATCGAACTGCCGAGCGTGCTCGTGCCGACCAACGTCGACAAAGTCGCGCGCGAGGACATTCCCGCCGCCGTCGCGAAGATTCGCGAAGTGACCGGCGCGCCGAACATTCAGGTACTCGGCCACTGCCTGGGCGGCCTCGCGCTCAGCATGTCGCTTCTCCATGGACTCGACGGCGTGCGCTCGGCGGTGATTTCGCAGGTGTCCGCGCATCCGGTGCCGGGCACGTTGCAACGGATCAAGGCCGGCTTGCATATTCCCGACCTGATGCAGCATCTGCGCATACGCGACCTCACCGCCTATACGCAGGAAGATTCGTGGCCCGCGAACCTGTTCGACGAAGCGCTGCGTCTCTATCCGCTCGATCACGGCGAGGGCTGCGGCAATCCGATCTGTCATCGCGCGACGTTCCTGTATGGCCTGCTCTACGAGCACGACAAGCTGAACGAGGCGCTGCATGCGAACCTGCAGGAACTGTTCGGCATTCACGACATGGCCGTGTTCCAGCATCTGGCCACGATGGTGCGCGCGGGCCAGGTCGTCGATGCGCGCGGCGACGACGTGTATCTGACCGGCGCGGACGGCATGAAAGGACTCGAGGGCATGCGTTTGCCGATCAGCTTCATTCACGGCGAGAAGAACGAAACCTATCTGCCGGTCAGCACCGCGCGCACTTACGACCTGCTGCGCGAGCGCTTCCCCGAGCAGCCGTACGAGCGGCATCTGATTCCGGGGTATGGGCATATCGACTGCATCTTCGGCAAGAACGCGGCGGTCGATGTTTATCCGTTGATCGTCGGCTATCTAAATGCGCATTGACGGCGGAGCATGGCCGATGCGCCACGCGTCATCTGCGCGTGTTGGGGTCTCGTCGCGCGGTCGTTCCGGTATGGCTGCGCTCGCGCATTAATGCGCTAGACGATCTGATCGAGCGGGGCAGGCCATTCCGGGTTCGCGCGGGAGCTCGCGGATTCGCGCACCGGCGTGGTCGTGCGCGACGGTGCGCCGAAGGCTGATATCAGTATCGTCGAAGGCCTGAAGGACGTGCTGTTGCATGCGCAGTCGATCGCCTATTCGGACAATCAAGCCAAGCATAAACAATAGATTTTGATACAAACTTGCGTGTCGCAATATTGGGTGGTTCTGTTCGACCATTATCTCAAAATCACGAGGCATGGTTAATACGTTAGTATCGACCCTGTCGTAAAGGCGAGGCGCAAAGAGTCTCTGGACCGCAATTCAACGAAAGGAACGGCAAGTGCCAATTCCAGCATACATGTGGCTTAAAGATGACGGCGGGGCTGATATCAAAGGCTCTGCTACGGTGCAAGGACGTGAAGGAAGTATCGAGATAATCGGATTCAGTCACGGCGTGAATCTTCCGGCCGATAACAAGAGAGGAACAAGAGAGGCGATATTACCGGACCGCGCAACCACTCCCCTATGAATCTTGAAAAAGAGTTTGACGCCTCCAGCCCTTATCTGTACAAAGCCGTTGCCACGGGGCAATCATTGCAATCCGCAGAGCTGAAGTGGTATCGAATTAATGATGCCGGGCAAGAGGAAGTCTATTTGGTCATGTTGCAGGAGGGTGTGAGGGTAGTCGGCGTCAACCCTGGAATGGCGAACGCCAAAATCTCTGCAATGTCTCAGCTTAACCATGTCGAATCGGTCGGGTTATTGTATGAACGCATCACTTGGCACTATATCGACGGCAACATCAAGTTCACTGACAGTTGGAGTGAACGATCTTAATCATGGCGCTACAAGGGAAATTCGTAGTCGATAACGCTCCGACCCTGCTGCTAGTAATGTTTGGCGTAGGGACATTCCCGGCTTTCTCGGGGGATGATATTTATCGCAATCGGGGCGGCTGTACGGCTATCGTGGGAAAAGGACCATTACCTGCGGGAAAGTATTGGATAGTTGCGCGGCCAAGTGGCGGAATACGCTCTCGATTGGAAGCAATGATCAGGGATACATGGAATACTGCCAGCGGAAACCCATCTCATCATGATGAATGGTTCGCTCTGTATCGGGACGACGGGCTGATTGATGATTGGACCTGGGTAAGCGGCGTCAAGCGTGGTAACTTCCGATTGCATCCTGTTGACGGGTCAGGCGTTTCATTCGGATGTATCACGCTGAAAAATGGCGCGGATTTTAACAAACTTCGACAAGTGCTTCTTCATACACCGACTATTCCAGCCGGTAATTCAGGGATGCGCGCTTACGGATGGATCGAGGTAACGACAATTGGCGATATTTGCCCGTAGACTTTGCAGGCTATTTCTTTTTCTTATTTTATTTCTGTTGTCGGTGCGGTATGTTCACACTTATCCATTGCCTATGACATTTGAGCAGCAGCATATATTGATCAAAATCTCCGACAAGCTCGGAGTGGCCGATTATGAACTGCTTTACATCGCCGCAATGACGACTATAGATCTGATTGTGGCGATCGTTCTTTATGTGCTGATCGTGAAAATATGGCGGACTTGCACGCGAGGGAGAAGTCGTTGATTTGCTTCTCATCGAAACTCAGAACAGCTTGCCCGGATTCAAAATGCCGTTCGGATCGAGCGCACGCTTGATCGCGACCATCGCGGCAAGCTCGGCCGGTGAGCGCGAAATCGGCAGGAACTCGCGCTTCAGCGAACCGATGCCATGTTCCGCCGACACCGACCCGCGCAACGGTCCGAGCATCTCATAGACGAACGCATAGACCGCGTGATGTTCGACGCCCGGAATCGAATGACCATCGACAGTCAAATGCAGATTCGAATCGCCGATATGCCCGAAGAAATACGCTTCGTTGCCGGGCCAGCGCTGATCGAGCGCCGCGCGGCAACGGTCGACGAACGTGCCGATCTCGCCGATCGGCAGACTCACGTCGAAGTTGATCGGATCGAGCTTGATCGGAAACTCCGCGGTGCACTCGCGGATCGCCCATAGCGCGCGCGCATCGGCGACCGATTGCGCGATCACCGCGTCGCGCAGCGCGCCCGCTTGCAGCGCATCGGTCAGCGCCTGGGCGAAACGTTCCCCAGCGTCGTCGGCATCGAAGCCCGCGTGCTCGATCAGCGCATAGAGCGGATGCGCGGCGTCGAACGGCGAGCGCGCGCCGGTCAGCTTCACGCCGAAATCGTAGAAGTCCGGCCACATGATCTCGAACGCGCCGATGTCGTTGCCGAAGCGCGTCGCGAGACGGCGCAACAGGCTCACCGCGGCATCGTAATCGTCGAGCGCGACGAGCGCCGTATGGCGCGCCGCACGTCGCGGATGCAGCCGCAGCACCGCGCGCGTGATCACGCCGAGCGTGCCCTCCGAACCGATGAACCAGTGCTTCAGGTCATAGCCGGTGTTGTTCTTGACCATCTTGCCGAGCGAACTGAGCACGTCGCCATTGGCGAGCACCACTTCGAGCCCGAGCACCTGGTCGCGCGCGGTGCCGGACTGGATCACCCGATTGCCGCCCGCGTTGGTCGCGAGATTGCCGCCGATCTGGCACGAGCCGCGCGCGCCGAGGTCGAGCGCGAGTTCGAAGCCCGCTGCTTCGGCGGCTTCCTGCGCGGCCTGTAACGTGGTGCCGGCACGTACGGTCAGCGTGGCCGACGCGGTGTCGAGTTCTTCGACGCCGGCCAGACGTTCGAGCGACAACGCGATATCGTCGGCGCGCGCGATCGCGCCGCCCGCGAGTCCGGTCATACCGCCTTGCGGTACCACCGGCTGATGCGCGGCGTGGCAGATCGCGAGCGCACGCGATACTTCGTCGGTCGTGCGCGGCATCAGCAGCGCCGCCGGACGCGTCGGCTCGTGGCGCGTCCAGTCGGTCAGCGCGCGTTCGCCGATCTGCTCGCCGACGCGCACCGCGTCGACGCCAAGCGCGGCGCGCAAGGCCTCGAGTGTCGTCGCGAGCGGTGCGGTTGCGGTCGGGGTTGCGGGCCGGGTCGTCTGGTCGCCGGTGATGCTCGGTTCTGTCATGCAGGAGGTCCTTACTGTGCGGTAGCGGCGAGTTTCTTGCGGTAGCCCATCGAATCGTTGATGCGGCCGAGGATATAGTCGCCCGCGGCGACCGGCTGATATTTGCTTTGCGCGTCGCTCGCGCCGAGCTCACGCGGATCGACGAGCGCGCCGTAGGTCGGATCGTAGAACGTCGCGATCGAATAGCGCTCGCGCCCCGATGCATTGATCACGCGATGCAGCGTCGAGCGGAAGCGGTCGTTGGTCCAGCGCGCGAGCAGATCGCCGACGTTCACGACGAAGCTGCCTTCGACGGGCGGCGCCTCGACCCACGTATCGTTGGCGATTTCGCGCACCTGCAGGCCGCCGACCTGATCCTGCCACAGCAATGTGATGCAGCCGTAGTCGGTGTGCGGCGCGACGCCGAACTGATCTTCGTCCGGCTGCGGCGGCTGCGGCGGGTAGTAGACCATTTGCGTGCGCTGCATGCGCTTCGTGTAGCGCGGCGCGAAGAAATTTTCTTCGATGCCGAGACTCACCGCGACCGCGCGCAGCAGATCGGCCCCGCACGCGCCGACCGCCTCGTAATAGTCATACAGCACCGGCCGCAACCCGGGCATGAAGTCCGGCCAATTGTTCGGCCCGCGTAGTGCCTGGCCCGCCAGCACGTCGGGATCGTCTTCCGGCAGTTCGAGGCCGATGCTGAAGAACTCCTTGTAATCGGGCCGCTTCGCCTGATACATCGTCGCGTCGCCAAGCGCATTGAAGCCGCGATGCCGATGATTGACCGCCGCGCGTCGTTTCGTGTCGACCGGAAACGCGAAGAAAGTGCGCGCGGCCTGCGCGGCGGCATCGATCTTCGCTTGCGGCACGCCGTGATTGACGATGTAGAAAAAACCGATCGTCGTACAGGCTTCATGAATTTCCTTCGCGACGCGTCGGAGCGCCTGCTGATCGCCCGCGCGCACGCCGGCGACATCGATGATCGGAATGCGGGTCACGGCCATCGCGCGGCTCCTTCGAGGATCGGTATTGCAGTGGTATATACCGCCAAAAGCAGCGCCGCAAGTTGCTTCGCACGCCTCGATATCAGGGCTTTTCTCTACTCACGCGAGCATTTATTTTTCGCCGGAAACGCGGTATATACTGCCCAGCGAGGCCCGCAGCGCGCCGCCGGCGCGGCGGGTCCTAACGAAGACTTCGACACGCCGGCAACCCAACACCAATTCGCCCCCGGAGAACCCCATGCGTATCCTTGCAGGCTGGAAATGTCGTCTGGTCATGCTGGCGCTGTGCGCGGCAAGCGTCGCCGCGCACGCCGAAGACCAGCTCGCCAAAGTGAAGAAAGCCGGCGAACTGGTGGTCGGCACCGAAATGCAGTTCGCGCCATTCGACTTTCTCGAGAACGGTCAGCAAGCCGGCTTCAACAAGGAGCTGTTCGCGCAGATCGGCAAGGAAATCGGCGTCAAGGTGCGCTTCATCGATCTGCCGTGGCCGAGTGTGCTGCCCGGTCTCGAAGCGGGCAAGTTCGATATGGTCGGTGGCCCGCTGACGGTCACGAAGGCGCGCATGGAACGCTACACGTACACGCTGCCCGTCGCCGATGCGACCGACGCGCTGCTCAAGCGCGCGAACGATGCGTCGATCAAGCAATCGTCGGATATCGCGGGCAAGACGGTCGGCGCGGGCAAAGGCACCGCGCAGTTGGACCAGTTGAAGAGCTACGCGGCCACGCTGCCGAAGCAGCCTGAAATCCGCGAGTACGTCGACAACAATCAGGCTTACGCGGACCTCGCGGCGGGCCGCATCGCCGCGGCAGCGAACTCGATGACCAACATCGCGTATGTCGCGAAGCAGCGCCCCGAGATGTTCGCGGTCGTGCAGCCGCCGTTCGGCGCGAAGGTGTACTTCGCGTATGCATTGCGTAAGGACGCCGACAGCAAACCGCTCGCCGACGCGTTCAACGCAGCGCTCGTGAAGATGCAGAAGGATGGCCGCCTCGCCGCGTTGCAGAAAAAGTGGTTCGGTGTCGCGATGGAGATGCCGTCCACGATGCCCACGCCGAACTACTGAGCGTCTTCAACGTGGGCGTCCCGCGTCGTGCGATAGTTTCGCCGTAGCGCGGCGCGCGTCGCCCTTCCCGTTTCCACCGGCCGCGACCCATGTTCAACACGACCGTCTTCGTTCAGGGCCTGCCGCTGCTGCTGCATGCGGCGCTCGCCACCGTCGGCATTTCGCTGACGGGGCTCGTGATCGGATTCTTCGTCGGCATCGGCGTGTGCACCGCGCGGCTGTCGCAGCATCGCGCCGCGCGCCTCGCGGGCGGCGCCTACGTGTTCTTCTTTCGCGGCGTGCCGATGCTCGTGCAGTTGCTGCTCGTGTACTACCTGCTGCCGTTCGCCGGCATCAACGTGTCGCCGATCGTCGCCGCGATCAGCGCGGTGTCGTTGTGCTCGGCCTCGTACATCGCCGAGATTCTGCGCGGCGGTTTTCTGAGCATTCCGCCCGGACATCTCGAAGCCGCGCGCATGCTCGGGCTTTCCCCGCTCGATACGCTGCGGCGCATTCTGGTGCCGCAAGCATTCCGTTTGACGCTGCCGTCGCTCGTCAACGAAATGGTGCTGCTGATCAAGGCTTCTTCGCTGATCTCGGTGGTCGGCGTCGCCGAGTTGACGCGCACCGCGCAGAACATCGCCGCGAGCACTTACCGGCCGCTCGAAGCGTATGTCGCGGCCGGGCTCATCTACTTCGTGATCTGCGGTTCGCTCGCGCTGGTCGCGCATGCGGCCGAACACCGTTTGCAGCACGCCTGAATCGACTCACGTTTAAGCGAACCTCGCCATGCAAACGTTCGACCCGACCGTCATCACGCACAACCTGCAGCCGATCGCCGCCGGCCTCGCGACGACGGTCGCCAGCTGGGCCGCGGGCGTCGCGATCGGTCTCGCGATCGGCTTCCTGATCGCGGTGCTGCAACTGTTCTGCGGACGCTGGCTGCGCGCCGTGCTGCGTGTCTACATCGAGTTGCTGCGCGGCACGCCGTTTCTCGTGCAGCTTTTTCTGCTGTACTACGCTGGCCCGTCCATCGGCCTCACGCTCGAACCGATGACGGCCGGCATCGTCGGCCTCGGTCTCTACGGCAGCGCGTATTTCGCCGAGGCGTTCCGCTCCGGCTTCCAGTCGGTGCCCAAAGGCCATCTCGAAGCGGCGGCGTGTCTCGGACTCACGCGCTGGCAGGCGATCCTGCGCATCCAGGCGCCGCAGATGCTGGTGCTGATCGTGCCCGCGCTGACCAATCTGATCATCGTGTTGAGCAAGGAAACGGCCGTGCTGTCGATCGTCACGGTGCCCGAACTGACGTTCGTGCTGACCGGCATCGGCTCGGCCACCTTCGCTTTCGTCGAAACCCTGCTGGTGCTGTGCGTGTGCTATCTCGCGCTAGTCGAGCTGACCTCGCGCGCGGGCATGTGGGCCGAAGCCCGCCTCGCACGCTTCATGGCATGATTCCGGAACACCTATGAACGCCATCGCCGACATGTCCTCCACCGCGCAATCTTCCGCGCCGTCCGCCAGCGCAGCGGCGAACGCATCGAATGCCGCGCCGCTGATCGAGGTGCGCGATCTGCGCAAACGCTTCGGCGATCTCGAGGTGCTGCGCGGCGTCGATCTCGAGATCGCGCGCTCGGAAGTGGTCTGCATCATCGGGCCGTCGGGCTCGGGCAAGAGCACGCTGCTGCGCTGCCTCGCCGCGCTCGAAACCTACGATCACGGCGACGTGCGCATCGAAGGCGAGCTGCTCGGCTATGCCGAGCGCAACGGCAAACGCGTGCGCGCCTCGCAGGGCGAGATCAACCGCGTGCGCCGCAACGTCGGCATGGTGTTCCAGCAGTTCAACCTGTGGCCGCACATGACCGCGCTCGGCAACGTGATGGAGGCGCTGCTGCGCGTGCGGCGCCTGTCGCACGACGAAGCGCGCCGCCGCGCGAGCGCGATGCTGGAGACGGTCGGCCTCTCGCACAAGGGCGACGCGTATCCGGCGAAACTGTCGGGCGGTCAACAGCAACGCGTCGCGATTGCGCGCGCACTCGCGATGGAGCCGCACATCATGCTGTTCGACGAACCAACCTCGGCGCTCGATCCGGAGCTGGTCGGCGAGGTGCTGCAGGTGATGAAGCAGCTCGCGCGCGACGGCATGACGATGGCCGTGGTCACGCACGAAATGGGTTTTGCCGCGCAGGTCGCCGACAAGGTCGTATTCATCGATCAAGGCCGCATCGCCGTGCAGGGCAAACCGCGCGACGTGTTTCACGATGCCGCGCAGCCGCGTCTGCGGCAGTTTCTGCAAAACTACTTCGACCGCAATGCGTTCTGGACGCGCGGCCCCGACGACACCCCGCCCCTATGAGCGCCACCGTTCGCAACAAGCCTCATGGCAAATCGTCCGCCAGCGCGGCCAGCGCCGCGGCCAAAATCGCGCGCGGCAGCGACGAAGCGCCGGCCGCGCGCTACGAGCAGGTCAAACAGCACATTCGCCAGATCATCGGCTCGGGCGAACGCCAGGCGGGCGACCGTCTGCCTTCGGAGCTCGACCTCGTCGCAACGCTCGGCGTATCGCGGATGACGGTCAACCGCGCGCTGCGCGAACTCGCCGACGCGGGGCTCGTCACGCGCCTATCGGGCGTCGGTACTTTCGTCGCGCCGAACAAGCCGCAGTCCACGCTATTGATGATCGCCCATATCGGCGACGAGATCCGCTCGCGCGGCCACGCTTATCGCTGCGATATGGTGCTGTTGCAGCGCGAGACCGCGTCGGTCACGGTGTCGAACGCCTTGGGGCTGGCGCCCGGCGCTTCGGTGTTTCATGTGATCTGCGTGCATCGCGAGAACGGTCTGCCGGTGCAGCTCGAAGATCGCTATGTGAATCCGGCCGTCGCGCCGGATTTTCTGCAGCACGATTTCTCGGCGCTGAAGCCGTCCGAGTATCTGCTGACGGTCGTGCCGATGCACGATCTCGAACACGTGGTCGACGCGGCGCTGCCGACGCCTGCCGAAGCAGGGCTGCTCGAAATTCACGCCGACGAACCGTGCCTGACGCTGACGCGCCGCACATGGACGGGCGGCCTCGCCGTGACGTTCGCGCGTTTCGTGCATCCGGGTTCGCGCTACCGGCTCGGCTGCCGTTTTTCGCCGAATACCTCGCAGCGCCAGGGATAAAGCGCGCTTCGGCAACCGTACTACACGGTCCCCGCCAGATGAAAACGCGACGCCGGATGCCATAGCCGCACCGACGTCGCGACGTTCTCGCCGACCCACGTGCGCCGCCACAGCAGCAGACACGGCTCGCCGATATCCATCATCAGATGACGCCGCACATGGGCGTCGGGCTTTTGCGCGTAGATGCGAAACTCGGCGCGCTGCACGGGCGCGAGCCGCACCATGTAGTGATTCGGCGTTTCGACCGAGAAGTCCTGCTGCAGATATTCAGGGAACACCTTCGGATTGACGAAGCGGTCCTCGTACTGGATCGGCTCGCCCTCCTCGCTGTGCACGATGCACGAATGAAACGCGGGACCGTTCGCGAGACCGAGCGCTTCGAGCGCGTCGGCGTCGTCGCTCGGTTCGAGCGTCAGCACGCGCGCCGAATGACGATGACCGCGCGCGGCGATTTCATCGGCGATATTGCGGATCTCCAGCACCGTCGATTCATACCGCTGCGGCGCGACGAAGGTGCCCGAGCCTTGCACGCGCGTGAGCACGCGCTCGGCGGTCAGTTCGCGCAGCGCGCGCGACACCGTCATGCGCGCGACGCCGAACTCCTTGACCAGTTCCGTTTCGGAAGGGATCAGCCCGCCCGGCTTCCATGCGCCTTCGCTGATGCGCTGAAGCACGTAGCGTTTGATCTGCTCGTAGGCAGGCATCGCCTTGACCGGCGTATCGCGATCGCGATCGCGTTCGGCGGAATGCTGTTTCTGCTCGGCCTGTGCGGCGGGCGCTATACGCGCCTGTGTCGTTGTTTTCACTCCAAACCTCATCGGTGGTTCGCCGGTGGTACATGAGGTACACCGTGGCCGATTCTCCGACGGCCGGGCCCAATCTTACCCGGTTCGACGCTGGAAGACGGCCGGAACGCGCTACCAGATAAACGGCACGAAACGGTAACGCACACGAGCCATGTATTGGGTGTAGCCGTCGAGCTGCCCGGCGAGCAGCCGCTCCTCGCGCACCGCGCGCCAGCCCATCCCGTACCCCATCACGGGCAGCGCCACGAGCCCCCACCACGAGCCGAGCATCAGCGGCGTGCCGACGAAGAACACCAGCGCGGCCGCGTACATCGGATGACGGACGTACGCATAGGGCCCGGTGTCGGCGACCTTGTGCCCGCGGCTCGACTGAATCTTGACCACCGGTGCGGCATAGCTGTTCGCGCGAAACACGAACCGGCACGTGAAGATGCACAGGAACACGCACAACGCGCCGAGGCCCATGAGCCACGACGGCAGCGGCGCGGACCAGCGAAACCGCATCGCGTCGAAACCCATCAGGATCAGCCAGCCGCACCACGCGGCCCCGATCGCGGCCATGAACACACGATCCCAGCGGCTCTGCTGCGCCTGCACGAACGGCGCGAGCCGCTCCGCGAGCAGCGCGGGATCATGACGCGCGAGCCACAAGCCGAGCCACAGGCTCAATACCGCCAGCTCGAACAGATACCACCACGCTGCCGGCCACGCGAGCGTGCCGGCCGCGCCGAACAGCAGCACGCCCATGAAAACCAGCCACGCCAGCGATTGCAGGATCAGACGTGCGACCATCGCGGCTCCCTTGAGCGGTCGGCTCATGCGGCCTCATCGCGCGTGCGCACGCGCTCGAACACGTCGGCGAGATCGATGTCCTCCAGATTCAAGCCGAAACGCTCACGCAGACAGTCGGCGAGTTCGGCGGCGCTCGCGAGGCGCCGTTCGTTGACGATCTGCCCTCGTGCGTCGCGCTCGTTGAACTGATCGTTGAATAGCGCCAGGCGCAATTCGGGCAACACGCGGCACGCCAGCAGGTTATGAACGAACTTCGAATCCGGTGACGTCGACGTGTACCAGTTCGAGGTTTCATAGTCGATCCACTCGACTGCGCGCAGATCGACGTGATAAACGCGGGTCCAGCTCTCGTCCGGCGCCAGCACCTCGAGATAGACGGTGTCGCGCCCCGCATCGGCGAGACGGAACGTGCCGAGCGGAGTCGGCTGCGCGAGGCCGGCGGTCAGCCGCAGCGGCGCGGTCAGCGTCACGGCGCCGAAGCCGACGTCGGCGATCCATGCGTCGCCGTCGATATCGACGCGCAGCACCATATGCGTGCGCGGCGCAATCGTGCCGGGCTCGCGGCCCCACACGACGCGCGCAAGCATCGGCGTGACCCTGAAGCCGAGTTGCATCAGCACGTTCGCGAACAGAATGTTCTGCTCGAAGCAGTAGCCACCGCGCTTTTCGGTCACGAGCTTGCGTTCCACGGCTTCGAGCTCGAGCCTGACGGGCCGGCGCGTCAACGGGTTCAGGTTCTCGAACGGGATCGCGGCGGGATGGAGCCGGTGAATCGCCCGCAGCACCTCGAGCGTGGCGGCGCGCGGGCCCTGATAGCCGATCCGGGCGAAGTAGTTTTCCAGATTGATGGTGTGGGACATCGGCGGAATTCCGGTTGGATTGCAGGTTCGACGCGATCATAGCGGCTTTCGGCGCTGACTCGACCGCGCGCGGGACGAAGCGAAAACGCGCCTACAACCCCTTCAACGCCGAGGTCGCGATCGACGGCACCGTGATGCCGTGGCTCGATGCGAACTGCACGGCCGAGCTCAGCGTCGACATCAGCGACTGCAACTGCCCCGGCGCCGATTGCGCGATATACGAAGCGCTTTGCGCGGTCTGCGGATTGAGTCCCGATTGCAGCAGCGACGACGGACTCATCTGACCCAGGCTGCCGAGCCCCGACTGCAAGCTCGAATACTGGCTCACGCCCTTGCCGAGCGACGACAGACCCTGCGTGAACGCTTCCTTGTTGACCGGCGTCGCGGACGCGCCGCCACTTGCATGATTCGCGAACGCATCGGTCAGCTTCTGCGACAGCGACTGCTGGGTGCTGCCGACCTGCGTCAACTGACTGACCGACGGCGTGCCGCCGCTGAGCAGCCCCGCCGCCTGCTGCGCCTGGCCGGCGGCACTCGTCATGCCCATCGCCGACGCAAGGCTCGACTGTCCGCTCAGCACCTGCTGGTTCGCGCCCACGTAACTCTGCAGCAACTGCGACACGCCGCCCGACGACGCCCCGGCACCCGCCGCGCTATCGCCGCCCCCGCCGATGCCGAACTGCTTCAGATTCAACTGCGCGTGCGCTGCGCCGCCCAGCAACAGACCACCACTCACCAGCAACGAAACCAGAAGAATGCGCTTGCCCATCTCTACCTCCTTACTTTGACTTTCGGGGTGACTCGTGCGCTTCGACACCTCGCCGTTTCGCACGTTCGGCCTGACTACATCAATACGTTTTCATTACGCGCCAATGAATATCTGTTTACGTCCTCATAAAGTTTAGACGCAGTCCGTAAATCCGGGAATTACATGCCAGTAATATTGTTGCGAATCGTTCTCATTTGTGTTGACTGCCGCAATACGCCTGCGTACGATCACGCCATCAGCCGCTTTGGCAGCCTGGGACAACACGCGATGTCGCGCCAGGCAGTCGCAGATTGATCACATCGGTCGAAACAACACTCATAAGGATTTCGATGAAGTTCGCCCAACTCAATGGATCGCGTGCCAATGCGCGTCCGGTTTGCGACGCTTGCGCAGGTCCCGGCGCAACTCATCGTACGCGTTTGCCTTCGATGCGGCGCGTCGCACTGTGCACGGCCTTCGCGTGTGCCTCGTTGACCGGCCACGCGGCGCTGGCCGAAGCCAATCCCGATGCGAACCCGGAAGCGCCCGAGGCCGACCTGAACATTCGGGCGACGCAAACCGACCAGTGGACGGGCCTCTGGAACCGCCAGCAATTGCTCGGCGACATGGGCGGCCTGCGTCCGTGGCTCGGCAAGTACGGCATGACCTTCACGCTGACCGAAACCAGCGAAGTGCTGGCCAATCTGCGCGGCGGTCTCGCGCGCGGCGTCGACTACGACGGCCTGACCACCGCGACCTTGCAGATGGATACGCAAAAGGCGTTCGGCCTGCCGGGCGGCCTCTTCAACGTCAGCGCACTGCAAATTCACGGCGCGAACCTGAGCGCGAACAAGCTCGGCACGTTGAATACCGCGAGCGGCATCGAGGCCGACGACGCGACGCGTCTGTGGGAGCTCTGGTATCAGCAGTCGTTCCTGAACAAACGCGTGGACGTGAAGATCGGTCAGCAGAGTCTCGACCAGGAATTCATCACGAGCACGTATGCAGCCCTGTTCCTCAACACGATGTTCGGCTGGCCCGCGCTGCCCTCGTACGACATGCCGTCGGGCGGTCCCGCCTATCCGCTCGCGGGTCTCGGCGTGCGCGTGCGCGGCCAGATCACCCCTTCGTTGACCGCGCTTGCCGGCGTGTATTCGGGCGACCCGCTCGGCAACGACCCGGACAACATGAGCGGCACGAACTTCAACCTGCATAACGGCGCGTTGTGGATCGGCGAGCTGCAGTATTCGATCAACCAGCCGGCCGAAGGCGAAATGGTCGGCACGGGCGGCCGCGGTCTGCCGGGCACCTACAAGCTCGGCGTCTGGTACAACACCAACAAGTTCGCCGATCAGCGCTACGACAACATGGGGCTGTCGCTCGCGAATCCGGCGTCGACCGGCATTCCGGTGAATCACAGCGGCAACTACAGCTTCTATGCGGTCGCCGATCAGATGGTGTGGCGCCCCGACTCCGACGAACCACGCAGTCTCGGCGTGTTCGTGCGCGTGATGGGCGCGCCGGGCGACCGCAACCTCGTGCAAGTCGCGGCCAACCTGGGCGTCGTGCTGAAGGCGCCGTTCAAGGGCCGTGACAACGACAGCGCCGGTCTCGCGCTGACCTACATCAAGGTCGGCAGTCACGTGAACGGACTCGACAAGGACTTCCTGGCATTCAACGGCAGCCCCTACGGCGTGCGCACCAGCGAAACCACGCTAGAGGCGACCTACCAATATCAGGTCAATCCGTGGTGGCAGTTGCAGGCCGACGCGCAATACACGTTCAACGCCGGTGCGGGCCAGAACCCGAACGACCCGACGCAGCCGCTGCGCAACACCTTCGTCGTCGGTATGCGGACCAATATCAACTTCTGACGCCACCCGCCGCGCGCTTTCATCCTCGCAAGCACATGCCACCCCACGCAACCGGACCAGCACTTCCCATGCTTTCTATCGTCGCCGCCACTCCCGCTTTGTGCACCCGCACGGAGGCCCAATCGTGAATCAAGTAACGCGCAAGCTTGCGGCGCGCGCCGCGCGAGCCCTGCTCGCCGCGATGGCCGGCGCCGCCGCTCTCACGACGGCCGCCAGCGCGCAGGCCGAGCCGCAAGGCTTCCTTGAAACGGTCAAGCATCACACGACGCTAATCAACACCGTGCCGGATAACGGCGACCAGAATCCGTACGCGCTCGTGGTCGCGCCGGTCAGCGCGGGCACCGTGAAGAAAGGCGACGTGCTGGTCGGCAACTTCAACAACTCGACGAACCTGCAGGGCACCGGCAGCACGATCATCAACTATCACCCGGACACCAGACAGATGACGGTGTTCGCGACCGTGCCGCGCGATCTGAAGGAATGCCCGGGCGGCATCGGCCTGTCGACCGCGATGACGATGCTGAAGTCGGGCTGGGTGATCGTCGGCAGCACGCCGAGCAACGACGGCACGACCGGCACCAAGGGCGCTGGCTGCCTGATCGTGATCGACCCGCAAGGCAAGATCGCGTCGACGATCTCGACGCCGAACATCAACGATCCGTGGGGCAACATGGCGGTCGTCGACAACGGCACGAGCGCAACGCTGTTCGTCAGCAACGCGGGCTTCGGCGTCGGCGGCGCGCAAGGCAATCCGCCCGTGTTCAAGCAGGCCACCGTGCTGCGCCTCGACCTCGACGTGCCGGCAGGCAAGCCGCCCGTCGTGAAGCAGGAAACCGTGATCGGCAGCGGCTTCGGCGCGCAGGCCGACAAGGGCGTGTTCCTCGTCGGGCCGACCGGCCTCGCGCTGTCGGCCGATCAGAAACTGCTGTACGTGTCCGACGCGATCGGCAACCGCATCACCGAGATCGACGATCCGCTCACGCGCGACAGCAGCGCGGGTGTCGGCCGCCAGTTGACCGCCGACGGCCTGCTGCATCGTCCGCTCGCGATGGTCACCGCGCCCAATGGCCACCTGCTGGTGACCAACGCGTTGAACGGCCAGGTCGTCGAGATCGATCCGGCGACCGGCAAGCAGCTGTACGCACGCTGGATCGATACCGACAAGGCGCAATCGCCTCCCGGCAACGGCGACCTGTTCGGTATCGCGATGACGCCGGAAGGCGACGGCTTCTACTACGTCGAAGACGACGTGAACACACTGGTGCTCGCGAAGTAGGCGGCACCCAGGTTTCAGGAAGGTGAACTGACCATGACAAACGATCACCCCCCACGGCCGTCACGACGCGGCTTCCTGAAGGCGGGGGGCGCGGCGGTCGCCGCCGGCGCGAGTCTCGGCGCAGGCCTCGCGACCTCGCCGCCCGCGCTCGCGAAGGCGCCCGCGCATAGCGCCCGGAACGCCGATCCGCAGTTCGCGGCCGAGCCGTTCTACGGTCCGCATCAAGGCGGCATCGTCACGCCGCAGCAGAGCCACACCTACGTCGCCGCGCTCGATCTGACCACCGACAAGCGCGACGAAGTGATCGCCCTGCTGCGCACGTGGACCGAAGCAGCCGCGCGCCTGACGCAAGGCGGCACGGCCTTCGCGCTGGCCGCCGGCGACGGCGGCGGCGACCAGGCCGCCCCCGATTCCGGCGACGTGCTGGGCCTCGGCCCGAACGGTCTGACGATCACGTTCGGCTTCGGCCCCGGCCTCTTCACGAAGGACGGCAAGGACCGCTACGGGCTTGCGTCGCGCCGCCCCGCCGCGCTCGTCGATTTGCCGCGCTTCAACGGCGATCAGCTGATCAAGGAGAAGACCGGCGGCGACCTGTTCATCCAGGCGTGCGCGAACGACGCGCAGGTTGCGTTTCACGCGGTACGCCAACTGACGCGCCGTGCCTACGGCGTCGCGGCGATGCGCTGGGGCCAGGCCGGTTTCCTGTCCGGTCCGCGCGCTCAGACGCCGCGCAACCTGATGGGCTTCAAGGACGGCACCAACAATCCGGCGACCGCGAAGCCTCAGCTGATGAACCAGTTCGTGTGGGCTCGCGCCACCGACGACGCACCGTGGATGGAAGGCGGCACCTACACGGTGGTGCGCCGCATCCGCATCACGCTCGAACACTGGGACAACACCGAGCTCGGTTTCCAGGAACAGGTGTTCGGCCGCCACAAGTACAGCGGCGCGCCGATCGGCAGCAAGCATGAATTCGACGCGGTGGATCTGAAGGCCGAGGACAAGGACGGTAACCCGGTGATCCCCGAGAACTCGCACGTGCGTCTGTCGAATCCGGCGAGCAACAACGGCGCGCAGATTCTGCGCCGCTCGTATTCGTACAACGAAGGCACGAACTTCTATATAGAGCGCTGGCCGCCGTGGCGCCAGGAAACCGAGTACGACGCGGGGCTGATTTTCATCGCGCACCAGAGCGACCCGCGCACCGGCTTCATCCCGATCAACGACCGGCTCGCGAAGTTCGACATGATGAACCAGTTCACGACCCACGTCGGCAGCGCGATTTTCGTCGTGCCGCCGGGCGCGAAGCCGGGTTCGTATGTCGGCGCGGGGCTGTTCGAGACGTGATGCAGCAAATGAAGCACGCCGGGCGTGCAGCGCCTGGCTCACTCAACACAATCAAACAAAACGGACTTCTGCAACATGGCTCATTCCTGGTTTGCCACCCGTCTGCGCGCGCTCGGCAGCATGGCCGCGCTGTCGCTCACCGCGCTCGCGACGATGCCCTCGGCGGCTCACTCGGCGTCGATCACGCTGTACAACGCGCAGCACGAGCAGGTCGTCAATCTGCTCGCAAAGGACTTCGAAAAGCAGTCGGGCATCTCGGTGAAAGTGCGCAACGGCGAAGGCCCGGCGCTCGCCGCGCAGATCGTCGCGGAAGGCGCGGCGTCGCCCGCCGACGTGTACTTCACGGAGAACTCGCCGGAGCTGATGCTGCTCGAGGAAAAGGGGCTGCTCGCGAAGGTCGACGAAGCGACGCTCCGCGCGGTGCCGGCACGTTTCAATTCGCCGAGCGGTGTATGGGTCGCCGTGACCGCGCGCGAGAGCGTGCTCGCATACAACACGACGAAGCTGCAGCCGTCGCAACTGCCACAATCGGTGCTCGACCTCGCGAAGCCTGAATGGAAAGGCAAGGTCGGCATCGCGCCGAGCGACGCCGACTTCCTGCCACTCGTGAGCGCGGTGCTGGCACTGAAGGGTGAAGAGCAGACGCTCGCGTGGCTGAAGGGTCTCAAAGCCAACTCGCAAATCTTCGACGATGACGAAGGCGTGGTCGCCGCGGTCAATCGCGGCGGGGTCGCGACCGGTCTGATCAACAACTACTACTGGTCGCGTCTGCATGCGGAAATCGGCGATGCGAAAACCCGCAGCGCGATCTATCACTTCGGCCACGGCGACGCAGGCGCGCTCGTCAACGTATCGGGCGCGGGCGTGCTGAAGTCCGCGCACAACGCGGACGGCGCGCAGAAGTTTCTCGCCTATCTGGTCAGCGAACGCGCACAGCAGCTGATGGCCAACAGCCACGTGATGTTCGAATATCCGCTGCACGCGGGTGTCGCGCCGGACCCGATCCTCAAGCCGTTTGCCGAACTGACTCCGCCCACGCTGACGATCCAGCAGCTCGGCGACGATAGCCAGGCCGGCAAGCTGCTACGTCAGGCAGGCCTGCTGTAAATGAGCGAAGCACTGTCAGCCGGTCCGCCGGCTGTCCCCCCAGGCCCGGCGCGCGGGCGGACGCGCGCGCCGCGCGGCCTTTTTGCGGCGGCAGCACTCAGCGCTTTGCTGGTGCTGCTGCCGATTGCGTTTACGTTCTGGCGCGCGGCGAGCTTCGGCATCGGCGACGCGCTCGATCTGATTTGGCGGCCCCTCGTCGGCGAGCTGCTCGTCAATACGGTGTTGATCACCGTCACGACTACCCTCGTTTGCGCGGTGATCGGCACGGCCGCCGCGTGGTTCGTCGAGCGCACGCATCTTCCCGGACGGCGCGCGTGGGCCGTGCTGTGCGCCGCGCCGCTCGCGATGCCGGCCTTCATTTCGAGCTATGCGTGGGTGTCGTTGAGCGAGGACTTGCAGGACTTCAACGGCGCGTTGCTGGTCTTGACCTGCGCGTATTTTCCGCTCGTCTATCTGCCGGTCGCCGCCGCGCTGCGCGGCATGGACCCGGCACTCGAAGAAAGTGCGCGCGCGCTCGGCTGCAACCGCTGGACGAGTTTCGCGCGCGTCGTGCTGCCGCAACTGCGGCCGGCGCTGCTCGGCGGCATGCTGCTCGTCGCGCTCGGCGTGCTATCGGAATTCGGCGCGTTCACGCTGCTGCGCTTTCATACGTTCACCACGCAGATCTACGCGGAATATCGCACCAGCTTCGACGGCGGCGGTGCATCGCTGCTCGCGTGTCTGCTGATCGTGATCTGCCTCGTCGTGCTTGCGTTCGAGTTTCGCGTGCGCGGTGCAGCGCGCTATGAGCGCGTCGATCGCGGCACGCGCCGCGCGGTGTTGCGCTACGAGCTCGGCGGGTGGCGCTGGCTGGTCGTCGCGGGCTTTGCGCTGCTGACGCTTGCGACGCTCGGCGTACCGCTCGGCATGATCGGCTTCTGGCTCACGCAGCCGGGCGCGGCCGCCGTGACGCCCGCCGACGTATCGCCCGAACTGCTGTGGAACGCGACGTGTTCGTCGCTGGGTTTCGGCCTCGCGGCGGCCGCGTTGACCACGTTGCTCGTGGTGCCGCTCGCGTTTCTGCTGGTGCGTTATCCGACGCGTTTCGCGACGCTGTTCGAGCGCACCGTGTTTCTCGCGCAGGGCGTGCCGGGGCTCGTGATTGCGCTCGCGATCGTCTCGCTCGCCGTGCATGCGCTGCAGCCGCTCTATCAAAGCGCGACGCTGCTGATCGTCGCCTACGCGATCCTGTTCATGCCGGTCGCACTCGTCAGCGTGCGCGCGGCATTCATGCAGGCGCAGCCGCGCCTCGAGGAAACCGCGCGCGCGCTCGGCCTTGACTGGACGCAGACGCTCGTGCGCGTCGTCCTGCCGCTCGCGGGCCCCGGGCTCGGCGCTGCCGCGGCGATGGTGTTCATCTCGGTCGTCACCGAACTGAACGCGACGCTGCTGCTGTCGCCGCTCGACACGCAAACGCTGGCGACCCAGGTGTGGGCCGACACGTCGACGATGGCGTTCGCCGCTGCCGCGCCCTATGCGGCGCTGCTGACCGGCATCTCGCTGTGCGCGTCGGGGCTGCTGTTCGCGCTGCTCGGCCGCTCGGCGCTGCTCGGCGAGCGCGGCTGACACGCGCCGGCTTTTTCATCGCTGCTTTTGTTCGACTACTTCGGATTTTCATGAGCGAACTTCGTATCCGCGGATTGCAGAAATCGTTCGACGGTCACCCGGTGCTGCACGGCCTCGATCTCTCGGTCGAGCGCGGCACGCTGCTCGCGCTGCTGGGGCCCTCGGGCAGCGGCAAGACCACGCTGCTGCGGCTGTTGTGCGGCTTCGAGCGCGCGGACGGCGGCAGCGTCGAGATCGATGGCCGGCGCGTCGTCGGCGACAAGCTGCACGTACCGTCGGAGCAACGCCGCATCGGTTACGTGCCGCAGGAAGGCGCGCTGTTTCCGCATCTGTCGGTCGCGGACAACATCGTGTTCGGTCTGCCACGCACGCAGCGCCGCGCGCGCCATCGCGTCGCTGAGTTGCTGGAGCTGGTCGGCCTGCCCGCGCATTTTGGCGAGCGCGCGCCGCAGCAATTGTCGGGCGGTCAACAGCAACGTGTCGCGCTCGCCCGTGCGCTCGCACCCACGCCGACGCTGATCATGCTCGACGAGCCGTTCTCCTCGCTCGACGCCGCGCTGCGCGTCGAAACGCGCCAGGCGGTCGCAAGTGCGCTGGCCGCGGCCGGCGCGACTGCCGTGCTGGTCACGCACGATCAGTCCGAGGCGTTGTCGCTCGGGCATGAGGTCGCGGTACTGTGGAATGGGAGGCTGATCCAGACCGCGACGCCCGAAGTGCTATACCGCCGGCCGGTGACGCGCGAGCTTGCGTCGTTCATTGGCGAGGCGGTGTTGTTGCCGGGCATCGCGCAACGGGATCGCGCGAGTTGCGAGCTCGGCGAACTCGCACTGGTCGCGCCCGTCGGCCACGGTGCGGTCGACGTGATGGTGCGTCCCGAGCAGATCCGCCTGCTGCGCGCCGATGAAACCGCGCGCACAGGCACCGCCCACGACGCGCTCGTCACCGACGTGATCTTCCAGGGGCAGGACGCAAGCGTCGCGCTGCAATTGCAGTCCGCGACGCGGGCGATGGTGCGCGCGCGCGTGCCCGGTTATCTGTGCCCGCGTCCGGGTGAGCGCGTGCGGCTCGCGGTCGAGGGTGAAGTGACCGCCTATTCGCGTGCCTGAACGGCTAAGGCTGGCACGCTCGGCTACCGCACCGACAGATCCTGCACCATCTGCTGCGCCAGATAATCGCAGGTCGGCCGATCCGATTTCGCGCTGCGCGCGACCACGATTTCGAGCGGCGCGATTCTCGGCAGGCCTTGCGCGTCGCCGAGTATCGCGAGCCGCGGCGGCACGCTGCACCGCGTCAGCGCAATCACCGACAAACCGGCATCCACGGTCGCGACGAGCCCCATCAGGCTCGCGCTGCTGAACGCCGCGCGATAACGGATGCGCGCGCCATCCAGCGCAGCCAGCGTGTGCTGGCGCGCGACGCAGCCCGGCTCGTACAACCCCACCGGCAACGGCGAGGCCTTCAGCACCGGCGTATCGACCGACGCCCCCAACCACACCATCGGTTCGCTGCGCACGAATTCGCCGCGCATCCTGCGGTCGCGCGTGACGAATGCGAGGTCGATCTTGTTGTCCGCGAGCATCGGCGCGAGTGCCGTGCTCTGCGCGCAGACGATCTCGATCTCGACGCGCGGGTACAGCGTCGCGAAACGCCGCAACACCGGCGATAGCAGCGACGACACATAGTCGTCCGGCGCGCCGAGCACCACCCGCCCGCTCACCTCGGGCCGCACGATCGCCGACCACGCCTCCTCCTGCAACGCAAGCGCGCGCCGCGCGTATTCGAGCAGCGTACTGCCGGGCCGCGTCAGCGACAGGTTGCGCGTGTTGCGTGCGAACAGCGTCGTGCCGAGCATCGTTTCGAGCCGCTTGATCTGCATGCTGACCGCCGCCTGCGAGCGATGCACGCTCGCCGCCGCCTTCGTGAAGCTGCCCGCCTCCACGACCGCGACGAAGCTGCGCAACAGATCGACGTCGAATTCAGGGTTCACGATTTATCAGCCGGGCTTATGGAATTGCTCAATTTAATTCGTTTGTGAACAGGCCGCAAGCGGCGCAATACTCGCGGGCATCATGTTTCGGAGTCATTGCGCATGTCTCTCACCTCACGTCAACAAGGCGCGATCACGCTGGCGAGCGGCGGCCTGCTAATGGGCACGATCGGCGTTTTCGTCGAGGAGGCGCGGCTCGATGCGCTGACGCTCGTGTTCTTCCGCTGCCTGTTC
The DNA here is from genome assembly GCF_014201025.1 of Paraburkholderia sp. MM5384-R2. Classification (NCBI taxonomy): domain Bacteria; kingdom Pseudomonadati; phylum Pseudomonadota; class Betaproteobacteria; order Burkholderiales; family Burkholderiaceae; genus Paraburkholderia; species Paraburkholderia sp. MM5384-R2. The sequence continues at coordinate 189,383 of NZ_JACHDI010000010.1, forward strand.
GGCTTTCTCTCGCTCGCCGCCTATTGCGCATGGAAGGGCTTTTTCACGCGCGCGCAGTTCACGCGCCGCACGGTCGCGCTCGCGCTGATTTCCGGCGTGCTGATGGTCACGCAATGGGTCGGCTTTTTCGATGCGATTCATCGCACCAGCATCGCGGTCGCGACCGTCGTGTTTCACGTGCAGCCGTTCTGGGTCGTGCTGATCGGCGCGGCGCTCTTTAACGAGCGGCTCGGCGCGGACCGGCTCGGCTGGATCGCGACGGCGTTCGTCGGGCTCGTGCTCGCGTCGGGCGTGATCGCGGCCGCAAACCTGCAAGGCCACAGCAGCTATCTGATCGGCTTGAGCGAAGCGCTGCTCGGCTCGCTGCTGTATGCGAGCGTCACGCTGATCGCGAAGAGCCTCGGCGAAATGCGCCCGCATCTGCTGACGCTCACGCAATGCGCGGTCGGCGTGATCTGTCTGCCGCTGATCGCGCCGCTGATCGCGCCTTTGACGCTCACGCATATCGGTCCGATGCAGTGGTTCTGGCTGATCGGCATGGGCGTGCTGCACACGGGATTGTCGTATGTGCTGATTTACGGCGCGCTGCCCAAGCTCAGCACGCCAGTGATCGCGGTGCTGTTGTTCGTTTATCCGCTGACCGCGATCGTCGTGGATGCGCTCGTGTATGGCCGTGCGCTATCGCTCTCGCAACTGGCGGGCATGGCGCTGATCGTCGCCGCGAGTCTCGGCGTCAATCTCGGCTGGCCGTTGCTGACGCTGCTCCATCCGGGTGGGCGGGCACGCAGTCACGCGAAGTAACGCGCGCCGCCCGCCCGGTTCTTACTGCGGCAGCGTCTCGCCCTTCGTCTCCGGCGCGAACGGAATCACGAACAGGCCGAGCACGAACACGAGCGCGGTCAACGCGATCGGCACGCCGAGCGTCTGCATATGCAGCACCGCCGCGCCGAGCAGAAAGTTGACGCCGGCGCCGACGAAGCGTCCAAACGATGTGCAGAACGCAAACGCCGTCGCGCGTACGCGGGTTTCGAACTGCTCGGGCAGCCACAGGCTGAACAACGCGAAGTTGCCGCCGAAAAAGCCCAGCACGAACAGCCACGCGATGAACGGCGCGAGCCCGTTCGGCAGATAGAACGCCCAACCGAAGCTCGCCGCGATCGACACCGCCATCCCCGCGAAGTACACCGCGAGCGTCATCTTGCGGCCGATGCGCTCGGCCAGTGGCGGCAGCGCGAGACAACCGAGGATCGTGCCGATCGACAGCAAGCCGGTCGCGAGCGACGCGGTGCGAATCGAATCGCCCTTTGACATGCCGGCGCGCGCCGCCAGTTGGATCACCGCGGACGGCTCGTAGACGGCGCCCGCCCACAGCCCGATGATCGCGATCGTCAGCAGAATGCACGCGACCCATGTGCGACGCCGGTAAGCCGGCCCCATGATCTCGCGCAACGGCTTCACGCGCACCGTCTTTGCGTCGGCTTTCTGCCACTTCTCCGGCTCCTTCACGCGCAGCAGAATCAGAATCGCGACGACGACCGGTACCGCGCCGGTCAGGAACATCGCGCGCCAGCCGAAGTGCACGCCGACCGTGTAATTGAGCGCAGCCGCGAGAAAGAAGCCCGCGTAGTAGCCGGTCTGCAGATAACCGGCGCCCATTTTGCGACGATCCTCCGGCCAGGCCTCGGCAACGTAGGTGCCCGCGAGCGCCCACTCCCCGCCGATCCCGACGCCCGCGATGAAGCGAAAAATACCGAGCTGCCACACATTGGTCGAGGTCGCGGCGAGCCCGGTGAAAATCGCGAACGTGAAGATGGTGGCGGCGAGCACCTTGGTGCGGCCGAAGCGATCGGCGAGCGGTCCCCAGATGAACGACAGTCCCCAACCGACCAGAAACAGCGCGAACAGGATCGATCCCGCGAGGCCGACATTCGACGGCGTCGCCGCGAAGCCCGAACGCGGCAACAGCTCGGTCAGCGCGGGCGTGAGCACCAGCGCGTAAATGAACGAGTCCATGCCGTCGAGCGTCCAGCCGGCCCACGCTCCCCAGAACCCTGCGATCTGCGAACGATTGAGCGGTGTGCGCTGACGCGCGACCGCTCGTCGGTCGGTTACTGTATTCATCATGCTCCTCCGGCCTACGATAGTTGAACGTAACGATGAAAGGGACGGGCGCGCTTGGAGATGGCTCGACGACGTTGATTGATCGGCGATGTCCTCGTACAACTCATTCAGAGGACGGCGCGAGCACCTGCCTGGAATGTGGTTCAAGACTTCCGGGTTTGCCCGCGCTGAAATGCGCGTCTTTTTATATATAATATTTGATACCATGACCGACGCAACTGAAGGTTTTCCCCTGGAAGCCGCCATGTCCGGATCGTTTCTTCCGGCCGCCGCGCCGCGCGAAAGTACCTCGCACATGATTGCTGAGGCGCTGCGCGCGGCGATCGTCGACGGCACGCTCGCGCCTGGCGCCCCGCTGCGCCAGGACGCGATTGCCCGGCATTTCTCGGTCAGTGCGATTCCCGTGCGTGAGGCGCTGCGCCAGCTCGAAAGCGAGGGCTGGGCACGCGCGGCGGTCCATAAAGGCGCGAGCGTCGCGCCGCTGTCCGCCAACGAAGCGCGCGAGATCTACGAGATCCGCTCGGCGCTCGAAAGTCTCGCGCTCGGCCTTGCGATTCCGCATCACACCGCCGCGACGCTGCGCGAAGCCGCGGACTTGTGCCGCGCCGCCGAGCGCGAAGAGGATCCGTCGCTATACGTCACGCGCAATGCCGCGTTCCATATGTGTCTCTACGCGCCCGCCGGCCGGCCGCAGCTCGAGGACATGATCGGCTTGCTGCACCGGCGCGGCGAACGCTACCTGCGCCTGAAGTTCGGCTTGCCGTCGTACAAGGGCGAATCCGACAGTGAGCACGCCGTGCTGCTCGATGCCGTCGAGCGCCGCGATATCGCGACCGCGCAGTCGCTGGTGGTCGCGCATCTGCTCGGCACCGGCGAGCTTCTGCATCGTTTCCTGACCGAGCGCGCGCGCGAAGAAGCGCTTGCGCATCAACCGAAGCCGCGCGGCCGACGCCCGCGCGTCACCACCGGGAGCTGATCGAACCGATGACCGAGCCGATGAACCACCCCGCCGAAGCCGCCGCATCGCGGCCCACTGTCCGCTCGTGGACGACCCGGCGCGACGAAAAGAACCGCCGCCTCGCGGCCATCGCGCCGTGGCTCGAAGACGGCGTGCTGCCCACGCACCGCATCGTCGATGCGCTCGAAACGCTGATCCAGCCCGGCGAGCGCGTCGCGCTCGAAGGCGACAACCAGAAGCAGGCCGACTTCCTGTCGCGCTCGCTCGCCACGGTCGATCCGCACAAGCTGCACGACGTGCATCTGCTGATTTCGAGCATCAGTCGTCCTGAGCACTTGACGCTGTTCGAGCGCGGCATCGCGCACAAGGTCGATTTCTCGTTCGCGGGGCCGCAGAGCCTGCGCGTCGCGCAACTGCTCGAAGACGGCCAGCTCGAAATCGGCGCGATCTATACGTATGTCGAGCTGTATGCGCGCATGTTCGTCGACCTGACGCCGCACGTTGCACTGCTGTGCGCGGACAAGGCCGACCGTCACGGCAATCTGTACACCGGCCCGAATACCGAGGACACGCCGACGATCGCCGAGGCCGCCGCGTTCCGTCACGGCATCGTGATCGTGCAGGTCAACGAGATCGTCGACGAATTGCCGCGCGTCGACATTCCGGGCTCGTGGGTCGACGTGGTCGTGCAGGCGGACCGTCCGTTCGCGGTCGAGCCGCTGTTCACGCGCGATCCGCGTCATATCGGCGACTTGCAGGTGCTGACCGCGATGATGGTGATACGCGGCATCTACGAGCCGTATGGCGTCACGTCGCTGAATCACGGCATCGGCTTCGATACCGCGGCGATCGAACTGCTGCTGCCCACCTACGGCGAATCGCTCGGTCTCAAGGGCAGAATCTGCCGCAACTGGACACTCAATCCGCACCCGACGATGATCCCCGCGATCGAATCGGGCTGGGTCGACAGCATCCATTGCTTCGGCAGCGAGGTCGGCATGGAGGCGTATATCGAGGCGCGCCCCGATGTGTTCTTCACCGGCAACGACGGCAGCCTGCGCTCGAACCGCGTGCTGTGCCAGTTGGCCGGGCAATACGGCGTCGACCTGTTCATCGGCTCGACGCTGCAGATCGATGCGGACGCGAATTCGTCGACGGTCACGCGCGGACGGCTCGCCGGTTTTGGCGGCGCGCCGAACATGGGCCACGATCCGCGCGGCCGGCGTCATTCGAGCGAGGCGTGGCTGAAGCTGTTGAAGGGCGACGGCGCGGTGTCGCGTGGCCAGAAGCTCGTCGTGCAACTCGCGGAAACGTACAAGAAAGGCGGCGAGCCGACCTTCGTCGATGAACTCGACGCGGTCGCGGTCGGCGCGAAAAACGGCATGCCGATCGCGCCGGTGATGATCTACGGCGACGACGTGAGCCATGTGGTCACCGAGGAAGGCATCGCGCATCTGCACAAGGCCGAAGGCATCGACGAGCGGCGCGCGGCGGTCGCGGCGGTGGCCGGTGTCACGCCGATCGGTCTGCGCGCGAAGCCCGAGAAAACCGCGGAATTGCGCCGGCGCGGCATCGTCGCGTATCCGGAAGATCTCGGCATCCGGCGCGGCGACGCGAAGCGTTCGCTGCTCGCGGCGCGCAGCATCGACGATCTGGTCACGTGGTCGGGCGGACTGTACGCGCCGCCCGCGCGCTTCCGGAGCTGGTGACGATGGCGTCCGCTGCTGTTCTTGAACGGTTGGACGCGCCGCTCGCTTCAGCCCTGCGCGATGCGTGCGGCACCTCGCCGGTCGCGCCGTTTTCAGACGCGCAACTCGCGCGCGACGCGATCACCGCGCTGATCGACGAGGCGGAGCTCACGCCGAAGCCCGCGCTCGTCGACCGGCGCGGCAGCGGCGCGCATCGCGACCTCGATCTCGCGATCATGCGGCGCTCCGCGCACGCGCTCGAACCGACCTTCGCGGCGCTGGCGCGCATGGCGCGCCGCCGTGGCGAACCCTCGGCGCTGCTGCGTGCCGAACTCGCGCAGATCGGCCGCGCGGGCGAACAGGAGATGATGCAGGCGACGGGAGGGAGCAATGCGCATCGCGGCGCGATCTGGATCATCGGCTTGCTGGTTGCGGGCGTAACGCTCGAAACGGCTTCGAGTTCCTCCATGCGTGCGCACAGACCTGGCGATCCCAACCGTGTCGATACCTCGCACGTCTGCACGCTGGCCGCGCAGATCGCCTGCTTCCCGGATCGCTTCGCCGCTTCGTCCGATAGCCACGGCGAACGCGCGCGTCGACGCTATCAGGTCGGCGGCGCGCGGCGCGAAGCGCAGGACGGCTTTCCGCACGCGCTCGACGTCGGTCTGCCGGCATTGCACGCGGCCCGCGCGCGCGGTCTCGACGAAAACGCCGCGCGCATCGATGCGTTGCTCGCGATCATGAGCACGCTCGACGATACCTGCCTGCTGCATCGCGCGGGACTCGCCGGCTTGCATGCGGGGCAGCGCGGCGCGCGGCGCGTGCTCGACGCGGGCGGCAGTTCGACAGCCGCGGGCCGCGTCGCGCTCGACGCGCTCGAACGCGAACTGTTGTCGCTGAACGCATCGCCGGGCGGCGCGGCCGATCTGCTCGCCGCCACCCTCTTTCTCGACATGCTGGCGCATCGCGACGCCAGCCGGAGCTGAGCCTCATGGAACATCTGACCTTCGACTATCCGGCGCAACGCGCCGTCACGACCCGCGCGCACGTCGGCGTGGTCGGCTCGGGCGATCTGGAAGTGCTGCTGTCGCCTGCCGCCGCCGATCCAGGCGGTTCGGCGCTCGCCGCGCACGTGGTGGTGCGCACCAGCGTCGACGGCTATGGCCACATCTGGAAGAGCGTGCTCGACCGCTTCTTCACGCGCTACGACGGCGCCGCGCACATCGAGATCAACGACTTCGGCGCGACGCCGGGCGTGGTCGCGTTGCGGCTCGCCGAAGCGGTCGAAGCGGCCGGGGAAGGAGACAGCGTATGAGCACGAGCGCCAGCGTACATAGCGCGCCGCTGCTGCGCGAAAGCTTCATCGAACTGCCCGCGCGCGAGCGCGCCCGCTCGCTGCTCGACGCGGGCAGCTTCCGCGAACTGCTCGGACCGTTCGATCGCATCGGGTCGCCGTGGCTGCCCTTGCAGGGCATCGTCTGCCAGGCCGACGACGGCTGCGTAATCGCGCGCGGCACGATCGACGGCGAACCGGCCGTAGTCGCCGCGATCGAATCGGCGTTTCAGGGGGGCAGCATCGGCGAAGTGTCGGGCAGCAAGATCGCCGCGGCGCTCGAGATGGCGCTACGCGACTGCGAGCGTGGCAAGCTCGTGCGCCCGGTCGTGCTGTTCGAGACCGGCGGCGTGCGGCTGCAGGAAGCGAACCTTGGACTTGCGGTCATCGCCGAGATTCAGGCGGCGATCGTCGCGCTGCGCCGGCGCGTGCCGGTGGTCGGCGTGATCGCGGGCATGGTCGGCTGCTTTGGCGGCATGTCGCTCGCGGCCGCGCTGTGCTCGTATCTGATCGTGACGAAGCAGGGACGGCTCGGCATGAACGGACCTGAAGTGATCGAGCAGGAAGCCGGTATCGAAGAACTCGATGCGAGCGATCGCCGCCGCGTATGGCAACTGATCGGCGGCGAGCAGCGCGTCGCGAGCGCGCTCGCCGACACACTCGTCGACGACGATGCCAAGGCCGTGCGCGCCGCCGTACGCGCCGCGTTCGCGCAAGGCGTGCCGGCCACGCATCGCAGCGAGCAGGTCGACATGTTCTTGCAGCGGCTCGCGCGGATCGATCCGGCCAGCGTCACGCCCGAGACGCTGCGTGATGTGTACAACCCGCAAGGGCGCGATGCGTCGAACAGGGAGCAGGCATGAACGACACGACACTCACGCGCGGCGCGCGCTGGTTCAATGCACTTGCCGGCGAATCGTCGAGCGCGGCGCCCGTCTGGAGCGGCGATGCGCCGCTCGGCGGCGGCACCGCGCGCTTCATCACGGTCGTGCCCGATCCCGCGAACCGTTTTCCGCGCGCGACCACCAACGTGGTCGGGCTCGAACAAGGCTGGCAACTCGCGCGCGCGGTGCGTGAAGCAATCGAAGCGGATGCGGGTGCGGACGCCGGCACGCGCCGCCCGATCGTCGCGATCGTCGACGTGAAGAGCCAGGCGTACGGCTATCGCGAGGAAATGCTCGGCATCCACCTCGCCTGCGCGGCCGCCGTCGACGCCTATGCGAGCGCGCGCGACGCCGGCCATCCGGTGATCGCGCTGATCGTGGGTCCGGCGATGTCCGGCGCGTTCCTCGCGCACGGCTATCAGGCGAACCGCATCGTCGCGCTCGACGCGCCCGGCACGATGGTCCACGCGATGGGCAAGGAAGCGGCCGCGCGCGTCACGCGCCGCACGGTCGAAGAACTCGACGAACTCGGCGACACGATCGTGCCGATGTCGTATTCGATGGCGTCGTTCGCGAAGTTGGGGCTGCTCGATCAGTTGATCGAAGGCATCGACGCGGACGCGCCCGACGCGGCACAGATCGAGCGCGTGCGCACGGTGCTGGTCGAGCAGATTCGCAGCGCGCGCGAGGGGGATCGTACGCTCGCGCGTCGGCTGGAATCGCCGGCGGCGCGGCAGACTCGCGCGGCTTCGATCGAGGTGCGGCGGCGGCTTGCCGAACAATGGGATGCCGTGTGATGCGCGTGTGTGCGGCTGCGCCCTTCTCCACCGTGCACGCCACGACGTGCGACGCGCGGTGGCGGCCGCATGATCTGCTGCGCTTGCGGCGGCTGGACTCGCCCGATGACGAACCAGCGTGGGTTCGCGACGCGTTCGAACGCGCGCCGTATGCGGTCGTCCGACGCGCGCTCGCCGCTGATGGTTTCGTCGCGATCGGCGTACGCGGTGCGAAGCGAGCGCAACGCTACGGCACATGGGTGCATGCGGACGATATCGTCGGTGCCGTGCCGCCGGAATCGCTCGCGCAGACGCAAGCCGATGCCGGACGTGATGCATTGCCCTCGTTCGTTGCACTGCTTTCGTTGCAACGTGATTCGGGCGCTCCGCTTGGTGGATTCGCTTGGGGACCTATTGGCAGCACCGGCTTTGAACTGGCGACGCACGTGCCGACTGTCAACGAAGCGAGCGACCTCGATCTGTTGATCCGCGTGCCGCAACCGCTGGCGCTGAATGTCGCGAGTGCTTTGCTGGAGCAACTGCAAACGCTCGCGGCGCATATCGGTATCCGCATCGATGCGCAACTCGAAACGCCCGCGGGTGGCGTGGCGCTCGCGGAATGGGCCGCGGGCAAGGCGCGCGTGCTTGCCCGCGATGCGAGCGGCCCCCGCTTGATCGCCGATCCGTGGGCGGCGGTTGCTCACCATGGCATTGCCTGATGCTCGCGCTTCTGTTCCCCGGCCAGGGTGCGCAGAGCGAAGGCTTTCTGCATCGACTGCCGCAGCATCGCGCGGTACAGGACACGCTCGCTGAAGCCTCCGACACACTTGGCATCGACGTGCTGACGCTCGACTCAGCCGACGCTTTCGATTCGACCGTCGCGGTGCAACTGGGCTTGACCGTCGCGGGCGTCGCGATCATGCGCGCGCTCGCCGATGAAGGATTGGCGGCGGAGATCAGCGCGGGACTGTCGATCGGCGCGTATGCGGCGGCGGTCAGCTGTGGCGCGGTGGCGTTCCGCGACGCGCTGAAGATGGTGCAGCGACGCGCCGATCTGATGGAAACCGCTTATCCGGCGGGCTATGGTCTCGCGGCCGTCTCCGGCTTGAGCGAGCGGCAGGCGGAAACGCTCGTTGCACAGCAGGCCGCGGAGGAACGGCAACGCGTGTATATCGGCAACGTCAATGCACCGCGCCAGATAGTGATGGCCGGCGCGGACGATGCGCTCGACGGGTTCATCGAACGCGCGCTCGCGGCCGGCGCGCGCAAGGCCACGCGGCTCGCGGTCAGCGTGCCCTCGCATTGCGAATTGCTCGCGCGTGCGAGCGACGAACTGCTGGCGTACTCGCGCACGTTGCATGTTGAAAGACCGCGCGGGGTTTATATCGGCAATCGCGGTGGACGCCCGTTATATACGGCCGATGCGATTCGCGAGGACCTTGCGACCAATATGCGTTACACCGTGCGCTGGTTCGATGCGCTGACCGTGATGCAGGAAATGGGCGCGCAGGTGCTGGTCGAGGCGCCGCCGGGGCAGGTGTTGACAGATATCGTGAGGGAGAATTTTGCTGAGGTCTGTGCGCTGGCTGCGAGTACATTGCCGTTTGACAGGTTGGTGGGGACGGTACGCAGGCGGTTGGAGCGTGGCTGACGGGGTGTGCTTTGCGGTGTGCGAATGCGGCTGGGCCAGGGCGTCTGGGAGCTTCGACCAGACGCCGCTCGCAAGCCGGCGTCGGCGAACGGTCGCTCTCACCGATGTGGAATGAGTCTTCCCGACCCAGAACGGCCGTTGGCCGAGAGACGACCAACGGCCGCATCACTGTCAAATTCATCACTCGTTGCGACGCTTGAAGTACAAGTGAACGATGAGCGCTCGCGTCCGCCACTAATGCCGTCGTCATGTTCACGATCCGTCGTACCATCGCAGATGCCCTCAACCACACTGGCTTCGTCACACCGAACACGAGTGCCCTCGGCTGTTCGGTATCGGAAAGGCCCGCACCGCTGGACACCTCTCCTACGCAGGTTTTAAACTAACGTCATATATTTACTATGACGTAGACATTTATATATGAGTCACCTACTCTCGCCCGTACAGGTTCGTGCTGGCCGCGCACTCTTGGGTTGGTCGCAGCAGGATTTAGCAAAGCAAGCTCGGGTTGCAGCCTCTACCGTCGCTGATTTCGAGCGCGGGCAGCGCACCCCCATGGCTAACAACTCAGATGCGATCCGATCGGCGTTAGAGTCGGCAGGCGTGGCTTTCTACGGAGGAGGAGCACTCTTCGATATGCCGCACGCCGCACCTGCACTCATACCTTCAGGGCAGCCGATACGCTGGATCGAAGCCTCTGACCTCGCAGACTGGGCGGACCGACGGGATGGTCAAGCCGCAATGCCGGAACTGCTTAGCAGGCTAATCTCTGCGACGTGCAACAACGTCGCACAACTCCGATTTCCTGCGGGAGATAGTGTCCAGTATTCGGGCTGGGATGGCACCTGCGTCGCAGCGGTCGCCGTTGATCCGGTCCCACGCGGTGCGTCAGCCTGGGAAGTCGGCTCGCAGAGAACCGGCATCAGGGCAAAGGCTGACGAAGACTATGAGAAAAGAACGAGTGATCCAGGCGCCGTCTCTCTGAAGGACGCGACGTACGTTTTTGTTACTCCACGGCGTTGGCCAGCCAAGGATCAATGGGCGGCCAAACGCAAGGCTGAAAGTACGTGGGCTGACGTAAAAGCTCTAGATGCAGACGATCTCGTCCATTGGATCGATCGTTACCCAGCCGTCGCCTATTGGCTGGCGACCCGGCTTCGCAAGCGACCGGCAGGTATCGGTGCGTTGGCGGACGTATGGACCGAATGGTCATTGGCCACCATACCTCCGCTCACTGCCGATTTGGTGCTCGTGGGTCGTGACGAGGAGGCTGCACACGCGCTGCGTTGGTTGCGGGCTGCCCCTTCTGTGTTGTCCGTTCAGGCCGAGTCCACGGAAGAAGCCCTCGCATTCTTCCACTCTGCCATCATGGAGTTGCCGCCTCAGTACGCGGCGATCTACCTCTCTCGTGCTCTCGTGGCGGCAAATGAAGATGTTGCTCGTATCCTTGGAGACGCGGCATCTCCATTGATCATTGCGCTTCGCGCTGCCGACGCCGGATTGGCGCAACTCCTTGCTGCGAGAGGACATCACGTATTCCTCGCGCTTGGTCCCGATGCAGGCCAAACAGCAACGGTGCTGGTGCTACCACGTCCACGCCGCGACTTCATCAGGGAGGCGCTATGCAGCATGGGTTTCGATCGGGCAGAAGCTGATCGACTCGCCGGGGACTCGGCACGAAGCCTCGCCGTCATCCGCCGATTGATCCCATCTGCACCTGGTCGACTACCGAGTTGGGCTCAGAGCGTACCCAACCGCGCATTGGTGGCGGCCATACTTGCCGGCGGCTGGGATGAAAGCATACCGGGAGATTGCGCCGTTTTGGAGAGCCTGGCCGAACACGCATACAACGATATGGCAAGGAGCTTGGCACCCTTGACCAATGTCCTCGACGGTCCGTTGCGTAAGTCGGGCAACGCTTGGCGAGTAGCATCGCGGCGCGATGCCTGGCTGTTGCTGGCTCCGTTCCTCACGGACGGCGACATTGATCGCTTTCTTGATCTGTTCGCAAAGGTCTTCAACGAGCGCGACCCTCAGTTCACGTTAAGCAGCAAGGAGCGATTCTTCTCATCATCGCAAGCGACTAGGCTGACTCATTCGCGGCTCCTAAGGCAGAGCATGGCGGAAACGCTCATTCTTATGGCAACGCTAGCGAACAATGCGAAGAACGTGACAAAGTGCGAGTCCAAGGTTAGCTTCGCGATCGAGAAGCTCCTCCGAAAGTCAGACTCGGCCCTTTGGTGGACGCTGGATGCCGAATCGCCGAGATTGGCGGAGGCTGCCCCTAGAGCGTTCTTGCAAGCTCTAGACGACGCCTTGGTCGACTCACCGTCACCCCTAGTCGAGCTGTTCGACGAAGACGACGATCCTTTGTTCTCAAGCCATCATGTAAACGGGCTGCTTTGGGCACTTGAACGGCTCGCCTGGTCTCCGGCGTTGCTCGGCGCAGTGGTCTACGCACTGTCAGACTTAGCCGCGCTTGATCCAGGCGGTCGCCAAGGCAACAGGCCGGACAGGAGCCTGCGCGCGATTTTCTTGCTGTGGTCGCCGCAAACTTTCGCGTCGCTGGACGAGCGCCTGCGTGTATTGGATCGTCTTCGTACGTCTAGGCCCGCTGTAGCTTGGAAACTGATGTTATCGATCGCGCCTCGATCGTACGACACGTCCTTCCCGACTTCACTACCTCAGTGGAGGGACTTCGCCGTTGAGAGCGCGGAAGCGATCACGCATGAACTGGTAGCTCGCGGCGCGGACGAGATTGCGACTCGCTTGCTGGAAGACGTCCGGCACAGTGCGCAGCGCTGGATGCAACTCATTGAACTCATGGCAAACTTTCCAGAGCGTCGTCGAGACGAAATGCGTCGGCTATTGCTCGCGTCGTTACCCCATATCGAAGATACGGATGATCGCGCGCACTTGCGCGACACAATTCGCAAATCCTTGAATCATCATCGGAGCTTTCCAGACGCAGACTGGTCGTTGCCTGAGCCAGAGATGAAGGAACTTCAAGAAGCATACGAACGCTTGTCACCAACTGATCCGATCGATCGCTTGGTTTGGGCATTTTCCCCAGGTTGCGGCATGCCTCAACCGCCGGCAGAAGGGGGCTGGCAGGCTGCCGAAAAGGCCATCAAGGACTATCGGGTCGAGGCGATGACACAATTGGCAGGTTTGGGCGGGGTCGATGCCGTCATGACGCTGGCACGTCGTTCCCGATCGCCCGGCTGGGTGGCGGAGGCTGTCGTGATCGCTGCGTTACCCGACCAGTTGCAACTGGACTTGGTCAAAGTGGGCATTCGGAGCGAAAACGATAGCGAACGCAGGCTTGCACAGACCCTAGTTGCGGCCGTGAGTAGCGAACCAACTGGCGATAGCTGGTCTGACTCTCTACTCGAGATGGCAACGCTAGAGGGATGGGGGCCGGATGCGGTTCTGCGGATACTGCATGCGCTACCGGCCGTTCGGCGCACTTGGGAAGCCGCACGCGCTGTCGGCTCGGAAATGGAGCGACGTTACTGGCGAGGGGTAGCAACGTGGGCGATCTCTGGTTCTCGCGAGGACCTCGCTTTCGCGGCCGAGCAACTGATCAATGAGCACCGTGCGAGGGATGCCGTACATGTCTTTGCCCAGCATATAAAAATGGGGTTTCCTCCAGCTTTGGTCGTTCAAGCGTTGTTCGCAGCGGTCGAAGAAAGCAAGGATGCCCATGCAACAGACCCGAACGAATCCACGATGTTTGGCTACCACGTTACGCAGTTGCTCAGTTGGTTGGATTCAATAGATTCCACGGACCGCTCTATCATTGCTCGTATCGAGTGGGCATACTTTGCTCTGCTTCAGTACTCTGAGCGGCGCCCCAAAGAACTGCAGAAGGCGCTGGCCACCGACCCCAGCTTCTTCATGATGCTATTGAAGACGATATACGGGCCTTCTCCTGAGAGCGGCATAAACGAGCCGGAATCCGAGGACACGGAGCAAGCTGCGAATATTGCGTCTCACGCATGGAACGTTCTACATGATTGGGATTACGTTCCAGGCGCGAATGATGCCGGCGACATCGATGCCAGAGCGCTTCTGTCATGGGTCAAGACGGTGCGGATCCTTTGCTCGGAGAGTGGTCGACGGGATGTCGGTGATGAGCGTATAGGCAACATCTTGGCTGCATCGAAGTCAGATGCGGATGGAATGTGGCCGCCAAGAGCAGTGCGAGAAGTCATCGAAGCTACGCGGAGCAAGGAGCTTGAAACCGGAATCGTTTTGGGCGTACTGAACCGTCGGGGTGTGACCACGCGCGGCGTGTACGACGGAGGAGAACAGGAACGCGCGCTGGAAGCGAGGTATCGACGTTTATATGAGGCCTCTAGCGAGTGGCCTCGAACAGCCGGGGTACTCGACGAACTCGCTCGGAATTTTGCGGCGGATGCCGAGCGTGAAGATCAACGCGTAGAACGACGACAATGGGAGTAGTCTGGAAAGGCTTCAAACATGCCGGATTTTCGGCTAGTCTCTTTTGGCAATATGTGATGACTGACGCGCACAAGGCTTTTCTTTAAGGACACTTGTGCGAAGCAGACGCCTACTGAGCTTAATAGGCGGCGGCCAATCGATGTTCCACATATGCATGAAACATGCTTCCGATCTTGGCACCGGAAGCTCGAAGGGCGCTGAACCGCGACTGGTACCCGCCGTCGGGAAGCGGACATTCGAGGCGTCGTATTGACTGACCGCTCATGGCCGATGCCTGCCTCACGCAATGGGCACACATCGCTCGAACTTCGCAAGGCCGCGATCGGCGACACGCGACCCGTTGTTGACGATGGACGAACAAGCGTGGATGTCTCCAGTTGAATGGCAACCCGCCGTACGTTGATTGCGGCGCATCTCCGGCTTCGCCGACCTGCCGCCGAGGATTCGCCCCGGAAGTGATTCATCGGGCAGCCTTTTATGCAGTTGAGCAAGCGGACTTGCTCTACATGCGCAGCGGACGCCACTCCGTCGCAATCATAGTAACCACAAGAGAGGCCTGCACTATCGTCGTTGCGGATGATCAAGAAAGAAGCGCAGCATTTCGGCACTCGCGTCCGGACCAGCAGCGTCCGTATAACTGCCTCGTGCATTGCCGCCTGCCCAAGCGTGCCCTGCGCCATGAATGGTCCACAACTCGGCGTCGATACCGTCGCCGGAAACCAGCCGCGAGACGGTACAGGCGCGTCGGCCCGCATCGACGCGACGCCGTTCGCTGCCGGCGTCCGGCCGCGCGTCGAACCTCTGCACGAGCCGCGTGGCATTCGCTACGTGCACGGTGGCATCCGCGTCACCATGAAAGACGATCATGGGCCGTCTCGGTGACAAGTCTGTATCGCCTTGCACGCGCCGTGCGTTTCGGGGGTGCTTGCCGCCTTTCATCGCCGCGAGCGCGGAGGGTAAATTGTGCGCGCACCGTGCCGGAAGACCGGAATGCACGCCGACCGCGGCATACAGTTCGGGATACTCGGCGATCATGATCGCCGCCATTGCGCCTCCCGCGGACATCCCCGCGACGTACACGCGCGCAGGATCGACGTTGTGGGCCGAGATGATTTCGCGCGTGATGCCTGCGATCAGCGACGGCTCGCCGCGCTCGCGATGCTGATCGTCAGGTTTGAACCAGTTCCAGCACTTCGACGGATTCGCCTGCCGCGGTTGCACCGGATAAGCTACGAGACATCGATGCCGCTCGGCAAGCGCGTTCATCTGCGTGCCTGCTGCGAAATCGTCGGCGTCCTGCGTGCAGCCGTGCAGCATCACAATCAGTGGCAGCGGCTCGCCGGCGCCACCCGCCGGCACATACAGCCGATATTGACGGCGACCGGCGGCATTCGCATACGCAAGCGTGATGAAATGTCCTCGTTCCTCCACGTCCAGGCAGTCTTCTCGCGCCTTGTGCGCGGTCGCTTCCTTGGTCTTTGCAAACGGGAAGACAACGGGCTCTGGCGTCTTGTCCCGCGACGCAGTTTCGTTCACTGCACCGACGCTTTCCCCTCGCAGTGCGCGTTGTATCGCTTCTGTCGCTTCGGCAACGCCGCGGGTACGCAGCAAAGTCATCGCTTCGTGCATTGAGTTCAGAAAGCCTTCGTTGAGTTTCATCACATTTGTCCGATTACCGGTGTTGAGGGGGTGGGCCTCGCGCGGCTAGTGGATTCTGCCGGCAAGCGCCGTCTTGACTGCGGGCGAAGCGTGAAAGGCTCCCAGCACCACGACGCTTTCGATAGTCGCGAGCGCGAGTTCCGGGGAGACATCGGCGGCAATGCTGGCCAATCCCAGGACCTGAATGTTGAGACGCTCGCGCGCGGCTCGAATCGCCTCGAGATCCTGCCTGGAAAAATGCTGCAGCCCGAGCACGAGCGAACGACGCGCAACCGTTTCCTGGACGACCCGCGCATGTAGCGCGAGCTGGTTGCGAATCGCCGTTCGGATCAGGTCGGTCCGGTTCGCATAGAAGCCTTCTTCAACCAGCAGGTCGATCTGCCCGAGGTCGACCGGTCCGAGGTTGATCGTGATTTTTTCCGAGTCGCCGCCTTTCGGGCGGGGGGTGTCCAATACCGCGGGTTTCTTCATCGCACCATCCTTGCACCAGCCATATGGATGGTTATAGGATGGTTTTAGATGCGCCGCAACATAAAAATTTGGGGTCGAGACGCCTTCTGGGCTCGCCGCATCGCTGGTCGTGGGGGCTAGATAGAGCGCTATCGCCGGTCGATGCGCACATGGATAGCTACGAGGTACTGGCCGGTTGGAGGACCGCACATCGCGCTGTTCGACCGCATTGTTAAGTAAACTCTGAATAAGACGGCCGAGCAACGGAAGGCAGGCACTGATGTTCGCTCGAACACAACGGATGAGCGTCACGGCGCAAAACCATCAGAATAAGGCGCGAAATGGAGAGGTTCCCCGACCAGTTTTGACAAATTCAACTGCTATCCTTCAAAACTTGAACCCGTTCACTATCGCGGCTTTATCCAGGTAGTTGCTGCCGCAGGTCTCGCCAAACGCAGTCCATTAGCGCTCAAAATCGGAATAGTCAACATCCCGCGAACCTCTGAACCCCGATGTCACTCGGGCAGCGAAAGCCGGTACTGCGGAAGCGGATTGCGCAGACCTCAACATGGACCAAGGATGACCAGCATACTGGCCCGGTAAAGCCTGAAATTCGTCGTATCGTTCGCACCGCCATGAGGGAGATATGCATAAACCCATCGACACTGAAACGATCCCGAGCAATGAATTGCAGCAGGTCAAGGCGACTTATGCCAAGCTTTGCGAGGACTACATTGCACATCGTAGCGATGGTGAATACCGGGACTATGTGCAATCGGTCATTGCCAACAACGCGAGTCTCGATCGCCACGTGCGCGCGTTCGAAATTTACGCACCGTATATCAAGCGTGGCATGAAAGTGCTCGACTGGGGATGCCGGCACGCGCCAGATTCGTGCATGCTTCGCACGCTCTACCATGACATCGATATATATGGCTGCGACATCTGCAAGGATGGGCAATTCGCGGAATTCCATGAGTACGCCGGGTTATCTTTCGCATCGCTCGATCATGAATTTCTGCTGCCCTACGAAGACAATCAATTCGATGTGGTGATCGGAAGCGGTGTACTCGAGCACGTGGCCCGCGAGCAAAAGAGCCTCGATGAGCTATGGCGCGTGCTGAAAAACGACGGTTTGCTGATAATCACATTTTTACCTAACCGCTTATCGGTGACCGAAAACGCGTGCAGAGTCATGAAGAAGTACACGGGCCATAATCGGTTGTACAGTCTCAGCGACGCGAAGCGCCTGTTTCTCCGGTCGGGATTCGTACTGGAAGAATGCGGCTATCACCAGGTCTTTCCCACCTTCGCAAAAGGCATAAAGGGCGGCGGAGCGCTCAACGCCCTGGCCAATATCGGCATGAAGCTGAACCGGCCTTTCGAGCGGATACCGATCGTGAATGCAGTCTCGGCTAATCTGTTTTTCATCCTCCGCCGCGTGCATGAGATGTAGCAGGCGGCCGCCAAGGCGGCCTACCTCGCGGGATCATTGGGCAAGGCCGCGCCCTCCTGTTGCGACGTCACAAATCCTCTCAATGCAGGGGTGAGCCGGAAAACGAGCTTCTCGATCTCCACCACGAGGAAAAACAGGACGCCACCACCGACGAGCCACCCCCACGCCGACAAGGGCAGAGCCTCGGTGTGGAAAACGGCATGGAACGGGAACGTATAGGTGAACAGAAGCTGCAAGACCACGACGCCGGCTATTCCGTACCAGAGATAGCGATTGCCTGTATGGGCGCGCACGGACAGCGACGAATCGAGCAGATACCGGATGTTGAGCAGATAGAACACCTGGCCCAGCGTAATGGCGTTGACCGCGGCCGTGCGCGCCATCTGATCCGACGCCCCTTGCGACTTCATCCAGAAGAAGGTGGACAGCGTATAGATCACGAGCGCCGCGCCGACGAACAGGATGCGCCAGATGCCGAAGCGCGTGACGATCGGCCGGTCGATTGCGCGTGGCGAGCGGCGCATCACGTCTGCCTCGTGCGGCTCGAACGAAATGGTCAGGCCGAGCGCCACGGAAGTAACCATGTTGACCCACAGGATCTGCGGCGCCGTGATCGGCAGCGTGAAGGAGAACAGGATCGCCACCGCGATCACCGCGCCTTGCGCGACATTGGTCGGCAGCATGAACAGCATCGCTTTCTCGATGTTGTTGTAGACCGTGCGCCCTTCCTTCACCGCCGCGGAGATCGACGCGAAATTGTCGTCGGCGAGGATCATGCCCGCCGCCTCCTTCGTCACCTCGGTGCCCTTGATCCCCATCGCGACACCGATGTCGGCTTTCTTGAGCGCCGGCGCATCGTTGACGCCGTCGCCCGTCATCGCAACGATCTGCCGATTCGCCTGGATCGCCTTGACGAGCCGCAGTTTGTGCTCGGGACTCGCGCGCGCGAACACGTCGACGCCGCGCACGCATTCCTGCAGCGCCGCATCGTTCATCGCCTCGATCTCGGTGCCGGACACGGCGGTCTTGCCGTCGCCGATGCCCAGCATTCTTGCGATTGCCGCCGCCGTGATCTTGTGGTCGCCCGTGATCATCGTCACGCGAATGCCGCCGCCGTGGCATTCGCGCACGGCGTCGATCGCCTCTTTGCGCGGCGGGTCCATCAGGCCCACGAGGCCGAGCAGTACGAGGGTACGCGGCAGGTCCTGCGGCCCGAGGCCACCCGTACGCAGGCCCGGGTCCGACAGCCACGCGAGCCCGAGCACGCGCTCACCTTGCGCGGCGAGCCGGTCGCCCTCCCTCGCGAAGTGCTCGCGATCGAGCGGCGCCGGGCCTTGCGCCGTCTGCTGCCGGTCGCAGTGGTCGAGGATAACCTCTGGCGCGCCCTTGACCAGCAGCATCTCGCCGTCCGTCGAACGGTTCAGCGTCGCCATGAACTTGTGCTCGGACTCGAAGGGGATCGCGTCGATCCTCGGCGCGGCGGCCGTCTCGGCGGCACGGTCCATGCCCAGCTTGGAAGCGAACGGATAGAGCGCGCCCTCGGTCGGGTCACCCTCCACTTTCCATTTGCCGTCTTCCTCGAAGAGCTCGGCGTCGTTGCACAACAGCGACACGCGGCCCATCAGCTTGAGCACGTCCGGCGCAGCGCCGAGCGGCTTGCCATCCGCGCTGACCTCTCCTTCGCTGGCGTAGCCGTCGCCCGTAACGGCATAGGCCGCTTCGGCCGTTACGACGGAGGTCACCATCATCTCCATCAGGGTCAGCGTGCCCGTTTTATCCGAGCAGATGCGCGAGACGGCGCCCAGTGTTTCGACCGCCGGCAGGCGGCGAATAATGGCGTTGCGCTGGGCCATGCGCTGCACGCCGATGGCGAGCGTGATGGTGATGAGCGCCGGCAGGCCTTCCGGGATGACCGATACCGCAATCCCCACGATGGCCTGGAACAGCTCGACGAAAGTCATGTGTCCGAGCCAGTGCCCCCAGGAGAAGAGCAGCACGCTGACAACGGCGATCACTGCCGTGATGACGTAGCCGAACTTCTTGATCTGGCGCAGCAGCGGCGTCTCGAGCGCGCTGACCTCGGCGAGCATCTGGTTGATCCGGCCGAGTTCCGTCTGGCTCCCGGTCGTCACCACGACACCGGTTGCCCGCCCCGACAAGACCATCGTGCCGCAGAACGCCATGTTCTCGCGGTCGCCGACCGTGGCTTTGGAGGGTACCGGCGCGGTGCCCTTCTCGGCCGGGAGGGATTCCCCCGTCAGAGCCGCTTCTTCCGTGCGCAGGTTCCTGGCGTCGACGAGACGCATGTCCGCCGGGATTTTGTCGCCCGATTCCAGTAGCACGATGTCGCCAGGAACGAGTTCCTCGGCGGGGATCAAGCGAACCGCTCCGCCACGCATCACGCGCGCTTCCGCGGACAGCATGTTGCGAATCGAGTCGAGCGCCTTCTCGGCGCGTCCTTCCTGCAAGAAGCCGAGCAGCGAGTTGAGGATGACGACGGCCAGAATGACCGAGCCATCGAGCCACAGGCCCAGCATGAACTTGACGAAACCGGCCGCGAGCAGCACGTAGATCAGAACGTTGTGGAGCTGCATCAGGAAGCGTACGACCGGCCCCCTCTTCTTGCCCTGCGGGAGGCGGTTCGGCCCATAGGTGGCCAGCCGCCCGGTCGCTTCCGTTGCATCGAGGCCCTGCGCGGGATCGACGTTGAACTGCCGTTCGATGTCACCGGCCGGCATCGCATGCCACGGCGTCGCACTCTCAACTGAGCTCATCCTCGTGTCTCCCGGTTCCAGTGATTTCGGGTCAGGGGGCCGCTCTCAATGGTCTGGATCGTCCCCGGGTTGATCGGGTCTCGTCCCGTCCACCTCTTCAGCGCCGAGTTCCTCCCTCGCGGCGGCGAGATCCTTCATCTGCTCTTGCGTGGCTTTCGGATATTCGAGGTCG
The DNA here is from genome assembly GCF_014201025.1 of Paraburkholderia sp. MM5384-R2. Classification (NCBI taxonomy): domain Bacteria; kingdom Pseudomonadati; phylum Pseudomonadota; class Betaproteobacteria; order Burkholderiales; family Burkholderiaceae; genus Paraburkholderia; species Paraburkholderia sp. MM5384-R2. The sequence continues at coordinate 209,772 of NZ_JACHDI010000010.1, forward strand.
AGCTTCTCGACGGCCTCGACGATCGCGGCCGCGACGATGAGGCGCGTGAAAGGTTTGTTGTCGGCGGGCACGACGAACCACGGAGCCGCTTCGGAGGCCGTCGCGCGGATCGCCTCTTCATAGGCGTGCATATAGTCGTTCCAGTAGCGACGCTCGCGAACGTCGGCTGCGGAAAACTTCCAGTGCTTGTCGGGATTCTCGAGGCGATCCATGAATCGCCTCTTCTGCTCCCCGTACGGCAGGTTCAGATAGAACTTGAGAACGACCACGCCCTGGCGCGTCAGATAGTCCTCGAAGCGCGCGATGTCGGCGAGCCGCTCGTCCCATATGTTGTTGCCGACCCGTGCCGGTGGGATCTTCTGCGCATGGAGCAGATGCTGATGCACGCGCACCACCAGCACCTCTTCATAGTACGAGCGGTTGAAAATGCCGATGTGCCCGCGCTCGGGCACTTTCCTGGAATAGCGCCAAAGGAAGTCGTGGGAGAGTTCCTCATCCGACGGCTGCTTGAACGAAATAACATCGCACCCCTGCGGATTGACGCGCGACATCACATGCTTGATCGTCCCATCCTTCCCCGCGGCGTCCATGGCCTGGAACACCAGAAGCACGGACCAGGAATCCTGCGCGTAGAGGATCTCCTGCTCCATCGCGAGCCATTTCGACCCGCGCTGGAGTAGTTGCTGTGCCTCTTCCTTATGCATTCTGAGTCCCACCGTCTCGCCGGGATCGAAATCCTTCAGGAAGAAATCTTTGCCGCTCGTGACACGGAACGGATCGGTGTATGCCCGCAGCGCGTCGAGTATTTCCGTGTGAACCATCGCTCTTTCTCCACGGCATCTGCATTCAGTCGCACGATTCGCGGATTGCATCGCAACCGCAGTCGTACTGTTCACAACTCTTTCTGATAATAGGTCACGCAGACGGAAACGTGCTCATCGGCAACGACGCTGCGCACCCGCGTGGCGACGGGAAACACACGTCTGAACGCTGCCACGTTCCGGACCGCCATGCCGGTCGATCACCGCCTGTCGGCCCCGTCGACCCAGTCGCGACAAAGCCGTCAGACGATAGGCATTACCTGTGCTTATCCTTCACCAGACAGCGCCAACAAAAATTGCCGAGCACAATGTCGAGCCACGAACACGAACACGGGGAACAGCGGAGTAGTGGGCGTCACCCGCTATTGTCTTTATCTACGCGCTGCGTCGCATGCCACGGCTTTCGCTGTTTGCGATTCCTCTGAACGTGGCGATGATCCTGTCGACGCCGACGCAAGGCGGTCACTATCTCGCCGATGTGATTGCGGGTCTGCTGCTCAGTGCGCTGACGAGTGCAGCGCTCAAGCGCTGCATGCACCTGCTGGCGACGCGCAAATCCGCGAATGCGCCGAGCTCGCGGTCTATGCCGGTGCGAACGGCATGAGCTGGACGCTCGGAAGCGGGCGCGCGGACTAACGTGAACGCGGCGCGGCGTGCGCCGCGCCGCCGTGGTTCGAAGCGACAGGAAGACCGCGCTAGCCCGGCGCCCGCCCCAACACCTGCGAATCCGACGACGCCGTCGTCGACGTCTCGTCACGCCCGTGCCCATGCCCCGTCGTCGTGACCGCATTGGTGCCGCCGGGCCGACGCACCGACTTCGCGTGCCGCTCGATCAATCGCTGCAGCAAACAGAACGCGCACAGCAGCGCGCCGATCACGATGCGCGTCCACCACGAACTGAGCGTGCCGTCGAACGTGATCAGCGTCTGGATCGTGCCCAGAATGCCGACGCCGAACAGCGAGCCGACCACATAACCGACGCCGCCCGTCAGCAGCGTGCCGCCGATCACCGTGGCCGCAATCGCATCGAGTTCCATGCCCTGCCCTTGCAGCCCATAGCCCGACAGCACGTAGAACGTGAACACCGCGCCGCCGAGCGCCGAACAGAAGCCGCTCAGCGCATACACGCCGACCCGCGTGCGCGCGACCGGCAGGCCCATCAGCAGCGCCGAGCGCGGATTGCCGCCGACCGCATACACGTTGCGGCCGAAGCGCGTGAAATGGGCGACATAGATCGCGGCCGCGAGCGTCACGGCCGCGATCAGCACGTTCGCCGATACCGAACCGACGCCGACACTGAGACGAAACGCGGAGATCGCCTTGAACGTCGGATCGGTGATCGTGATCGACTGCGTCGTGATCAGAAAGCACAGGCCACGCGCGAAGAACATCCCCGCCAGCGTCACGATGAACGCCTGCAGGCGGAAATAGTGAATCAGCGCGCCCTGCACCGCGCCGAACACCGTGCCCATCAACAGCACGATCGGAATGACGAGCCACACCGACACATGCATGTGCTCGGACAGCACGGCTTCGACGATCGTCGTCAGCGCGACGATCGAGCCCACCGACAGATCGATGCCGCCCGACACGATCACGAACGTCATGCCGATCGCGACGATCAGCAGAAACGCGTTGTCGACGAGCAGATCGAGCAACACCTGCCACGAGAAGAAACCGGTGTACATCACCGAACCAAAGCCGAACAGCGCGCAGAACAGCAGGACCGTCACCGCGATCGGCAGCGTGCGCGGATCGACCACGCGGGCGAGTGCTTCGAGAACGCGCGTCATCGTGCCACCCCGCGCGATTTGACGAGCGACGCGCCGAACGACACCGCGAGCGCGCGCGCCGCCGGCGACTGGATCACGCTGACCGCGAGCACGACGGCCGCCTTCACCACGAGCGTCGCTTCCGGCGGCACGCCGATCGAATACGTGGTGTAGGTGAGCGTCTGGATGATCAGCGCGCCGAGCACCGTGCCCGCGAAACTGAAGCGGCCGCCGAGCAGCGACGTGCCGCCGAGCGTCACGGCGAGAATCGCGTCGAGTTCGAGCAGCAGGCCCGCGTTGTTGCCGTCCGCGCTACGCACGTTCGAGCTGATCAGGATGCCGGCCAGCGCCGCGGTCAAGCCCGAGAAGCCGTACACCGCGAACACGATCGCCTTCGAGCGCAAGCCGACGAGCCGCGTCGCAACCGGGTTCACGCCGATCGCGCGAATGAACAGGCCGAGCGCCGTGCCCTCCACCAGGGCGGCCGTCGCCAGCACGGCTACGGTTGCGATCCATACCGAGCACGGCACGCCGAGCCAGTAGCCGCCACCGACGAACAGATAGCCGGGCGCGCCGATCGGGATGATCTGCCCGGCGGTCAGCAGTTGCGCGATGCCACGGCCCGCGACCATCAGAATCAGCGTCGCGATGATCGGCTGCATCCCGACGAACGCCACGAGCAGCCCGTTCCACATGCCGCTCAAGATGCCGACGACGAGCGCGGCCAGCAGCGCCTGCGCGATCAGCGCACCGCTCGGCACGGCCTGGGTCGCGAGTATCGTCGCGGCCGCGGCGCCCGCGATCGCGACCACCGCGCCGACCGAAATATCGATGCCGCGTGTCGCAATCACGAGCGTCATGCCGATCGCGACCAGCACGAGCGGCGCCGCGCGATTCAGGATGTCGATCGGCGCGCCGAACAGGTGGCCGTCGAGCGTGCGCAGCGCGAGAAAATGCGGATTGGCCAGCAGGTTCAGTCCGAACAGCAACACGAGCGTCACGCATGGCCATAGCAGCGGACGCTCCACCCCGTCGCGCGCGAACCAGTTCGATAGCTTCATTCGCCGCTCCCTGCGATGAGTCGGTAGATGTTGTCCTCGTTCGATGCCTTACCGGCCACCTCGGCGATCTTGCGGCGATCGCGCAGCACCGCGACGCGATGGCTCACGCGCAGCACCTCGCTGATCTCCGACGAGATGAACAGGATGGACAGGCCATTCGCGCACAGCGCGAGCAGCCGGTCCATGATGTCGAACTTCGCGGCGACGTCGATGCCGCGGGTCGGCTCGTCGAGGATCAGCAGTTTGGGATCGGTTGCCAGCCAGCGCGCGAGCAGCGCCTTCTGCTGGTTGCCGCCGGACAGCAGCGCGATCGGCTGCTCGGCGTCGGACGCCTTGATGCCGAGCCGCTCGATCCACATATCGGCGAGCTCGCGCGCGCGTTGCCGGCTGATCTTGCGCCACCAGCCGCGCCGCGCCTGCAACGCGAGCATGATGTTTTCGCGGATCGACAGTTCGGCGACGATGCCTTCCTTCTTGCGGTCTTCCGCGCAATAGCCGATGCCGTGGCGCACCGCGTCGTGCGGCGTGCGCAGCCGCACGGCGCGCCCTTCGACGAGGATCGTGCCGCTGTCCGCGCGATCCGCGCCGAACAGAAGCCGCGCGGTCTCGGTGCGGCCCGAGCCGAGCAGACCCGCGAGGCCGAGAATCTTGCCGGCCTGCAACTCGAGATCGATCGGCTGCAAGGTGCCGCGACGGCCGACGCCGCGCAGCTCGATGAACGGCTGCGTGGCCGTTGCTTCCGTGTGGTCTTGCGCGACCTCCTGATCGTCGGCGGCCTGTCCTTCGTGCGCCGCTTCGCGCAGACGCGCGCTCATGCGCTCGTGGCCGACCATCTTCGCGACCAGTTGATCCGCGGACAGATCGCGCGCGAGATATTCGCCTTCGCGCTCGCCGTTGCGCATCACCGTGATGCGATCGGAGATCGCATAAGTCTGCTCGATGAAATGCGTGACGAACAGGATCGCAATGCCCGATCGCTTAAGATGTCGAAGTATTTTGAATAGCTGCGCGACTTCGCTGTCGTCGAGGCTCGAAGTCGGTTCGTCGAGAATCAGCACGCGCGCATCGACGGACAACGCGCGCGCGATCGCGACCATCTGCTGCACGGCGATCGGATAGGCGTCGAGCGAGCGCGTGACGTCGAGCGACACGTCGAGGCGCGCGAGGGCTTCCTGCGCGCGCCGCTTGATGTCGGGCCAGTCGATCGCGCCGAAGCGGCGCGGCTGCCGGCCCGCGAAGATGTTCTCCGCCACCGACAGATTCGGGCACAGGTTCACTTCCTGGTACAGCGTGCGCACGCCGGCCGCCTCGGCTTCCTGCGGCGACGCGAACGCGACCACCTCGCCGCCGAGGCGGATCGTGCCGGCATCGGGTGCGAGCACGCCTGTGAGCACGTTGATCAACGTGGATTTGCCGGCGCCGTTCTGGCCCATCAGCGTATGGACCTCGCCGGGAAACAGGCGGAAGTCGACGTGTTGCAACGCCTTGACGCCCGGAAATGTCTTGCTGACGCCGGAGGTCGCCAGAATCGGTTCGCGCGCGCTCATGTCATTCTGTTGGCTTGGCGCGCCCGGCGGCGTGCCGCGCCGCGGCTGGTCCGGCTGATTCGGTTCGGTAGCGGAATGGGTCATGGACCTCGCTCGATCGGCTATGCATGGTTCGGCAGGCCCCAGTGACATGCTCCCGCGGGCGCATGCTCCTGAAAAGAGACCGCCCGCTGCAGAAGAAAGCAGCCCGGGCGGTCAGGCACCACTGGAGAAACCTGTTCGATGCGTCCGTACTGCACGTCTCCTTCGCGCCGTGAGCCCGTTGGCCCCGGCGCCTGAACACCGCACACGCCGCGGCGCTCGCGCGAGCACTGCCGCGGCGACGTTGCGCGCCGCGTCAGTACTTACGCGACGGCAGAGTTTGCGCGGCCACGCTCATCGGGAAGACAGTCTCCTGGGTCAGGATGCGCTTCGGCAGCGGCTTGCCAGCCACGACGTCCTTCACCGCCGACATCAGCTGCGGTCCGAGCAGCGGACTGCACTCGACGTCGACGTTCATCTTGCCGGCGGCCATCGCCTGGAAGCCGCCCTTGGTTGCGTCGAACGAAACCACCACGACGTCCTTGCCCGGATGCATGCCGGCTTCTTCCATCGCCTGGATCGCGCCGAGCGCCATGTCGTCGTTATGAGCATAGACGACGTTGATCTTGTTGCCGTAGGTCTTGATGAACGCTTCCATCACCTGCTTGCCGCCGGCGAGCGTGAAGTCGCCGCTTTGCGACGCGATGATCTTGAACTTCGGATCGCTCTTGATCACTTCGATCAGACCCGCGTGGCGGTCGTTGGCCGGCGCGGAGCCGACCGTGCCTTGCAGCTCGGCGATGTTGACCGGACCTTTATCGTCCTTGTAGTGATCCGCGAGCCAGTGGCCGCCGCGCCGTCCTTCTTCGAGGAAGTCCGAGCCGATCATCGTCACGTACAGCGACGTGTCCTTCACGTCGATCTTGCGGTCGGTCAGGATCACCGGAATCTTTGCGGCCTTGGCTTCGAGCAGCACCGGTTCCCAGCCCGATTCGACGACCGGCGAGAACGCGATCACGTCGACCTTCTGCGCGATATACGAGCGGATCGCCTTGATCTGGTTTTCCTGCTTCTGCTGAGCGTCCGAGAATTTGAGGTTGATGCCGGCCTCCGTCGCCGCCGACTTCACCGATTCGGTATTCGCGGTGCGCCATGCGCTTTCCGCACCGACCTGCGCAAAACCGAGCGTAATTTTCTTGTCCTCGGCATGCGCGCCGGGCGTGGCCAGCGTCAGCGCTCCGAGACTCGCGGAAAGCGCGAGCGCGCCCAGAGCGCGACACGCGGCACGTCGTGTATTCGCCATGACAGTCTCCAATCGTTGTTGTGTAGACGACCCAGCGGTCTGCCCGGCCCTCGCGGCCCTCACGGCGCATGGATCGTGATGTAGCGTACTGTGCGAGGCGTTAACCGTCCAATCATATGATTCGCGCCCTCGATATCAATCTTGGTATGGCGCGCCGGTCAGAGCATTGCCGCTTGCTGCCTCAGGTCGGCGTCACTCTCGGAGTGACCCAGCGAAACGTCAGATTGATGCGCTCGCCGCTCACGCGCGGCTCCTTCGGCACCCGATGACGCCACTGCGCCTGGGTGTCGCCCTTCATCACGAGCAGGCTGCCGCCCTTCAGCGAGAACGATTGCACGACGCCGCTGCGGTTGTGCTGCAGATCGAACCTGCGCGCGACGCCGAGGCTCACCGACGCGATCACCGGTTGCTTGCCGAGTTCGGGCTCGCGGTCCGCGTGCCAGCCCATGCTGTCGGCGCCACTGCGGTAACGATTCAGCAGCACGCTGTTAAAACGCGCGCCGCTGGTCGCCTCGACGGCCGCCTTCAGTTCGGCGACGGCGGGCGTCCATGCTTGCGGCACGTTGCGGATACCCGAGTACACGTACACCGCGTCCGGCTCGCCCTGCCAGGCGGTCAGACGCGGCAGTGCAACACGGCCGGCGGGCGTGCCCATCATGTCCTGGCGCCATTGCACTTCGTCGATCAGTCGGGCCAGCAGGCGTTCGGCGTCGGCCGCTGCGAGCCAGTCGGGATACCAGTCGACGTCGGGCGTCGGCAGGTCGTTGAATAAATCGGTGCTCATCTGAATGTCTGGATGCAAGCGGACAAGTCAAAACCCTGACTATTATGGCGACACCGGCTCACCCACTGATTCACGCGCGTTGCTCTTTCATTCGACGCGGCTCTGCGCGTTCCCTCTGTTCTTTCGCACGGACCACTTCCATGACACTTTCGGATCAGGCGCTCGCGCAGCTCTTTCGCGACGCACGTACGCACAATGGCTGGCAGAACAAGCCGATCGACGACGCCGTGCTGCGCGAGCTGATGGAGCTCGTACTGCTCGGCCCGACCTCGGCCAATTCGAGTCCGGGCCGCTTCGTGTTCGTCAGGACGCCGGAGGGTAAGGAGAAACTGCGCCCGGCATTGTCGGCTGGCAATCTCGAGAAAACGATGGCCGCGCCCGTCACGGTGATCGTCGCCATGGACATGGCCTTCTACGAGTATCTGCCGAAACTGTTTCCCCATGCGGATGCGCGCAGTTGGTTCGTCGGCAACGAGCGGTTGATCGCGGACACGGCGTTTCGCAATTCGACGCTGCAAGGCGGGTATCTGATTCTCGCGGCGCGTGCGCTCGGTCTCGACACTGGGCCGATGTCGGGCTTCGATCAGGCCAAGGTCGACGAAGCGTTTTTTGCGGGCACGACGCTGAAGTCGAACTTCCTGATCAATCTTGGCCACGGCGATCCGTCAAAGCTGTTAGCGCGCAGCCCGCGTTTTTCGTTCGACGAAGCGGCGCGCATAGTGTGACGGGGCGTGGATGATTGATGGCGCTGCGGGTGCGCGCCACGCGCTGGATCGGATCGCGTCAGGTCAGCACCGCGACATAAAAGACTACCGTGCCGATCAGCGCGCCGATGAAGCAGAAGCCCTCTTCGGCTTCGTCGCCATTCGAGCGCAGCCACGCGCCGACCGCACCGAACAGGCCCGCGATGCCGAGCGCGACGCACACCATCACGACGTCGAACAGCGCGCTTTTGCCGAGTTCGGAGAAATCGATGTTGCGTACGCCGACGTAAAGCGCAATCGCCATCAGCGAGATGCCGACGAGCGGCAGCATCACGTGGCTGCCCTCGTGCCCGACATGATGCTCATGATGAACATGATGCACGTCGTGCGCGTGATGCCACAGGTGGCCCGATTTGAGCAGTTTCATGGTGTGCCTCCCCCCGCCCGATCTTTCCCGGCGACAGAACCGGTCATGGCCGAAGCGCCCTACGCTGCCCCGGCAACAAGCTGGCTTGTTTCCAGCATACTCCACGCATGAATACAATTCAAAGCCCATTTAATTCGCTTGCATAGGCATTGAATGCGTGACGCGCGGCCCTGTAAGTATGTGCTGAGCACGGAACGCGCCTGGCCCGGCGAACACCTTTCGTGGCTCGTCCCGGCGGCTTCGGGGCCGGCGTGTCGTGCGGCGCGGGAGCACGGATTTTGCGGCTACGGCAAGGGACCGAACATGTCGGTAGAATGATTCGCCGCGTTCCGTCAACCGATCGCCGCCGCGCTATCGCTGCCCTTCGGCCCCTTCCCGCCCTGATCCTCTTTATGCGACGTTCATCGTTTCTTGTCCGCATCATCCTGATTGGCATCCTGCTGCATATCTACGTCGGCTTGCGCCTGATTCCCGACATGCCGATCGACGCGGCCGGCCGCGGGCTGTGCGTGCTGTGGCTCGTGCTGTCGATCTACCTGATCCCGGTCGGCATGATGGCGCGCGGCTTCAAGCGCCAGCCGCTCGGCGACCGTCTCGCGTGGGTCGGCCTGCTCGCGATGGGGTTCTTCTCGTCGCTGCTGGTACTGACGTTCGCGCGCGACCTCGTGCTGGCGTCGCTGCTGACGATCGACGCGATCTGGCCGAACACGCTCACGATCGCGCATTGGCGCACCGGCTCGGCGGCGGCGGTGCCGCTGCTCGCGCTGCTGTCGACGCTGATCGGCCTGTTCAACGCGCGCCGTCGCGCGCGCGTCGTCACGATCGACGTGCCGATCGACGATCTGCCTGCCGCGCTCGACGGCTTCACGATCGTGCAGATCAGTGACATCCACGTCGGCCCGACGATCAAGGGCCGCTATGTCGATGCGATCGTCGACGCGGTGAACCGGCTCAAGCCGGATCTGATCGCGGTGACGGGCGACGTCGTCGACGGAAGCGTGCCGCAGTTGAGCCGGCATACGCAGCCGCTGTCGCGGCTCGCCGCGCGGCACGGTGCGTTTCTCGTGACCGGCAATCACGAGTACTACTCCGGAGCGAACTCGTGGATCGCCGAATTCCGCCGGCTCGGCTTGCGGGTGCTGCTGAACGAACACGTGATCGTCGACCATGACGGCGCGCGCGCCGTCATCGCCGGCGTCACCGATTACTCGGCGGGTCATCACGACCCCGCGCATCGCAGCGACCCGGTCGCGGCGCTCGCCGGCGCGCCGGGCGACGTGCTAATCAGGGTGCTGCTCGCGCATCAGCCGCGTTCGGCCGAAGCGGCCGCGGCGGCCGGCTTTACGCTGCAGTTGTCGGGTCATACGCACGGCGGTCAGTTCTTTCCGTGGAATTTCTTTGTGCGCCTGCAACAGCCGTTCACGGCAGGCCTCGCGCGCCTGAACGGACTCTGGGTTTATACGAGTCGCGGCACGGGCTATTGGGGTCCGCCGAAACGACTCGGTGCGCCTTCGGAAATCACGCGCTTGAGACTCGTGCCGGGCGAACCGGATTGAACTCAACATTCGCAGTCCGGAGCAATTAATCACGGCCTGTCTACGATACGGCTGTAGCAGACCCACATGCGCACTCTCCGCCGATCGCGGCTTGACTGAACTTTACGCCGCCCTCTAAAATTCGCGCAATTCTTTTAACCGGAATCACGATCTTGGACAGTAGCAGCTGTACCAGCCGAGTATCGATTTGCCCGCTCGCCTGAGCGGCAGGATTTCCGCGTCAGGTGTCCCTGTCGCCGTCCTGCCCTCGGGCTCGATGGCGCACGTCGCTCTCATTTCATTGTCATTCGCGTACTGTCGGTGAAGCGCAGCGTGGCTCGATGCCATGCCGATGCCGCACGCTTGCGGCCGCTGCACGCGTGTGCGTGCGTATTTCGTTCCACCCTCATGTGCTTAGCGTGCACGAGGTAGACGACCTGACGTTCTCACGCCTAGGCTTCACCCTGCGGCAGCACGCACGCCAACCTTTCTGAACGATGACACTCGAATTCTTCCTGCGGCTTCTGACCGCTTTTGCTTGCGGCGTCGCGATTGGCCTCGAACGACAGATGCGCCAGCGCACTGCCGGCTTGCGCACGATCACGCTCGTGGCGAGCGGCGCGTGCCTGTTCGTCACGCTCGGCGTGCTGACCGGCAACGGCGTCAGCGGCGTCACGCAGATTGCCGCCTATGTGGTGTCCGGCGTCGGCTTTCTTGGCGGCGGCGTCATCATGCGCGACAAAGGCTCGATCCAGGGGATCAACACCGCGGCGACGCTGTGGTGCTCGGCGGCCGTCGGCGTGTTGAGCGGCGCGGGACATTACGGACCGGCGCTGGCGGGCACCGCGGTCGTGCTGCTGGCCAACACCGCGCTGCGTGAAGTGAGCCGGATGATCAACTCGACGCCCGTTTCAAACGCCGACCTGGTGCGCGAGTACGTGCTGACGATCGTCTGCCGCGAAGCCGACGAGATCAACATTCGCGCCGCGATTTCCAACTCGATGTACTCGGCGCCGCTGTCGTTCCAGAGCCTCACGAGCGAGGATGTCGAGGACGAACCGGCGCGCATTCGCGTGACGGCGACGCTGACGATGCATCCGAAGGATCAATCGAAGCTCGAACAGATGGCGAGCCGCCTGAGCATGGAAAAGAGCATGTCCAGCGTCAGTTGGACCGCGCGGGAAGCGGAGCCGACGCCCGAGTGAAGCGCGGCGCGTAAGTCTCATTTGTTCGCGCGCATCGTCTACACTTAGCTGGCAGCAGATTCAGATAATGTTAATTCCGCGTCGTGAACGTGGACGGTTTCATAACCTTCGACTAAGCTCTGTCACCGTGATTTGATCACACTCAACCAGGGAGTCTCGAATATGGAACACGGCATCATCGCATGGATCATCATCGGCGCGATCGCGGGCTGGCTCGCGGGTGTGCTGGTCAGGGGCGGCGGCTTCGGCCTGATCGTCGACATCGTCGTCGGGATCATCGGCGCGTTCATCGGCGGGTGGCTCGCCGGCGTGCTGCATATCTCGCTTGGCGGCGGCTGGATCGGCTCGATCATCACCGCGTTGATCGGCGCGGTCATTCTGCTGTTTATTATCCGGCTCGTGCGACGAGGGTCCTGAGCACGGCATCCGACGTCATCAAGCGCCAGCGGGTTCGAATCGCTGGCGCTTTTTTATGGCCTGTTGCTTCTGCTTTTATCGCCGCGGTTGTGGCCGCAGCAGAATCAGGCCGGCAGCATCGACCCCGTATCGCGCAGCCGCGTATGCCATGCAAACGCCTGATCGAGGCAATGCGGCGTCTGCCCTCCCCAACGCGACGCATCGCGGTAGTAGTCGCGCAACAGCTCGCGATACCGCGGATGTACGCAATGCTCGATGATCAGCGTCGCGCGTTCGCGCGGCGCGAGGCCACGCAGATCGGCGAGACCCTGCTCGGTGACGACGACGTCGACGTCGTGTTCGTTGTGATCGCAATGCGGCACCATCGGCACGATGCTCGAAATGCGGCCGTCCTTCGCGGTCGACTTGCTCGCGAACACCGCGCACGACGCATTGCGCGCAAAGTCGCCCGAGCCGCCGATGCCGTTCATCATATGCGTGCCGCCGACATGCGTCGAATTGACGTTGCCGTAGATATCGAATTCGAGCGCGGTATTGAGCGCGATCAGACCGAGCCGCCGAATCACCTCGGGATGGTTGCTGACTTCCTGCGGACGCAGCACGAGCCGGTCGCGATAGCGCTCGATATCGCCGAATACCTGCGCCTGCCGCGCGGCCGACAACGTGATCGACGCGCCGGACGCGAACGCGACCTTACCAGCGTCCATCAGATCGAACGTCGAATCCTGAAGGACTTCCGAATAAATTTCGAACACCTCGAAAGGCGAATCGACGAATCCTGCCAGCACCGCGTTGGCGATCGTACCGATGCCCGCCTGCAGCGGCGGCAACTGCTTCGGCATGCGGCCACGCGTGACTTCATGCTGAAAAAATTCGATCAAATGACCGGCGATCAACGCGGTTTCGCGATCCGCGGGCAAGACCGTGGACGGGCTGTCGGCCATGTCCGTCATCACGATCGCCGCGATGTTCTCGGGCGCAATCTCGATAGCGGGTGTGCCGACGCGATCCTGCGCGCGCACGATCGGCAGCGGCTCGCGATGCGGCCGGTGCCCCGGAATCCAGATGTCGTGCAAGCCTTCGAGCCCGAGCGGCTGCGCAAGATTGATCTCGACGATGACCTTGTCCGCGAGAATCGCGAAGCTCGCCGAATTGCCGACCGACGTCGTCGGCACGATACCGCCGCTCTCCGTGATCGCGGCGGCTTCGATGATCGCGACATCGAGCTTGCCGAGCTGGTTCGCGCGCAGCATCTCGACGGTCTCGGACAGATGCTGATCGACGAACATCACTTCGCCGCGATTGATGGCGTCGCGCAGCGTCTTGTCTACCTGAAACGGCAGACGGCGCGCGAGCACATGCGCTTCGGTCAGCACGCGGTCAACGTCATGACCGAGCGAGGCGCCCGTCATCAACGTGATGCGCAGCGGCTCGCCCAGCCGGCGCGCACGCTCGGCGAGCGCGACCGGCACGGCCTTCGCGTCGCCCGCGCGCGTGAAGCCGCTTGCACCAACCCGCATGCCGTCGTGAATCAGAAGCGCCGCGTCGGCGGCCGTGGTGATTTTTCCGCGCAGCGCGGCGCAGCGAATTCGGTCTTCGTACATGAAAGGGAGTCTCTCCATAGTCGCCAGCTCCGTCTACCGGTGCGCACGTCTGCGGTGTGCTTCGCTCGATAGACGGTTGCCGCACCCGCCGCGGCGTCTCGATCGGACGGCGTCGCGAGCAGGTGTTGGGTCGCGCGATAGGATCCGCGACAGGTGTTGCGCGTGAGGCAGCCGGACTTAGCTGCCGAAGTAGATGTTGCAGAAGCTCATCGGGCCGACACATTCATCAGCTTTCGCTTTCGGCGCTTCCACATGCTTGCGCGGGGCAACCTTATCGGCGCGCTGGCCATCCGCTTGCGCAACCTGCTGCTCCGGCGCGGCCGGCGCCGTCTGTGCATAGGCGGCGGCAGCGGTGGACAAAGAACAGGCAATCAGGACCATCTTCAACACTTTCATCTCGTTCTCCAGGACTTACGACTACTGCGACGAATACTGCGAGGCAGTGACGAAACTATATGACCGCCACCTACGCGAATAAACGGGGCCGCCCGGAAGGGATCTTTCCATCTGGCAGAAAGATCCACGCAGCATTGCTCAGCGACGATTGAAGGGCGCGTCCTTGTCGAGCAACGCGCTGCGAATGAAGTGCAGACAGCTCAAGATACGTTGCAGATCGTGATGCCGGGCGCGCTCGGCGTGCACTGCCTGCAGCATGTCTTGCGCGAGCCAGGTGGCCGAGCGCACGGCGACGAGTGCGCGTTCGAGCGACCGTGGACCTGGGCGTTCGAAGAGCCGGGCGAGATCGTCGCACGTGTGTTCGATCACGCTGCGCCAACGCGGCTGAAGGAGGTCGGCATAATCGGCGCGTGCGGCTTCGTTGCGCAGATCGATGACGGCGTGACCTACTTCGATCGTCGCGAGCATCCAGCGAAGAGCGTCGCGCCGTCGTCGTGAACGGTGCGTCAACAGCACGCGCAGTTGCGAAGTCAGATCATGCGTGCCCGACTGGAAACGTTGGTTCAGACCCGGCAGCGCGTCCTTGCATGCCGACACCGTTTGCGCTCGCAGGTCGCCCATGATCCGGTCGATGAGCCAGCGCATATCGGCGGGAAAGACCACCGCGAAAACAACCGCTGCGAGCAGCATCGACGCGGTGAGTGCGATGCCGTTGTTGATCAGCAGATCGGGCACGTAGCTGACGACGTTGTCCGGCCCGGCCAGCAGACAGAAGAACACCGAAAAGCCGATGCCAAGCCCTGCCGCGCCACGACGCGTCGCGATGAATGCGCCGAGCGCGAGCACCGGCGCGAGTACCGCGCAAAGCAGCGGGAAACCATCGATGTTCGGATACACGTAGCACATGAACACATAGCCGGCCAGCGTCGCGAGCACCGCGCCGATCGCCATCTGGATGGCCATTCTGGTGGCGCCTGGCGCGGTGGAGGTCAACGCGCAGACCAGTGTTGCGCCAATTACGGCGAGACCGCCGCTCGGCCAGTTTGTCGCGATCCAGAACGCACCGGCGATTCCGATGACGACAGCCGAGCGCACGAATGTGAACAATACGGCGAAGAGGTTTGTGCGGCTTATAGGTCTGCTTGTGCGGTGGCTCTTGGTTGGGCTTGAGCTGCATCGTAGGCGGTAATGCCGGCTTGCTGTTTTGCGCCACAAGCATGCATAGGTTTGCGAATAATTTATCCATTCGCCCACGAATCGATACAGCAATTCGGCTGCCGTGTCGAAGTCCGCAAGCGATTCCGCGGACGCGGCTTCGAGTGGCCGCCTGGTTTCGCGTACCCGGCGTGGCAAGCTCGCTCGAAAGGGGCGCAGATCGGCTGCTGCGTGCGATGCTTCGACGCCGGCTTCAGCTTGTGCTTCGAACAAGGCTCCCAGTTCGTCGAGGTACGGACCGATGGCCGCGAGTATCGACACAGCGCGGCTGGCGCGCAACCGTCTGAGCAACTGATTCAGCGCATGCAGACGCGCGCACGCATCCATGAATTCGCTATTCAGACGCGCCAGATGCGCACTGCGCGAGCGCATCGCCGGATCTTCGAATGCGACGAACGTGCGGGTTGCTTCGAAGCCAGCGATTTCGTCGACGAAATCCGCGAAACGCCGTTCGAACTGATTGCGCTCGAGCCCGCGTGCGAGCACGTCGACAGCAAAGGCAGTAAAATTCGCGTACCTGATCTGAAGGTTACGACGCAGCGCAAGGATCGAGCGCTGGGGCAGCAGCAACGCGCTGACCGCGCTCGAACACACGATGCCGACCGCCACTTCCGCGGCACGCGTGAGTGCGGCGAGGAACAGTCCCTGAGGCGTCGTCACGTTTGGAATGCCGATCAGCGCGGCGGTGTAACCCGCGAGCACAAAACCGTACCATCTGAAATGCCGATACCGGACCGCCGCAGCAATACAGGCGCTCACCCACACGATCATACCGAGCATGTACAGTTCGGGCTGCTGACCGAACAGCCCGCCGAGCACGAGCGCGGCCACGGTCCCTACTGCCGTTCCGAGAATCCGGTAGAAGCTCTTCGCGAGCACCATGCCGCTGAACGGTTGCATCAACACAAAAACAGTGGTCATCGCAATGCGCGGCTGCGGCAGATCGAGCAGCATCGCGATGCCCAGCGCCAGCAGACCGGCGGTGACCGTCTTCAGCAGATGCAGCCAGGTCAGACCGTCGTTGGTGGCCCAGTCGCGTACGGCGCGATTGAGTTTGGGTCGGCTGAAGCGTCGCCGCATGACGCCGCGCGGACCGAAGAAATCCGCCGACGGTTCGATCGCATGATCGGGTTTCATCTGAAAACAGTGCACCCCACGTGGTCGCTGAGAGGGCCTCCGGACAGAATGGCCGACACCGGCAGGCGAGGCGCCGATTGTAGGAGTCCGCGATGTGTACATTAAGCCGTTGGGTGCAGAACATCTGTTCCAGAACGGACAACAATAGTGTTCTGAGACTGACGGAAAATATGATCTTGATCATGAAACAGAAGGTTTGATGGACACGCTACAAAATATGCGAGTGTTTGTGCGCGTGGTTGAAGCCGGTAGCTTCACCGCGGCCGCGCAATCGCTCAATTCAACGACCGGCGCGATGTCTCGCGCGGTCTCGGAGCTTGAAGCACATCTGCGCACGCGCCTGCTGAATCGCTCGACGCGTCGGCTTGCGCTGACCACCGCCGGCGAGCGCTATCTGAAACGATCGCAGCAGATCCTCGCGGATGTCGATGTTGCGGAAGAAGAAGCCAGTTGCGCACACGAGCGACCAACCGGCGCACTGCGCATGCATAGCTTTGCGAGCATCGGCCAGCACTACGTCCTGCCGGCCATTTCGCGTTACCGCGAGCTTTATCCTGATGTGACCGTCGAGTTGACGCTATCGCAGCGCATGCCCGATCTGTTCGAGGGCAGCGCCGACGTGGCCGTGATCGGCGCATCGACGCTGCCGAATTCGGACCTCGTATCGTTTCCGCTGGGGACGACGTTCAGCATCCTGTGCGCATCGCCGGCCTACGTGCGGGCGCACGGCGCGCCGCAAGAACCGGCTGACCTTGCGCATCACGAATGTCTGATCCTGCATACGCCGGCGTTCCCGCCACATGAATGGACGCTCGACGGCCCGAACGGCAGTGAGTTGATGGAAGTCGACGGCCCCGTGCATGTGAACATCGCCGAATCGTTGATCGTGGCGATCCGCGAAGGCATGGGCATCGGCATGGTGCCGCTCTACGCGGCCATTTCCGGGTTGCGCAATGGCACGTTGGTGCGCGTGTTGCCGGAATATACCCTGCAGAAGACGACTGTTTATGCGCTCTATCCGTCGCGCAAATTCATCGATGCAAAGACGCGCACGTGGGTCGAATTCTTGCGCTCGCATCTGCCGAAGGTGATTGCGCGCGACGAAGCATTGCTTGCTGAGGTCGGGCAACTGGGGGGCGGAGATGACCCAGTGCAGCTGGTTGGAGTTGCCCCTGTAACTCAGGACACGCGGACACCGTTAGGTCGATGAAATCGCGGCAGCACGCCTGAACTCACGCGGCGAGCGGTATTCGACACGACTCGCCGTCGCTGACTGGCACTACTGGCACGATCAAGGTTACGCGTTCTGACATCCAGCGAGCCGTCGCACTGCCGCAGCGGGATCTCACTCACCTCGTCCTGATTTCTCGCAGCGCTGTTGGTCTCGTACTAAATTCCAACTTTTGACGGGTTACGCTGACGGATACATAACGGTAAGCTGGCCGGTCTCGGAAGCCGCGCAGTGCGCGCTCTGGCTGCGCGAGTGGCTGCGGTGATGGGCTTGCCCGCAAAAAATGGATCCCTTGCTGAGTGTGTAAAACTCACGCAAGGAGGTTGTGCCATGAACGTGTTCGAAGCTGAACACGATGCTATACCTGAGATGGAGGTAGGCGCTCCGAAGTCGGCGTGCAGGCGCTGGCTTCAAACAGCCGTAAGCTGCTGCAGTCGGAAACGGTGTGGTGGTGAACGTTACGGTTAAAAGGCGTGATCAAACACGTCATGTATGGATTAGAGAGACGAACGCAAGTGAACCACTGATGACGCATCGAAAGTGAGTTCGATGACATCAAAACCGGAGGCGCCTCCTTCCCCCGGGATCAGCATGGCGAGTACCTGCTTATTGGCCATGTGGTGTCCGGTGTATAGGTGGCGTGACTCTAATCCGGGCTCGGGTGTGGAACTTGGGAACTCTTCATGTGATGCCAAGGGAAAACCTTATAAGTGGGACCCACGAAGGGGGAAAGTACCGATGCACATGCAGGGGGCGGATCATCCCGTACGAGCGTTGAAGCGCCTGTAATGGGTGTGGGGCAAAGGGATGACCCAGCTCACGGAAGGTTGTCTGCCAACCGGGAAACCGGGATGAGCCTTGGCCTTCCGCGTCGCTCTGCCATCGTGAGATGACAGAAGGATGGCTGGGACGAGCCGTGTAAATGGAGACGTTTACGCACGGTTCTGTGGGCGGCTGGTGGTGAAATTCCACCGGCCGACCCGGCAAGGAAAGATGGGGAATCCGAGAGCACGGTACACGCAGGAATTCATGATAGAAGCCGTGCGCATGGTCCGCGGCGGCCAGAGCATGGCGGCGGTGGCAAAGATACTGGGCATCAGCCCGAAGACGCTGCACAACTGGGTTAAGGCCGATGCCGCGGGCAAGCTGAGTGGCGCAGGCAAGCAGGTTTCTCCTGAACAGATGGAGATTGCCCGGCTGCGCGCGGAGTTGGCACGCGTGAAGATGGAGCGCGACATATTGGAAAAAGCCACGGCGTACTTCGCAAAGGTGTCGGATTGAAGTACGCCTGGATTGAACTTCACAGCCGACAATGGCCGGTTTCCCTGACCTGCCAGGTGCTGGGTGTCAGCCCCAGCGGTTACCATGCCCGCAAGGCCCGGGACGTCGATACGGAGCGTCCGTGCCGACGCATCAGCAACGACGCCCTGCTGATCCACATCAAGGCCGTGCACGCTGAATCCAAAGGCGAGTACGGCTGGCCGCGGGTGTGGAAGAAGCTGCTTGCCCAGGGCATTCGTGTCAGCAAGGATCGCGTTCAGCGGCTCATGAAGCTGCACGGCATCAGGGCGAAGACCAAACGCCGCTTCAAGGCCACCACCGACAGCAACCACAATCTGCCGGTCGCACCGAACCTGCTGCAACGCGACTTCTCGCCTGCTCGCCCCGATCAGGCCTGGAGTACGGACATCACCTACCTCTGGACTGACGAAGGCTGGCTGTACCTGACGGTCATCCTCGACCTGTTCAGTCGTCAGGTGGTGGGCTGGTCGATGCAGCCACACATGCGCACGGAGCTGGTGTCTGACGCGCTGCGTATGGCGTGGTTTCGCCGCCGGCCGGAAGCGGGCCTGATCGTCCATAGCGACAGGGGTAGCCAGTATTGCAGTCATGACTTCCAGGACCTGCTTAAGGGCTACGGCATGCGCAGCTCGATGAGCCGTCGAGGAAATTGTTGGGACAACGCGCCGACCGAGAGCTTGTGGGGATCGCTCAAACGAGCACGCATCCTTGGCCAGCGCTTTGCAACGCGTCGGGAAGCGATGGACGAGGTAATCGACTGGTTGAGCTTCTACAAGTATGTTTCATACTGCCCAACCTCGCTATGTGCTTGATAAATCTAGAGAGCCCTGTTGTGCCATTGGTTTTGTGGGGTATCCGCGCCGTG
>NZ_JACHDI010000011.1:0-222570 GCF_014201025.1 Paraburkholderia sp. MM5384-R2
CAGTCCTTCACCTTCTCACACGACGTCGGCAAGGCAACATTGCGACAACAGAAAACCACATTTGTGCTTGCGCTCAATGGGGAAGCCCTTGTAGTTGCCTTAATTTGACATAAATATAATGACCAATTTTTTGTGCCTATGTGTAGGATCACTAATTATTTGTAGTGTTGCTCCATACGTGCCTTACTTCACCGATGACCGTTTCCCCGTCCACGAGTCCGTCGGGAACCCAGTCGTTTCACGCTAGCAACAACGCCGGCTCGACTGGCCGGATCAGGGCATCCATTCATCTATCGGAAGCGCAGTGCTTCTGCCGACGGCTGGTGATCGGCGCGTGAACCATGCATCCACGATGCAAACGTCAGGAGCTGCGGCTTCGCGCGATATGTTGGTGATGGGCGCGATACTGTAAATTGTTGATCGGATGCGCGTACCTGGGCGCCGAAGACTGTGGAGTGGATGCCAGATCCTGGGCGGCCATTGGCGCGGAGTGCCTAGCAAGCCCTGCTGATCGAGGGGGCGATGAAATGAGGAACGAGACATGAGCATGCCCGCAGTCGGTTCGTCCTGTGGATCAAAGGCGAAGTCCGGCGATACCTGACACGGGGCGACTATGACGGCTTCTTTGCCGGCTGGCCGGGAAGCACAGTGATTGATATCGCGACCGACGCCACGCAACGGCTCCGGGCGGCGCTTGTGGAAGTCACCCTGCGCCGGGCGCGTGGTTTCGAGCGATCGGTGACATTGCCGGAGCCGATCGATCGATGGCTGCGCAGCAAGCTCGGCCCCATGGTGCAGGGACTGTTCACCGTTTATGAGCGTGACTGCGTGCTCGACGCGCTCGCAGGGGGAATCATCTTCCTCACACCGCACAATATCGTCGACGTGCTTACCACGGAACCGTGGCTGTCGACCGCGTGGCGCCTCGCGAATCTGTATCTGGATAGCCTGGGCGCGCAGCGGCTCGGCTCGCAGGCCGGCGAGCTGGTCGGATTAAGCCAGGGCGCTACCTGCTACGTGTCGCTCGCGTACTTCGACCAGACCGATCCGTTTGCGGACTACGTCGTGCGTGAGGCGGCACACGTGTTGCACAATTGTCGCCGCACAGCGATCGGTCTACCAGAGCGTCGTCACTGCCCAATGCCGCTCGACATCGCTTTCCACCAGCGCGAGACCTTTGCCTACGCGTGTGAGGCCTACAGCCGGATTGTTGCGATGGGGCGCGATGGCGAGTCCAGGCAGACGGCGCTCGAACGGCACAAGGCGTCGGAGTTGCCGCCGGATGAGCGGGTCGATCACGGAACATACCTGGCGATCCTGGAGGAGGCAGTTCGCGCGCGCAATGGCTGGCGATGCATCGCAAAGCGGTGTGCGCCGCCATGACGGATTCAGGACGCGGCCGCATCCGGGATCCGCGCGCTGCAGAGCGCGCTACCCGGCGATCGGAGGCGAGGGGCGCGGGTGAGTATCGCGTCGAGGATTGAGGCAGATCAACACCGAAGCTGAAATATAGCGTTGGTTCAATTTCCGGCACGAAGGCGATGATCATGCAAAGCACTTCCACCTGCCGCCTGCGGCACGCGACAGCAACTGGGGCCCACGTGGATGTCGGGGACTGGGGAAAAACGGGCGAACGGGGCTGGATGCCCATGAATCCATGGAGGGTTCTAATACGATGGCCGCACCGAGTTTTGTCTATACGATCTCCTGTGTCGCGAAGATGCTCGGAGAGCCGGAGGACTGGCTGGAGGAACTGGCGAGTATGAACCTGGAGCCAGAGGACGGGTGTCTCGGGATCATCGACGATCTCGACGTCCCCGCTGAGCAGTTGGCCACGGTAACCGCGTTCACGAATGCCGGGATCGAGGCGCTCAGGGAGCTGGTTGCTGAAGCGAAGCGACAGTCTGGCGGGATGGGCAGCCAAGGGTAGATAGGCGCCGATCAGGTGGGGCGCCTCTTGCACCATGAGACCAAAAAGACCCCTTGGGCGGGTGGGTATGCCGTGGGGCGCGCCAAAGCATTAGTTTGCGCTTGCGAGCGACGTGCCCGGATAGTCGCCCGCGAGCCAATCATCAAAACCGCCCTCGGACTTGAAAAACACTCGTTTGGATATACAATACGATTTATGTGTATCTACTGGAGATCATGATGCAAGTCGCTAAATGGGGCAACAGCCTTGCCGTCCGGCTGCCTGCGAGCGTCGTCGATGCACTCGGTTTGAAGGAGGGCGACGACATTGAGATCTATGCCGAACAGTCCGGCGCGTTCTCGGTCAGCAAAAAGCCGACGGTTGCTGAGCGGATCGAGCGCCTGCGTAAGTACCGCGGACGACTGCCTGCCGACTTCAAGTTCGATCGGGAATCGCTCAGCGAAAGGGGGAAACGCTGAATGACGGTTGAGGCACCGGCGCGATTTGCCGTCGATAGCAATGTGATTGCCTATCTGTTCTCCGGCGACGCCGCGAAGGCTGACCGGGCCGAGGCGCTGGTGGTGCAGGGGGCGCGGATGCCCGTCATCAGCACGCAGGTAATGAACGAGGTTACGCTCGTCATGAGCCGGAAAATGGGGCTCTCGTGGCCGGAGATCAACGTTCTCCTGGGCGATGTGGAGGAGTTCTGCGAGATCGTGCCACTGACGCTTGAAGTCCACAAGGAAGCACGCCGTATCGCCGAACACTACGGATTCAGGTTCTACGATTCGTGCATCATCGCCTTCGCGTTGCTTGAAGATTGCGAAGTACTCTACAGCGAGGATATGCAACACGGCCAGGTCATCTTCGACCGGCTGACGGTGGTCAATCCGTTCCGATCACCCAGTTGACCCGCTGTCTGATTCGTCGCGCGTCGCACGGTTCGTACCGTCGACGCTTTTTCCATCCGGCGCGGCGGACTGCTGCGCCAGGAAACGGTCGACCGTCCATATCCACGCGCCGCTGTTCAGCTCGCAGAATTCCTTGCGCGAGCCGGGGTAATCGTCCTTTTCGTGCTAAATCTGGCGGTTTCTCCTCAGAGCCTTTATTTATCAGGCTTACAGGGTGACGCTGACTATTGTCAGCAGGCCAAAAAAGCGTCTGCGGTAACATACCTGCCCGCGATTACGGATCGCGCGACCTTGACGGGAGGCAGGAGATGTCGGGCCTCGAATTTCGCTATGTGGGACAGGATCGCCTGCCCACCCGGTTGTCGGAATTTGACGTGGAGGGCTACTTCGCGCTGACCGACAGCGACATTGCCGCAGTCAACGAGCGCTTTCGACGCGATCGCCGTGCGGGCGCCGCCATCCAGCTGGTCTTTCTGCGGGCCAGTGGCCACACCCTCGATCATGTGGGCACGCTGCCGCGCCAGTTGCTGCGCTACGTCGGCGAGCGGCTCGGCCTGCCGACCCCGACGATCGCCTCGCTTCGTACGCTCTACCGGCGCTACAAAACGCTGTACGAGCATCAGGTCTGGGCCTGCGAATACCTTGGCCTGACGTCGATCGGACCGGACCACTGGGCGGGACTGGAAGCGTGGATGCGACAGGACGCCACCGAATCACTCACGCTCGACGAACTGCTCCAGCACGCCCATTGCTGGCTGTATGAGCGCCGCATCCTGATGCCCGCCGAACGCAAGCTGCGGGATCTCGGCCGTTCGATCTGGTCGGACGTTGAGCGCGGTCTGCTCGCAATGATCGAGGCAACTGTCACGGAAACGCAGCTGGTGCACGCCGATGCTGTCCTATCTTCCCAGCACGGCACCTCCGGTATGAGAGTTCTCGAATGGCTGAAAACCCCGCCGGCGCGACACAGCCCCACGACTCTCACCGAAACGCTTGCGAAGGTCCGGTTCCTCAAGGAACTCGGAGCACATACGTGGGCGCTCGGTGCCGTGCCAATCGAAAAGCAGCGTGCGTACGCGCAGCGCATCCAGGCCCGCCGCCCTGCGAAGGTCCGCGAACTCAAGGCGTCCACCCGAACGATCGAGCTGATCTTTTTCCTGCGCGTTACGCTGCTCGAGATGACGGACGCGCTGCTCTATCAAACGGGGCGCAGGGTCTCCGATCTCGTACGGCAGGCTTACGACCGCACGACAGTCCGGCAGGCACGCTCGGCCGTCGAGTACTGGCAGCAGCTGGTCGCGATCAAGGCGCTGGTTCAGGATAGCAGCCGGCCGGCGCAAGAACGTCTCGACGATATTGGAAAGCTGCTTGAGGACCTCGCAGACAAGCCACCGGCAAGTCACGCAGCTAGCGTCCGCGAAACGCTCACCGACGATCACCACCGCATCCGGAATCTGCTGGGGCCGTTACGTGAGCTGGGTTTCGCGGGCCGGGATGCGGAACCAAGCCTGCGGCAACTCGAACTTATCGGCACACTGCACGACAGCGGCGCGACCGAGTTGCCGCCCGACTGCGATGTGCCGGTGAGCGCCGCCTGGCGCGATCTGGTCAAGGGTGACGATCGGGCGCGCGCGCTGCGGGCACTGGAAGCATCGGCAATCACGGGTCTGCGCAAGGGGCTTCGCCGCGGTTCGGTCTGGATCAACCACAGCCTGTCGTTCCGGGAGCGCGACCACCTGCTGATTCCACCCGCGCAATGGGAAAGCGAACGCGACCGGTACCTGTCGTCGCTCGGATTGCCGGGGACAGCGGAGCCGTTCCTCGAACGGCTGACGGAACACCTGAAGGCGGGCCTGGCTGCGCTGGAGGAAGCTCGCGAGGCTGGTCGCGTGACGGTCGGCACCGACGGCGCGCTGCACCTGTCGGCGATCGAAGCGCTGCCAACCGATGGCGTACCGAAGCGTACGCGGGACCTGCTGTTCAGGGAGATCGGCACGGCGCAGTTCGCCGACATGATCATGGAGATGGATGCCCACACAGGCTTCAGTGAAGTGCTGCTGTCACGCAAGGCGCGCAACGCGAGCGAACTCGTCTCGCTGTATGCCGCGCTGATCGCACACGGCACGGAACTCGACGCGAAGAACGTCGCCGCGATGATTCCGCAACTGGACCCGGCGCACATCTCGACGGCGATGCGCGCTCTCGAGATGCCCGGCCGGCTGCCGCGTGCGAACGAGCGCGTAGTGGAATTCCAGCGCACGCATCCGATCACGGAACTCTGGGGCACCGGACAACGGGCATCGAGTGACTCGATGAGTCTGGATACGTCACCGCACCTCTTTTATGCCCGGGTCGATCCGCGACGTCGGACCCATGCGGTGGGCAAGTACACGCACGTGCTGGACCAGCACGGCATTGTCTATAACCAGCCGATCGTGCTTAACGAACGGCAGGCTGGAGTAGCGATCGAGGGCGTGATCCGTCACAATGAGAACCGCGAAGACGGCGGACTGCTGCGGCTTTCAGTAGACACGCATGGGTACACGAGCGTAGGGATGGCCGTGTCGAAGCTGCTCGGTTTCGACCTTTGCCCGCGTCTGCGCAATCTCTCGGAACGCAAGCTGTATCTGCCGAGAGGCATGGCCGCGCCCGAGGGTCTGGCGGCGGTCGTCGCCTACGAGATCTCCCACAAGGCAATTCGCGAAGGTTGGGACGAACTGCTGCGGCTCATTGCCTCGATCCACTCGGGACGTGTGAGCGCGATCGTCGCGTTGCAGCGATTTGGCAGCGCGGCACAGGGCGACCCCGTGTACCGGGCGGCTGACCATCTCGGCAAGCTGTTGCGCACGCTCTTTCTGTGCGATTACTTCAGCAACGTGGAGTTTCGTCGTGAGATGCATACGCTGCTCAACCGGGGCGAGTCGGTTCACCAGTTGCAGCGCGCGATCTACACTGGCAAGATTGCGGCCGAGCGCGGACGGCGCCGTGACGAGATGATCGCGATATCCGGATCGTTGACCCTGCTGACGAACTTGGTGATTGCGTGGAACACACAGCGCATGCAGGTGACCATCGACGACTGGCGACGCAAGGGACAGGAGGTCGACGATGACTGGCTGCGGCGGATGGGGCCGGCGCACTTCGCACATGTCAATTTCCGCGGGACGTTGAGCTTTCCCATCGACCGCTACCGCGAGATGCTGCTGGATGCGGCACCGTGGCAGCGCACGGCAAGCTCGTAAGGCGAGTCTGCGAAGGAGAGACGATGGATATCGATACCGCAGCCATTGATGAGGTGGTGCTGGCACTGCTGCACCTGAACCTGTGCGACGGGAATCGCGCCTGGAAAAGCTTTGACTGGTCTGCGCTGAACCGCCTGCACGCGAAAGGCTTTATCCGCGATCCGGTCAGCCGCGCGAAATCCGTCGGGCTGACCGACGAGGGCCTGCGCGAAGCCGGGCGGCTGTTCACGAAGTACTTCGTGCGCCCGGCCGGTCCACAGCCGGCAGGCAAACCGGCGTGATCAACGCCAGTACCGGTTGGCGATCGGATCGTGCAGCACCGCTTCGGCCATGCAGTCGCACAGCTCTGCCGTCGAGTGGATTTCGCCGAGCAACTCCTCGATGGCGGCTTCCAGTTCCGGACCATGTGCGAACGGCATGACGATTTCGTATCGCGTACGGCGTCCGTTGATGCAGCGCATCCGGTACTGGGACTGGCAGAAGCTTTCGATCCAGCGCCGGGCCTTCGACATGCCCCGAACGAACTTGCTGTTGCGCTCGATGACTAGGTGGAGGTTCAGCGGTGTTTCGATTGTCGGCGGGATTGACGGTCGCTCCACGGACGGCACTGCTTTCGTGGGAACGGCGAGCGCCGATTGTGGCGGCGCAATGGTTGGCGTCACCGCGAGCGCGGATTCGATCCGGTGCTGCGCGAACGGGTCGGCGGCGTCGATGTAGCGCATCGCGGAACGCACGTCCTTCCACCCGACGTACTCCATCAGCATCTTGATATCCCAATCGTTCGAGTTGGCCCAGGTCGCAAAGCCCCGCCGCAGCGAGTGGCTGCTGTAGCTGTCGGGCGCCGGCACGCCCGCTGCGCGAAACAGCGTGCGCAGCAGCGGCACGAAGCTGCCGGCGTGTAGTCCGTCCTCGCTGACGTGCCCCCAGCGGTCAATACTTCGGAACACGGGGCCTTCAGTCAGGCCCGAGGCCGCGACCCACGCTTCATAAGCGGCCACCGGGCACAGACGGGAGAGCGCTGGCGCCCTGAAGGTCGTGCCCAGCTGCGCGCGGTCGCCTTTGGTGCGCGGCAGGAACAGTGTCATGCCCCGGCCGGGTTCGATCGCAATGTGTTCGATCTGCAGGCGGCCGAGTTCGTCGGAACGAAAGCCGCGCCAGAAGCCGAGCAGCACCAGCGACCGGTTGCGAATGTGCGTGATGCGGGTTCGCGGTTCACTCATCGCCGTTGCATTCCCGATCTGCGCGTCGAGCCATGCCACCACCCGTTCGAGTTGTGCAAGCTGCAGCGGCTTCGCGCGCTTTTCGGTTGCGGGATGCAGCGCCGCGATGCCCTTGAGCACCTTGCGCACATGGGGCGTCTTCGTCGGGTCCGGGAAGCCCTGCGTCTGATGCCACTGCGCGAGCGCCGCAAGCCGTGCCCGCAGCGTGTTCACCGACAGCGACTGCGCATGGTCGGCGAGGTACCGCGCGATCGCATCGGCGCTCGCGGGCAGGAAGCCGCCCCATTCGATCTCGAAATGACGGATCGCCGACTGGTAGCTACGCCGTGTGTTCTCGCGTGTGGCGGCATCAACGTAGCGTTCGACGGAGGACATGGAGATTGCTGGCCAACGTGTCAGATGGCCGAATGATACCGGAACAGACGTGAGCGTTTCCGGGACCATTCGCCTGCCACAGCGAGCCGACCTCCAGAGCAGTCATTGGCCTGACCACTGGCGAATGTTCTCTCCCCGAGAAAAAGGTCTCGTCAGTACCCGCTGCAATAAGGTGGCGTGAGCCTTGAACCGGGCTCGCACGTTGCGTTGACGGTGTCTGGCGAGGTCGGATTACCCAACAGCGGCCACCGCCGGTTGTTCCCGGTGCTGGGCAATCCACTCGCTGAAAAGTCTCACCTTTGGCAGGTGTGCAACGGAGTCGGGGTACACAAAATAGTAGCGTGATCCCGTCTCGACCGCGGTATCGAATGGCATGACAAGGCGCCTGGCCGTCACATCCTCGCTGACCAGCGTCCGGTCGCTGATGGCAACGCCAAAACCCTGCATGGCGGCATTCGTTGCCAGATCGAGCGTTTCGAAGCTCGGCCCGAGATTTGGATCTATATGGCCCGCGCCGACGTGATCTAGCCACAGCTTCCAGTCGCGATGGTCCCGGGTCGGATGTAGCAATGTGTGGTTCGCAAGTTCGTCAGCGCTTGCGAGCGGCTTCCCGTCCAGCAGCTCCGGTGCACAGACCGGTGTGAGTTGCTCGTCGAAGAGTGATACTGCGCGCACTTCGGCGCCTGGCGATGAACCATAGATGATCGCCGCATCGAATGGCTCGATCCGAAAGTCGACATCGTGCTGCCAGGTCGTTGTAATCTGCACCTGCAGTTCCGGATGTTCGCCCTGAAAGCGCATGATCCTCGGTAGCATCCATCGCATGACGCAGGTCGGCACCTTCAGCGCAAGATCCGTCCGCTGGCGGGTAAGGCGCAGCGAAACCTCCTCGATGCGCGCAAAGCCTTCCTTCACGGCGGGCAGCAGCATCTCTCCCTCGGCTGTCAGCGTCAGTCCCTTCGCCCCTCGTATGAAAAGCGGAAACTTGTAATAGTCCTCCAGCGCAAGAATCTGACGGCTGACCGCCCCCTGCGTGAGGCACAGATGTTCTGCCGCACGCGTGAAGCTGCGGTGACGCGCAACCATCTCGAAGATCTGGAGCGCGTTAAGTGGAGGAAGTCTTCGCATGGGATGCGGATATCCAGCAGGAGCGAAAGGGAGGCACGTCTAAATCCCGTCCAGCGGGATAGCGCCATTACATTTGTGCATATAGGTCGAATACAGGATTTGCGCGATACGGACTTTCCCGGGGGCGTAGTCATGTCAATTCGTCGGTCTATTTCCGCATACGCCTGCCCGGCGCATACCTGCGCAGCCGGGCATATCAGAACGTGTTGTCGTCCCGGCAACAAAGCGGCGAAACTCCGCGCCCGTTAAACATTCAACCGGCATGCGCCCTTTTTGGGCGCCGCGCTTGTCCCCGTTGCCACCCAACGCGTCAGCCAGCGTGGTTTGGTGCGTGGGTTTTTTGGGGCAGACCTGCCTGGAAGAGCAACCGGGGAGCGCAAATGAACTGCAGACCGGGCAACATGTGGCGAGCCCGGTCCGGTAGCCGAGCGACTAATGCAGGATCTTCGAGAGGAAATCCTTTGCCCGGTCAGACTTCGGGCGCGCAAAGAACTCCTCCTTGAGATCGTCTTCGACAATGCGTCCGTGATCCATGAAGATCACGCGGTGTGCGACCTTCCTGGCGAAGCCCATCTCATGCGTGACGCACATCATGGTCATGCCCTCCTGGGCCAGTTCGACCATCACGTCGAGCACCTCGTTGATCATTTCCGGGTCAAGCGCCGATGTCGGTTCGTCAAACAGCATAGCGATCGGGTCCATCGACAGGGCGCGCGCGATGGCCACCCGTTGTTGCTGCCCGCCGGACAACTGGGCGGGATACTTGTCCGCGTGTGCGCGCAGGCCGACCCTATGGAGCAGCCGCAGGGCCTTGTCCGCTGCCTCGTCCTTCGCGCGCCCCAGTACCTTCGTCTGTGCCAGCGTCAGATTTTCCGTGATCGACATGTGCGGAAACAGCTCGAAATGCTGGAACACCATCCCGACCTTCGAGCGCAGTCTGGACAGATTCGTTCTCCTGTCGCCGACCGACTCGCCGTTGATCGTGATCCCGCCGTTCTGGAAAGGTTCAAGTCCGTTGACTGTCTTGATGAGCGTCGACTTGCCGGAACCGGAAGGGCCGCAGACCACCACGACCTCGCCCTTCTTCACCTCGGTCGTGCAGTCGGTCAGCACCTGAAACTGGCCATACCACTTCGATACATTGCTGATGGAAATCATGTCAAAACCCGCTTCCTGAAATGTTGGACTGATGCGCCTGTGGCTCGTGCCCGTGTCAGCGACGCCGGCCTTGCTGGTAGCGACGCTCGAGCACGCGCGCGTACCAGGTGAGGGGAAAGCACATCGCGAAGTAGATGAGCGCGACCATCCCATAGATGGGGAACGGCCGGAACGCTGCGTTCGTGATCATCGAACCGGTCTTGGTCAGTTCGGTGAGACCGATGATTGACGTCAGCGCGGTACTTTTCACGACCTGAACGAGAAAGCCCACAGTCGGTGGCACGGCGATCTTCCAGGCCTGCGGCCAGACGACGTAGCGCAACTGCTGGGTCCACGTCATGCCGAGGCTTGCTGCTGCGCTCCACTGGCCGCGCGGCACCGCCTCGACAGACCCTCGCCAGATGTCGGCAAGATAGGCGCCCGTGTACAGCGTGAGCGTCACGGCCGCTGCGGCCCAGGGTGACACATCGACGCCCAGCAGCGGCAAACCAAAAAACCCGAGAAACAGCTGCATCAGCAGCGGCGTGCCCTGAAACACTTCGACGTACAGGACCACGACGCGACGCAGCCAGGGCAGCGGGGACACCCGCATGGCGAGCAGCACGAGGCCTGTCACACCACCGCCGAGGAAGGCGATCAGCGACAGCAGGATTGTCCAGCGCGCAGCGAACAGCAGGTTGCGCGCGATATCCCATAGGGTGAATTCGATCATGGCGAACGCTCCGTCGGAAGGGCAGATGCCGCCGCGCGGGTACGGGGGGTGAACAGCGCACGTAGTCTGCCTCGTGGCGCGACTGTTGTGGAACCGCGGGCTGCCCGACCCGCAAAGAGCCCCTTGCCGAGGTGGTTGATCAGCTGGCGCAGCACGATCGACAGCAACAGATAGATTGCGGTGATGATCACGTAACTTTCGAACGAGCGGAAGTTGCGTGACTGGATGAAATTGGCCGCATACGTGAGGTCGGGTACGGAGATCTGCGACACTACGGCCGAGCCGAGCATCACGATCAGCACCTGTCCCAGCAACGCCGGGAACACGTTCGCTAACGCCTGCGGCAGCACGACGTGGCGGAACACCTGCCGACCCTGCAGGCCGAGCGCCATCGCAGCCTGGATCTGTCCACGTGGAATCGAGTCGATCCCCGCGCGGACGATTTCGATCGCATAGGCACCCAGGTTGACAGTCATCGCGAGCACGGCAGCCTGCATCTCGTCGATGTGCACGCCAAGCCCCGGCAGCCCGAAGAACACGAAGAAGAGCTGCACGAGAAACGGCGTGTTGCGGATCAGCTCGACGTAGGCGGCCACCAGCGCCCGGACCCACCTCCCGCCCGCGACCGCGAGGCTCGCTCCCACGATACCAACGATGCCGCCCAGCAGCGTCGAGACTGCTGTCAGGCCTAGCGTCACCGTGACGCCGCGTGCGAGCATGCCCGCATAGAGACCGAAGCCACTGAAGTCAAATGCGTAGGTCATCGCGGCGCCATCCGTTGCCCGGGTGAATAGAAACCGGACTGCATCAGAGTACAGCCGGCAGCGGTGCACGCAGCCACTTCTGCGAGATCGCGTTCATCGTGCCATCCTTCTTTGCGTTCGCGATGGCCTCGTCCACCTTCTGCTTCAGGCGCGGCTCGTTCTTGTTCAGGCCAACGTGGTCCGGCGAGCTGAAGAGCGAAAACTTCTGCTCCGGATCGTTTGCCGGATGACGGGCCATGATCGTCGCGCCAACGTCGTTGCCGACCACCAGCAGCTGCGCCTGACCTGACAGGAACGCCGAAATCGCACCGTTCGGATCATCAAAGCGCTTGATGACAGCGGAAGACGGGGCGACCTTGCTCACGCTCAGATCCTCGAGCGTGCCGCGCGCGACGGCGACCGTCTTGCCGGCCAGATCGTTCGCATTCTTCACCGTGAGCGTCTTGGGCCCAAATACCGCGAGATAGTACGGCGCATACGGCTGCGAGAAGTCGATCACTTTCGCGCGTTCCGGTGTCTGGCCGACGGAGAGCAGCATGTCGGTCTTGCGGTCGGCGAGGTAGGCCATGCGGTTGTCACCCGTGACCTGGACCAGTTCGACCTTCGCGTTGAGCGCCTTGCCGATCAGGTTGGCGACGTCGATGTCGTAGCCCATCGGCTTCATGTCCGGTCCGATCGACCCGAACGGCGGATAGTCCTCGAATACGCCGACGCGCACGACGCCCGATTTCGCAATCGTGTCGAGTGCGTCGGCGTGCGCGAGTGGCGCGAACATGGAAAGGCTCGCCATACCGGCGAAGGCGAGCGTGACGGCGGTGCGTGCAAACAGGCGCTGCACGGGATTCATGGTCTGGATCAGGGTGTTCACGAGGGTGTCTCCTTTTGCTGCTCTTTGGGGTGAAATCGGGTCAATGTACGGCGCGCGCGGCGATCAGCTTGCAGGCATGTTCTGGCAGTTCCGCGAACACCCGCATGCCCACCTGCAGGTCGGGCGTCTCCCGCGGCGTGGTGGCGGCGGTCAGCGTGAAGCCATCGCAGTCGATCGTGGCCTCGATCGCTGCGCCGACGTCCCGGACAAACGTCACCTTGCCGGCCAGGATGTTCGGCCCGGGACTGGCCGTCGCGGACCTCACACATATGTCCTCGGGGCGAATCAGCAGCCGGATGTCGCCCGCCGCGTCCAGTGCGCGCGTGGTGGCGTTCACCACGATCTGCTGCCCACCGGGCAAGCCGATCCTGTTCCGGCCATCGAAGGTGATCGGCAGGATGTTGCCGAGGCCGATGAAGTCGGCGACAAATTCGCTGACCGGATCGCGATAGATGTCGAGCGGCCTGCCGACCTGCGCGATGCGGCCTTTTTCCATCACGACGATCTCGTCGGCCATCGTCATCGCTTCGCGCTGGTCGTGCGTGACCATGATCGTCGTGATGCCAAGGCGCTGCTGCAGCAGGCGGATCTCGACCTGCATCGCCTCGCGCAGCTTCGCGTCGAGCGCGGAGAGCGGCTCGTCGAGCAGCAGCAGTTTCGGCGCCGACGCAATCGCGCGCGCGATCGCGACGCGCTGGCGTTGTCCGCCGGAAAGCTGTGTGACCGGCCGGTTTGCCATATGCGGCAACTGGATCAGTTCGAGCAGCTCGGCGACGCGCCTCTTTTGCGCTGTCTTGTCGAGCTTGCGCAGCCGCAGCGGATAGGCGACGTTCTCGGCGACCGTCATATGGGGAAAGAGCGCAAGTGACTGGAACACCATGCCGAAATCGCGCCGGTTCGCCGGCACGTGCGTGAGGTCGCGGCCGGCGAACCTCACTGTGCCGGAGCTTGGCGTTTCGAGGCCTGCGATGATCCGCAGGAGCGTCGTCTTGCCGCAACCGGAAGGCCCAAGAAAGCACACGAGCTTGCCGTCGGGCACGCTGAGATCGACCTGGTCGACCGCGTATGCGGTATGAAAGCGCTTCGTCACGCCCTGGAGTGTCAACTGAGTCATGAAGGTTCCTTATGCTCGCGATCGGAGAGTCGGTGGGACTTACAGCGCCACGCCTTCATCACCGACCAGCTTCTCAAGCAGCCAGATCAGCCCGAAGTCGATCGCGACGATGAACACGGCAAACGAGAACACGGTCGGATCAAGCGACGATACAGTGCGGCTATACAGCCAGATCGGCAGCGTCATCGTGTTGATCCCGTAGAGAAAGAACGTCACCGTGAATTCGTTGAACGAGATGATGAACGCGAACAGCATGCCGGCCAGAATGCCCGGCCGCATCAGCGGCAGCACCACGTCGATGAGTGCGCGGCGCGGATTCGCGCCCATTACGCAGGCCGCTTCCTCGAACTCCGGTCCGATCGACGCTACCGATGCCGCGCAATTCTTCACGGTGAACGGCAGCGACAGGATCACGTGCGCGATGATGAGTCGAAAGATGCCGAGTTCGACCGGCAACGCGTTGAAGACGAGCAGCAGCGACAGCCCGAGCATGACGAGCGGGTAGACGAGCGGCAGCGCGACCAGCTGCTCGACAAGCCCCTTGCCGCGGAACCGGTAGCGGGAGAGCGCATACGCGGCAGGGACCGAGATGGCAGTCGCGATCAGCATGGTTGACACCGCCACAATCAGGCTGGTGCTCAACGCGCTGCCCATCGACATCACGTCGCTCGCGTCGGGCGACACGAAGGTATGCCATGCCGCGCGATACCAGTGCAGCCCGAAACTTTGGGGTGGGAATTCGAGCGTGTCCGAGTTGCCGAACGACATCGTGATCATCGTCAGGATCGGCAGCGCAGCCAGAAACAGCACGATCGTGGCAAGCAGACTCGCCGGCCGGCCGAGCCGGCCCGGCATCGTCGTCGGAAGGCGTAGGGTATTCATGTACGGGGCTCCTCGATACGTTGCATGCGACGCACGAGTCCTTGCGATACCGCCATCACCGTGAGCGTGGCGACCATCAGCACGACACCCGATGCGGACGCGGCAGGCCAGTTCAGAAGCGGCGCGACCTGGTCGTGCACGAGCACCGCGAGCATCGGCACCCGCCGGCCGCCGAGCAGCAGTGGCACGGCGAACGCGCTTGCGTTGTACGCGAAGACGAGCAGCGCACCAGAGATGAGCCCTGGCATCGCGAGCGGCAGCATCACGTGACGCAGCGTTTGCCAGCGCGTTGCGCCAAGCGTCGCCGCTGCTTCTTCATACGAGCGTGACACGGCGCGCATCGCGCTCGACAATGGCAGCACGGCGAGCGGAAACGCAGTCTGGATGAGCCCGAGCAGCACGCCGTTCTCGCGATAGAGCCACTGCAGCGGCCGCTGAATCACACCGCTCGCGAGCAGCGCCTGATTGAGCAAGCCCGCGGGTCCAAGTATCACGAGCCAGCCGTAACCTTGCAGCAGCAGATTGACGAGCAGCGGCAACAACACGCCAGCCAGCAGGAGGCGCCGCGCGAGCCGCGATTCCGTGCGTGCCATTGCCAGCGCGACCGGGATCGCGAGCAGCACCGCGCACACCATGCTTTGAAACGCGAGCCGCAGCGTGAGCAGCAGCGAGTGCACGAAGTACGAATCGGCGAGATCCACATAATTCTGCAGCGTGAACGCATGCCACTCGTTGCCGGGCGCCCCGAAGCTCATGCGCAGCACGGCAATCGCCGCCGCGACGAGCACCGCGAGGAATGCCAGGATCGGTGCGAGCAGCAGCCACGCCGGCACCTTCGGCAGGGCGGCAGCAGCGGATGGTTCGGCCGCCGCCGATCCTGCGCGGCGCGAAGAGAGCGCGGACATGGTGGTCATGCCGAGAAGAGTTCGGTATAGCGTTTGATCCACGCCGGTTGGACGACGGCCAGCGCCTTGTCGTCGTGCAGGATCGACTTCTCGGCGATCTGCTGCGGCGACGGCACGAACGCACGGCTCGCTGTCGGGATCACCGCCTTCGAGTTCACCGGGCCGTTCAGCACATCGGCCGCCATCTGGCCTTGCACGCCCGCATCGAGCGAATGATTGATGAACGCGTGGATCAGGTCGCTGTCACCGGGATGCGATTTCGGAATGACGGTGAACAGCAGTTGCGTCGCGAAGCCTTCCTTCATTCCATACGTGATGGCCATCTTGTACTCGGGCTTGCGGATCTGGTCCGGGAAGAACGCGGGCGAATAGATCCCGCCAATATCCAGAGAACCCGTGCGGAACAGATCGGCAATCTGATTCGGGTTTTCGCCGAGCGTCAGTACACGATCCTTCAGAAGTGCGAGCTTCCTGAAGCCGGGCTCGATGTTCTGCTGCGAACCGCCAGACATCTTTGCCGCGATGATCGCGAGATCGACGGCCTCGGCGAATTCGGGAGGCGGCAGGAACAGGCGGCCCTTGTATTTGGGGTCCCACAGCGCTTCGTAGCTTGCCGGCGCCGTCTTCACGGTCGACGTGTTGTAGATCAGCCCGTCAGACCACAGCAGATAGCCGACGCCGAAGCCATTGGCGCCGGTTCGATATTTCTCGGCGACGTCCTTCAGATTCGGCAACTGGTTCAGGTCGGGCTTCACGAGCAGACCTGCATCGGCAAGGCCGGATGCGCCGACACCCGCAAGCGTGATCACGTCATAGGTCGGACGGTCGCCTGCTGCCTTGACTTTCGCGACCATGCCGGACGTCCCGTCGGCACGGTCCGCGATGACCTTCGCACCCGTCTTCGCCGTAAAGGTCGCGGCGATATTGCGCAGGGCCGCTGTACCGGTATCGTCGGACCATGTGAGCAGACGCAGCGTCTTGCCCGAGAAGTTGCGTTCCTGCGCACGTACGTTGATGAAAGGCATCGGTAACGCCGAAGCTGCGAGCGCCAGCCCCATCGTCTTGATTGCCTGCCTTCTGCCCTGTTTGATTTTTTGCATGGCCGTCTCCAGTTTGAACAACACGATCGTGGATCAATTGAGATCCATCGATCGATGGCGTGGTGCGTAAATCCACTCTAGGTGTGTGATGGTTCGGCAACAAACGAAATCTCTGCATGAGCGCCATGACGCAAGCACATGCGCTTCCGTCAGTCGGGCTTGATCGCCGTCAGTACCTGCTTGATTTCCTGAAAAGCTGCGAGCCCGAACGGACCGAGTTCGCGACCGATGCTGCTGTGCCTGTAGCCGCCCCACGAGGTCTGCGGAAAGATCAGTTGCGGCGCGTTGATCCAGACGACCCCCGCAGCCAGGGCGTCCGCGACCCGTTTACCGCGCACCGCATCGCGGGTGACGACCGTCGCGACCAGTCCGAACTCGGTGTCGTTGGCGGCATCGATCGCGTCCTCTTCGGTGTCGAAGCTGCGCACGCACAGCACCGGGCCAAAAATTTCCTCGCGCCACACCGCGCTATCGGCTGGAACGTCGACAAACATGGTTGGCTTCACGAAATAGCCTGGACCCGATGGCACTTCGCCGCCGATCACGAGACGCGCGCCGTCGGCCTTGCCCTGCGCGATGAAGCGCTGCACACGTTCGTATTGCGCGCGGTTCGTGAGAGGGCCCATCTGCACGCCAGGCGCAAACGGATCACCAACCACGGTTTGCGTCGCACGGTCCGCGAGCCGCTCGATCAGCGCGTCGGCCATCGATTGCTCGACCAGTACACGCGAGGTCGCCGAACACATCTGTCCCGCGTTGTAGAAGGCTCCGCTTGCCACGAGGTCGACAGCAAGATCGAGATCGGCATCGCCGAACACAATGATCGACGACTTGCCGCCGAGTTCGAGACTCACGCCCTTGATGGTTTCAGCGGCGGTCTTCATGACCTGCTCGCCGACGCCGGTACTACCCGTGAACGATACCTTCGCGACGAGCGGATGAGCGGTCAGCGGCGCGCCCACCTCCGCGCCGGTTCCTGTGACGACGTTGAACACACCGGGGGGCACCCCTGCTTCGGCGACGATCGCGGCCAGTGCCAGCTCGGGCAGCGGGGTGACTTCCGACGGCTTCAGCACTACGGTGCACCCGGCTGCGAGCGCGGGCGCCAGCTTCCATGCGGTCGTAACCATCGGGAAGTTCCACGGCACGATCAGCGCGGCGACCCCTGCCGGCTCGCGACGGATCACGGCCCGGTGGTCAGCGCTCGGAATCGCGACTTCGGACTCACCCGTCTCATCGAGCTGTTCGGCTAGCTCGGCGTAGTAGTCGAAGGTCGCGACGACGTCACCGATGTCGACCCGCGCCTCAGCAAGCGGTTTGCCGTTGTTGAGCGACTGGAGCGTGGCGAGATATTCGCCGCGGGCCTCCACGCCGCGGGCGATCGCACGCAGGCAGACCGCACGGCTGGCACCGGTTGTGTTCTTCCAGCTGCGCAACGCGCGGGCGGCGGCCCGCACTGCGCGATCGACATCGGGTGCGCCACCCGCTTCAACTTCGGCGAGTGTCTCTTCGGTGGACGGATTGACGATTGACAGGCGGCCAGCGCCTTCGCTGTTGCACCAGCGCCCGTCGATATAGAGCTGGGTCCTCAGCAACTGATCGAATCGCAGGAGTTCTGGCGTGCTCATGCGGACACCTGCTCGAACCAGTTGGCCTCGCGGATCTCGATCACGGTCGGGACATTGCGCAACACAGCGTGCTGCAGCTCGGCGATAAGGGCATCCGGGGTATCTACACGACTTGCCGTACACCCGAAGCCGCGTGCCAAAGCGGTGAAGTCCGGCGTATAGATATCGACGCCGACGGGCGTGATATCGCGCCCGACCATGTATTTTCGAATCTCGCCGTAGCCGAAGTTGTTCCAGAGCAGCACGATCACCGGCACCCGTGCCTCGACTGCGCTCGCCAGCTCCGGCAGCGTGAATTGCAGGCCGCCGTCACCGATCAGGCAGACGACTGGCCGCTGTGGCGCTGCAAGTTTCGCTCCGATCGCAGCCGGCAAGCCGTATCCCAACGTGCCGTAGCCTGTCGACGAGTTGAACCACGAGCGGGGCGCAGGTGCGTCGTGCACGAAGTTCCCCGCATAAACGGGGCTCGTGGAATCACCGGCGATGATCACGTCGGGTAGCACGCTGATGATCGTATCGATGAACCGCTTTTGCGAGCGCGTCGCTGCATCGTAGCTGGCCATGACCGCGTCGCGCACCGTCGCGACGCGCGCTGCGCCCCAGTCGCCTTGACGCGATGGCATCGGGCGCTCATGCAGCCGCACCGAGAGGCTGCCAAGTGCCTGCCTCGCGTCGGCAACGATCGCCACATCCGGACGAAAATTGCGCATCAGCTGCTGCGCATCGATATCGATGCGAATGAGCTGGCCCTCGATTGCGAAGCCGCTATCAAAAACGACGTCGTAGTCGGTTTCGCCCAGTTCGGTCCCAACGGCGAGGATGACGTCGGCTTCCCGGACCAGAGCCCGCGTCTCGGGCAGCGATTGTGTTGAACCAATCAACAGAGGATGACCACACGGCAGGAGTCCTTTCGCATTGATCGTGAGCGCGACCGGCGCCTGCAGGCGCTCGGCCAGCTCGCGCAGTTCGACCGCGGCCTCTAACGCCCCGCCGCCAGCCAGGATCAGCGGGTGCCGGGCGTTGGCGAGCCGGTCCGCGGCGTCAGCCAGCGCAATCGCGCTGGCGCTCGGTCTGGCCGGCAAAGCCGCAGGTGTCAGCGTCAATCCGCCCGCCGACGCAACGATCACGTCGAGGGGAATCTCGATGTGCACCGGACGGGGCCGCGCGCTCCCAAACACCGCAAATGCGCGGGCGAGCACCTGGGGCAGTTCGGCCGCATCGAGCAGCGTATGCGAGAACGCAGTGAAGCCCGCGAATACTTCGCGTTGCGATGGCAGTTGATGGAGACGCCCGTCCCCGCTGCCCAGCTCTCGCCGCGCATTCACGCTGGAGATCACGAGCATCGGGATCGAGTCCGCATAGGCCTGTGCCATTGCAGTCGCGATGTTGGTCATGCCTGGACCCGTGATGATGAAGCAGACGCCGGGCCTGCCGGTGACCCGCGCATAGCCGTCCGCCATGAAGCCGGCTCCCTGTTCATGGCGTGGCGTCACGTGCCGGATCGACGAAGCAGCGAGACCCCGGTAAAGCTCGACTGTATGCACCCCCGGGATACCGAACACGTACTGGACGCCGTATCCTTCGAGCAACGCAACGAGCGCTTCGCCACAGGTTTGATCTGGCGTAGACCAGAGGTCGGTTGTCCTGGCGACGACTTCACTCAAGCAGGTAGTGGTTTCGGGAAAATTCATTGATCATCACACTCGTGGTTGGTTTTAACCCTGCAGACAGGTGCCCGCGTCAAGTCAGAATCTTTTCCGGAATTTGCTGCATACGCTCGCAATCAACTACGCGGCCGGCTGACAGGTCTGGGTGCATTCACACGCTCTTCCATGCGACCAATTCTCGTCGCTGGACACGCCCGGAACAATCGATGGTTTTTCATGACGCGCATGTTCTACGCGCATGACCGAGGGGAAACCCGACTCCGTTTGATCTGCATATCTAATGGATGTCGCCTCCCCACCGAGAACGCGTCACCGGTTGGCAACTTGTCACATAAGTGCGGGACCCTGGCCAGACGTTTTGGATCTTCGTACGACGGCGATCGCTTCTCAACGCTTTGCCAGGCTTCGATACGATTGCGGGCCATCGCGGCTTTGCCGAAGCAGCTGATCGGCCCTGTGTGGCGCAACGCGCAACAGGCCACCAGATCCGGTCATTGGACGATTACCACGGTTTCGCTTATTCGCCCGGCAAGAAAGTTGGCGTTGCCCTCTGAGGGCAAAAGGTCGCTGCCTGCCCTCAAGGTATGCTGCGCGAGTTCGAAGAGGTGACGCCAAGGTTGTGCCAGCGTGAAAGTTTGCACTCCATGTACCGCCGCGCCGATGGGTTCAATCCCGCAAAAAGCATCCGGCGTCGAGCCGACTGTATGGGCGCACATGTGCAGAGAATGGACTCATGGCATTAGCACGAGGATTTCCTGATGGAGCCGTTCGACGCAGCGATCGTCGACGGACCATTGGCGCGTGTCAATGTTCACCGGGCGAGATCTTCTGAAGAGAGCCCCGCTCCTGTTTGCGCGTCAGCATGGCTGAAGCACAACCTCACCCAATCCCTCGCGCTCGTGCGTCGCACACGACTGCCCCGACCTGCGGCCGGGGCGACTGACGGATCTGGCTGCAGTTTCCAAACGACCGGGATGCTGATGCCGTGCCCGGCCGACGCCTTGAAACGCTGCATTGGGCGACCAACGCTGCCATGCAGGGTTTCGGTGGCGCGACAGGCGCTGGCCTGCGCGGAGAGGGATGTTGCCGGGCGACGCCTTGCGGCATCCTTCAGAATCGCGCTGGAAACTGGACAAGCCGCAGGCTGCAGCGTGTCGCGCGGGAGTCCCTGAGGTTGACCCTCGGGAGACTCCCGGCCAGGTGTCAGGACCCTGCGAGCGGTTAATCAGTTCGCGGACACGTCAATGTTTCCGAAGTACTTCTGCGCCAGCGTCTTGACCGTGCCGTCGGCCTCCAACTTCGCGATTGCCGCGTCCAACTCCTTCTTCAGCGATTCGTCGCCCTTGCGGATACCGAACGCAATGCCACTGCCAAGGATCCTGTCATCACGCACCGGCTGGCCGACGAACGCGAAGCCCTTACCATCCGGGCGCGACAGGAAACCCGTCTGACCTGCTGGCGCGAGCACCAGTGTCGCGTCGAGTCGTCCGGCAACGAGGTCCGCATAGACCTGGTTCTGGTCCTGGTACGACACGACGTTGACGCTCGCGCTTTCCCAATGCGCCTTCGCAAAGGTTTCCTGGATTGACGCCTGCAGCACCCCAACGCGCTTGCCCTTGAGCGATTCAGCCGTCGCCACCAGGCCGCTGTCGCTGCGTGCTATCAGCTTCGTCGGCACGCGGTAGATGACCTTCGTGAAGTCGATCGCCTGGCGGCGCTGTTCGGTGGCGTTCATCGCCGAGTTGATCGCATCGAACTTGCGCCCCTGCAACGCCGGGATCAGGCCGTCGAACGACGTCTCGACCCACTTGCACGTCAGATGCGCGGTCGCGCACACCGCGTTGCCGACGTCGATGTCGAAACCTTGCAACTGGCCGCTGGCGGCCTTCGATTCGAACGGCGGATACTGCGCTTCGAGCCCGAAGCGTAGCGTCGAGGTCCCGGCGAGCGCCGGCAGCGAGACGAAGGCACACCCGAGTGCGAACCAGATTCCGGATCTTTTCATGAGAGAGTCTCCTTACAGTTGGCAGCGCGCTGCGCAATTCGGACGTGACGCGCCGCAGTGTCAATGACGTTAGAATTTGGGGCGGCAAAAGAGAGCGCTTTTTTTTATTAGGTATGCTAGTTACGAAAACGGGAATTCACGTAGTTCTTGTGACACTCACGAAAGCACTGAAGGCCGGTCGCCCCCCGCGGCGAGCCGCTGCGCGTTACACCGGGCAGCCCCCATCGCACTTTTCGACGAGACGTGCTGCGAAGAGGGCGGCGGCGCCAGACCGTCGATTCCCGACTCGCGGGTTGAGGATCAATCCCGTCGATATCGAATAATGAAGTCCAGACGGAGGCGGCCCGTCAGCGATCGACGCCGCCCATGCACAGGTACTTCAGTTCAAGGTATTCCTCAATGCCGTATTTCGAACCTTCACGGCCCAGGCCGGACTGCTTGACGCCGCCAAACGGCGCCACCTCGTTCGAGATCAGGCCGGTGTTGATGCCGACCATGCCGTACTCCAGCGCTTCCGCAACGCGCCAGATGCGGCCGATATCGCGGCTGTAGACGTACGACGCCAGACCGGATTCGGTGTCATTCGCCATCGCAATCACTTCCGCATCGCTGGAAAACCGGAACAGCGGCGCCAGCGGCCCGAACGTTTCCTCCCTCGCCACGCGCATGGCCGGCGTCACGTCTGCCAGCACGGTTGGCTGGAAGAACGTGCCGCCCAGGCTGTGGCGGCTACCGCCAGTCAGCACCCGCGCCCCCTTGCCCAGCGCATCGGCAATATGCAGTTCCACCTTCGCCACAGCGGCTTCGTTGATCAGCGGGCCCTGCAGCACACCGGATTCCACCCCGTGGCCGACCTTGAGCGCGGCGACGGCAGCCACCAGTTTCTGCGCGAAGGCGTCGTACACGGCGTCGTGCACGTAGAGCCGGTTGGCGCAGACGCAGGTCTGGCCGGCATTACGGTACTTCGAGACGATCGCGCCTTCCACGGCCGCGTCGAGGTCGGCGTCGTCGAACACGATGAAGGGTGCATTGCCGCCCAGCTCGAGCGAGAGCTTCTTGATGGTGTCGGCCGACTGGCGCATCAGGGTGCGCCCCACTTCCGTGGAACCCGTAAAGCTCAGCTTCCGGACCACCGGATTGCTCGTCAGCTCGCCGCCAATGGCCACCGCGTCGCCCGTCAGCACGCTCAGCACGCCGGCGGGCACCCCCGCGCGTTCGGCCAGCACGGCCAGCGCGAGCGCCGACAACGGGGTGTCCTCGGCAGGCTTGAGCACCATCGCGCAACCCGCGGCCAGCGCAGGGCCCGCCTTGCGGGTGATCATCGCCAGCGGGAAATTCCAGGGCGTAATGGCGGCGCACACCCCGACCGGTTCCTTGATGACCAGCAGCCGCCTGTCGCCCGCCGGCGTTGCCAGCACGTCGCCGCACACCCGCTTGGCTTCTTCGGCAAACCATTCGATGAACGAGGCGGCATACGTGACCTCGCCACGGGCTTCGGCCAGCGGCTTGCCCTGCTCACTCGTCATCAGCAAGGCCAGATCCTCGGCATTAGCCAGCATCAGCTCATGCCATTTGCGCAGCACCTGGCTACGCTCGCGCGCCGTCCTGGCACGCCATGCAACCTGCGCCACGCGCGCGGCGTCGACGGCACGCCGCGTTTCGGCCGCGCCCATCGCTGGCACCGTGCCAAGCACAGCGCCGGTTGCCGGGTCGGTTACGGCGAAGGTAGCGCCGGAATCAGCGTCCGACCACTCGCCTCCGATCAGGGCCTGTGCTCGCATCAGGCCCGGGTCCTTGAGTTTCATGTTTGGCTCCCTTGCTGAGCTTGTCAGCGAGTCAGGGCGTCGGTGAGGATGTCCAGGCCTTCGTTCATCACTGCGTCGGAGATCGTAAGGGGGAACAGGAAGCGGATCACATTGCCGTGCACACCGCATATCAGCAGGATCAACCCACGCTCGAGGGCGCGCGCCTGCACGCGCTTCGCAAACGCCGGGTCCGGCGCGCCGGTCTGCGGGTCGATGAATTCGGCGGCGACCATGCTGCCCGGGCCACGGACTTGCGCGAGTTGCGGCACGTCCGACTTCACGCGGGCCAGCCGCTCCCTGAGCTGCGAGCCGAGCTGAACGGCGCGCGCCGAGAGGTTCTCTTCGACGATCACGTCGAGCACCGCGTGCGCCGCGGCGATCGCGAGCGGGTTGCCCGCATACGTGCCGCCGAGCCCGCCCGGTGCCGGCGCGTCCATCAGATCGGCGCGCCCGACCACGCCCGAAAGCGGCATGCCGCCGGCCAGACTCTTGGCCATCGTCATCAGGTCCGCCTCGACGTCGTAGTGCTCCATGGCAAACAGCTTGCCGGTACGCGCGAAGCCGGTCTGGATTTCATCGGCGATCAGCAGGATGCCGTGCTGATCGCACAGCGCGCGCAGGCCGCGCACGAATTCCGGCGGGGCCATGTAAAAGCCGCCTTCACCCTGCACGGGTTCGAAGATCATGGCCGCGACGCGCTGCGGATCAATGTCCGACCTGAAACGCTGCGCGA
Organism: Paraburkholderia sp. MM5384-R2; assembly: GCF_014201025.1. Taxonomy (NCBI): domain Bacteria; kingdom Pseudomonadati; phylum Pseudomonadota; class Betaproteobacteria; order Burkholderiales; family Burkholderiaceae; genus Paraburkholderia; species Paraburkholderia sp. MM5384-R2. The sequence continues at coordinate 24,127 of NZ_JACHDI010000011.1, forward strand.
TGCCTTGCAGGGCATCGGCAGCCGTGACGCCATGCAGTTCGTGCGGATACGGTGCGTGATAGATCTCGGCCGGAAACGGGCCAAAGCCGAGCTTGTACGGGATGACCTTGCCGGTCAGCGCCATACCCATCATCGTACGGCCGTGGAAGCCCCCGTCGAACGCGATCACACCCGAGCGGCCGGTTGCGGCCCGCGCGATCTTGATCGCGTTTTCGACGGCTTCGGCGCCCGTGGTAAAGAACGCCGTCTTCTTCGGCTGCGAGCCTGGCGCGAGCCGGTTGATCCGCTCCGCAAGCTCGACGTATGACGCGTATGGCACGATCTGGTACGCGGTATGGATGAAGCCTTCGTCGAGCTGCCGGCGGATCGCCGCCACGACTTTCGGATGACGGTGGCCGACGTTGTTGACCGCGATTCCGCTCGCGAAGTCGACGAAGCGACGTCCCTCGACGTCCCACAATTCGGCGTTTTCCGCCCGCGCCGCGTAGAAGTCGCACATCACGCCGACGCCCCGCGGTGTGGCGGCGTTCTTGCGGGCCTGGAGGTCCTGGTTGCTCATCATCAATGTCTCCGGGTATGTCTATAGTGTTTGAACGGTCTTGAACGACGGCCCGTCGTGAAGCGGGCCCTGCCTGTCAGTCGCGACGCTTCACGCCCGGAAGCACGCACAGCATCTCGTACGCGAGATTCGCGCCGAGCAGCGCGGTCGTGCCGAACGGGTCATACGGCGGCGCTACCTCGACCACATCCGCGCCGACCAGATTGAGGCCCCAGCTTCCGCGAATGATCTCCAACGCCTGCGGCACGGTCAGCCCCGCGATCTCCGGCGTGCCGGTGCCTGGCGCATACGCCGGGTCGATGCCGTCGATGTCGAAGCTCAGATAAACCGGACCGCCGTCGACGCGCGCCCGCACCTCTTCCATCAGCGGCTCGAGCGAGCGGTTCCAGCATTCCTCCGCCTGCACGACCCGGAAACCCTGCTCCCGGCACCAGTCGAAGTCCTCGGCGGCATAGCCCGTGCCGCGCAGGCCGATCTGCACGACGCGCCCACAGTCGAGCAGCCCTTCCTCGACCGCGCGGCGAAACGGCGTACCGTGCGCGATCTTCTCGCCCATCATCGTGTCGTTGACGTCCGCGTGCGCGTCGACGTGAATCAGCCCCACCTTGCCGTGCTTCGCGTGGATGGCCCGCAGGATCGGCAACGCGATTGTGTGGTCGCCGCCGAGCGTGATCGGCTTCACGCCGTGCTTCAGGATCCCGGTATAGGCGGCCTCGATGCGCGCGATCGAGTCATACAGGTTGTATGGATTGATTGCGACATCGCCGATGTCGGCCACGCGCAGCGAATCGAACGGCGCGGCGCGTGTGGCCATGTTGTAGGGCCGCAGCAGCACCGACTCCGTGCGGATCTGGCGCGGGCCGAAGCGCGCACCGGTGCGGTTCGACGTGCCCAGATCGAACGGCACACCGACAAAGCATGCGTCGAGTCCTTCGGCGGTCGGAACGTTCGGCAGCCGCATCATCGTCGCGATGCCGCCGCAGCGCGGCATTTCGTTTCCGCCCATCGGTTGAAAGTATTCGGTTGCCACGATTTCCTCCATTTGCATTCAGCCCGTCGTATAATTGCAAGTCACTACAGGCACAGTTGTATGCCACCATAAAGGAAAGTTGAATCACGGTTTTCAAATGTTCACATTGACGTTTTCTTATGCAACGTTGCGACAAGGGGGGCAGAAGTGCTGGGAGCGCTATCCGATCTTGATCTGCGGCTGATCCGAGTGTTTCTGGCGGTCGCCGATGCCGGCGGCGTCACGGTCGCGCAGACCATACTCAACGTCAATCAGCCGACGATCAGCACGCAACTGTCCACGCTCGAGACGCGTCTCGGCTTCCGCCTGTGCGAGCGTGGCCGCAGTGGGTTCTGGCTCACTGAAAAGGGAGAGCGCTTTCGTGAACAGTGCAGGCGGCTTCTTTCGGCCGTCGATGAGTTCAGTGCCGAGGCCCGAAACATGGACCGGAAGCTGGTCGGGACGTTAAGGATCGGCCTCATCGGCCACACGCCGATCAGCCAGAACGCGCGGATCAGCGACGCAATTGCGCGCTTCCGGCAACGCGACGAAGCGGTTCGGTTTGCGATATCGGTCAGGTCGCCGGGCGAGCTGGAAGAGCACCTGCTGAGCGGCGCGATCCAGATTGCAGTCGGCTATTTCTGGCATCGCGTGCCGACACTCGACTACACGCCGCTCTTTACGGAGCGGCAGCTCGCTTTTTGCGGCCGCGGCCATCCGCTATTTGCGCGGGCAGGGGGAGTAAAACCGGAGGAGGTTGCGGGGTTCGAGTGGGCGTGGCGCAGCTATCCGCTGCCGGAGGCGCAACTGCCTGTGATGCCAGGTCGAATCACGGCGCAGGCAGACAACATGGAGGCCGTGTCGCTGCTGATCCTGTCCGGCTATCACCTCGGCTACCTGCCCGAGCACTTCGCGGCACCGTATGTCGCGCAAGGGCTGCTCGCGGCACTCAACCCGGCGAAGCTCAGCTATGAGGTACCGTTTCACATGGTCACGCAAAAAGAGGGCCGACGCCATCCGATTATCGCGGCGTTTGTCGAGGACCTTCAAGTCGCCCACGCTGGAAATGGCTGATCAGAATACGCCGCAGTGATAATGCAACGGCTATACGTTGCGAACAATCCGATGGCTCAGTGCCTACGGGAGGGCTATCGCAACGCTTGCGCCGCACCGCGCTATAAGGCGGTGCAGTGCACTCGTGTCGGTCGGCCGGCCTGATTTTGCGAAGTCAGGACCTGCTGCGGGCCGCAACGTTTTCCTTTGACCGCTGCCGCGATCGGCTACGACCTATGCTTGCGGTGCAAGACGGCCCGCCGCTACTGCCGCAGTGCTTTTGGACAAGGCGGCGCCCGGAACGAATTGCTTGCAAACTCACTCGCGCGCCGCGCTCAACTCGGCCCGACGCCGATCTCCATTGAGTCATTCCAGAAGGACGGCGGGACCTGCTCGTTATTTCTGAATCGCCAGACGAAATCCGGCTCCACAAAATCTGCGGTACGCAAGCCATCGGAGCCGCCCAGAATCCCATAAAGGACGGCGGGAAGCCACGGCTGCTCTCGTGGGCCGGAGAATGCCGTGGCCCGTGCACTTCTGGCGGGCTTACGCATTGGTTTATGCGCTTCGCATCCCGCTGGCGCGGGCGGTGTTGTACCGCAGGCGACCACGGGTCGCCATTTTTTGCGCCTGACACGGGATAATGGGCGATTATCCAATGCCAAAAATCAGCGCTCCCAGAACATCTTGACGCCTTCAATTGGTGCGTATATACATATTACGTACCACAGTACGAAATTCGAAGGAGGAACGATGGCTCGCGCCGGTCTCAGCCGCACGGACATCAAACGCGCCCGCGACGCCTTGCTGGCGCAGGGGCAACACCCGTCGATCGACGCGATACGTATCGCGCTCGGCAACACCGGCTCGAAATCGACGATCCACCGCTACCTGAAAGAACTCGAAGAGGAGGACGGCGCGTCGCTCACGCGCACCGGGTCGCTCTCCGATGCCATTCAGGATCTCGTCGCCCGGCTGGCCGCGCGCCTGCACGAGGAAGCGCAGGCGGCGGTCGACCAGCAGACGGCTACGGCGGCGGCGCAGCGCCTCCAGGCGCAGGCCGAGGTCGCAAAGCTGGCTGGCGACGTTGCGGCGCTGCGCACACAACTGGCCGAAGCCGGCGCCGCCGTCGTACGCGAGCAGGCCGCGCATGCAGACACCCGGACGGCTTTGCAGCAGCGCGCGCTTGATGTCGAACGCCTCACGCAGCAGGCACGCGACCTGACTGAGCGGCTCGCCGAACACGACGGCTTCCGACGCTCGCTCGAGGAGAAACTGCAGCACGCGCACGCAGCACTCGAACACTACCGCATGGCCAGCAAGGAACAGCGCGAACAGGAAGCCCGCCGGCACGAGCAGCAGGTTCAGCAACTGCAGGCGGAACTGCGCCAGGTGAACCAGACGGCGATCGTCAAGCAGAACGAGATCACCCAATTGAACAGGGACAACGCGCGGTTCGTCGCCGAAGCCGGCATCGCGACCAGGCATCTACGCGAGCAGCAGGCGCACAGGGAGCAGTTGCAGAATACGTTGAACCAGGCACTCGTCGATCACGCACGCGCCAAGGCCGAGCACGATGCACTGCAGGCAACGGCAAGGACTCAGGCGACTGAACTGACGCAGGTGCGCGAGGCACGTGAATCGCTGACCGCCGATCTAACGAAGCTCGCGGCGCAGTTCGACGCGCAGCAGCAGTTGCTTGGGGACTACCGGATGCGTCTGGGACTCACAGACGCGGCGGGGTGAAAACGCCAGATTCTGCATCAAAAGGATGCGTTTTTCGCGAAATCGCAGCGCATTCAAGCTGTTGATTTTTCGCGTTATTTAAAAACAAACCGCCAGATTTTCCACGAAAAGGACGATTACCCCAAGACGTGCTTCATGTCGGCCAGCTGCGGTACCTCGGCCCTTGCCGCCGGATAGCTGCGCAGCTGGTCGGTGACAATCTTGCGCGGTACCGGGTACGCACGCAGCACCTTTCTGAAGAAGCGCTTTGCCGCGGCCTTGTCGCGGTGCTTTTGCAGCAGCACATCCAGTTCGACGCCGTGCTCATCCACCGCGCGCCACAAGACATAAGGCTCACCGCGCAGTTTCACGAACAGCTCATCAAGATGCCACGTCGTGCCCGTCCGCGGCCGGACCGCTTTCATCCGGCAGGCGAACATCGTGCCGAACCGGTCACACCAGTTGCGCACCGACTCGTACGTGACTGTCACGCCGCGCTCGAGCAGCAATTCCTCGATGTCGCGCAGGCTCAGGTTGAAGCGGTGGTACCAGCGTACCGCGCAGCTGATGACTGCAGCTGGAAAACGGAAGCCGTGATACGGCGAGGGGTTCTTCTTCGTCCCGCCGTTCTACCCAGCGCCACCTTCAACTTGACAATGCCGAGCCAGCATATCCGGATGAAACTGAACCTTGCCGGGAACTGCACCGGGAAGCACGCAGTTGACGAGAATCTGGTCGCGGGCATAGTCCAGCGCTGCGGAGCGCACTAAACCCGCTACGCCCGCTCGCGCGGCACCGTAGGCGCCATTGCCATTCAGTACGGCATGCGTGGCTCCCATGGTAGTCACGTTCACGATGCGTCCACCCCGGCCTGCGGCGAGCATGTGTTTGATCGCTTCTCGCATGCAAAAGAACACAGACTTCAGGTCGATCGCCATCACTTCGTCCCAGGTGGCTTCGGAGAACTCCGTAAGCGGCCCGTTATTGGTCATGGCCGCGCAATTGACCACGATGTCCGGGCTACCCAGGCTGCGCTGACCTGATTGAACAACGCAATCACGGAGGCTTCACGTTCCACGTCTGCCTCGATAGCGATTGCTTCGCCGCCCGCCGAAACGATCTTGTCGACGACCGATTGCATGTGCGCTGCGCTGTGATCGGCGACTACGACCCGTGCGCCAGCCTCGGCCAGCACAGGGGCGATATCGATGCTGGAATTGCATCCCTTGTCAGTCACGACAGCGATTTTTCCGCTGATGCCGAATAGCCGCACAAGCATGGATGTGGTCATCGAGTTGTCTCCAGGGGGCTGTGTGTCGTTTTTTATGAATTCTAGCGGCAACGTCCGACGCGCAATGGTCACCGTGGGGAACAATTAGAGTGAGCTGGTTTCACTAATCCCGCGCTCTAACGAACAGCAGGAATGAAGCGACTCGGCGCCGTGCTAGCGGGGCCTCGTCGGAATGGGTTGAGCGAAAATACGCACGCCATTCTAAAAACGCAACGATAATACCAGCCGGGATTTCCCTCGTTGCGGGTTTTCGGACGTGCCGCGCAACATGCGCGTGGAGAACGTCGGTCCGCCAATGATGATGTCGGCACGAACGCACATACAACCTCACAGGAAGGCGCCAAGATGAAAGTTGCGAAAAGAAGCCCCGCCCAGATGGAATCGCACCGACCGCAGCCAGATACCGGCACGCTTCCTTTGCAGGTTGAGGACATCACCCCTTCGTGGCTGACGTCGGCGCTCGCGCGCAGCCATGAAGGGGTGGCGGTCGAATCACTGGCCATCGACGACGTGATGTACGGCACGGCTACCAAAGTCAGGGTGCGTCTTGCTTACAACGCAACAGGGCGCGAGCTTGGCTTGCCGGAGTCTCTGATCGTCAAGGGCGGTTTCGTTCCCGAGTACCGGAACTTGAACGCCTACATATACGAATACGAGGCGAAGTTCTTCAAGGAAGTCCATCCCTGCTTGCGTGCAAATGTGCCTGCCTGCTTCTATTCAGAGACCGAAAGTCGAAGCGGGCAGTCGATCGTGATCCTCGAGGATCTACGTTCACGGGAAGTGGAGTTCTGTCGTGTGCAGCGGACGCTGACGTTTGCGCAGGCGGCGGCAAACCTGGACGCGCAAGCGCGGTGGCACGCGCAGTTCTGGCAATCGCCTGCGCTCGAAAGCGATGGCGAACTGGCGTGGCTCGCGTCGCAAGACCCGCTGCCCGATGGCGAGTCCGGCACCTATCACTGGGGCCAGTTGAAACCCGAGGTGTTCGCCCGCTATACACAGTTGCCGCGCGGGGCCGCCGTGCCAAAGCGGTTTCACGATCGTGACTGGATGGAGCGGGCGCTCCTCGATCTGCGCGCTTTCGACCGCATCGGGCCGATGACGTTTCTCCATGGCGATGTTCACCTCGGAAACCTGTATTTCGACCGCGACGGCACGCCCGGCTTTCTCGACTGGCAGTCATATCGACGCGGACCGTGGGCTCATGACGTCACGTACTTCCTGATATCGGCTCTGGATATCGCGGATCGGCCGAGATGGGAGCGCGCGTTGCTCGAATACTATCTTGAGCGGCTCGCCTTTCACGGCGTCAACAACCCGCCGTCAATTGAAAGCGCGCTAGATGCCTACCGGCGCCACATCGTCTATGGGCTGTTCTTCTGGCTCGTGAATCCGGTGGAGTGGCAGGTCGAAGTCAACAATTGTGCAGTTGCGCCCCGGTTCGCGATGGCGGAACTCGATCACGAGATTCATGACCTCATGGGTCGATAACCCACCAGGCGTTGAGCGACACGCACTTGACGTCGCCGTTTCCGCAGGAGTACAGTTTTGCGATCGACATTCTAAAATGTGAATGCCGGGAATAATGTAGGAGGCAAAGCATGTCGGAAATGGTCGCTCGACGCAGCACAACCTGGCCCAGCGTGTATGCGTGGGCAGGGCTCGGTGCGCTTTTCGCTTTTGCACAAATCCGCACCTACGTCGCATGGATTCGTTCGGAGGACTTCCGCCCCGTCGAGTTGGGCGCGGATCCGCTACCGGAATCCGTGAAGGCGACGATCGACCATTACCAGTGGGTCAGCGTGCTGATCCTGATTCCCGTAGCGATCTGGTATGTCTACGGAATCGTCAAGAGTCGCCGCATCGACGCGGTGCGTTTGCTGATGATCGGTTGGCTCTCGGCATATTGGCTTGATCCGTGGCTGGACTTTCTTCGCCCGATGTTCACCTATAACGCCTATGCGCTGAACTACGGCTGCTGGTGCCGCTTCATTCCCTTCTGGCAATCGTCCCATGCTCGCATCGCTGAGCCTGTCCTGATCGACGCGCCAAGCTACTTCTATACCTTTACAGGCACCGCCGTAGTGGCGGTGTGGGCGATGCGCGCGGTCCGTAAGCGTTGGCCCCGCGCGGGCAACGTACGACTCGCACTCGCTGGTTTTGCCGCCATCTGGATGACAATGGGGTTGCTCGACATCGCGGCCAGCCGCTTCATGGGCTTCGACGCGTGGCCGGGCGCGTTCCAGAGTGTCTCCTTCTGGGGCGGTCACTACTACCAGTTTCCGGTCTATGAGTTCCTGCTGTTTCCGTCTGCTTTCGTGGCGTCGGCCTTCCTTCTGCTGAACGTCGACGAAGACGGATATACGGCCATCGAGCGAGGTGTCGATCGTGTCGGGTGCCATCCAGCGGTGCGCACGGCGCTTCGGGTGCTGGCTTTCATCGCATTTTGCAACATACTGAATCTGGCCTACACGAGCGCGATGGGTGTGCACGCGGTGTATGCCGATCCGTGGCCGGCGGATATGCCGAGCTGGCTCGCTAACAACCGTTAGGCGTACAGTGCCCGCCATCGTCGAACGCCATGGCGGATAACCGATGACGCATTGCAAGCTGCATCGCTTCGCCGACGTCGAGTATCGTGTAGAAGACGAAATCGCTATCGTCACGATGAGCCATCCGCCAGTCAACGGATTAGGTCTGGGCATCCGTCGCGGACTCGTTGCCGCGTTTGAAGCGGCCCGGCGCGACGCGCGGGTTCGCGCGATCGTACTCAATGGCAGTGGACGCGGCTTTTCCGCGGGAGGTGACATTCGCGAGTTCGGCACTTCCGCGGCCACAGCTTCGCCAGCGTTGTCGCTGCACGTTCATCCGGTGATCGAGGCGAGCGACAAGCCGGTTGTAGCCGCTATCCACGGGTTTGCCATTGGCGGTGGTCTGGAAACCGCGTTGGTGTGCCACTACCGTGTGGTCGCGGACAATGCGCAGATCGGTCTGCCCGAATACAAGCTCGGCGTGATCCCTTTGTCCGGCACGCAGCGCTTGCCGCGTGTGCTGGGCTTCGCGAAGTCGATCGAATTCATTCTTGGTGCTCAAATCGTGCGCGCAGGAACCTTCCGGGGCACCGCGTTATTTGACCGGATCGTCGATGGCGATGAGCATGAAATGTCGCGCCTTGCGCTCGAGCTTGCGCGTGAGAAGATAGGCGGTACATCGTTGCCATTGATTCGCCGGTTACCATTGCCTGGTGGCGATCCGGTTTCCATTGTCGCTGAAGCGCGCTCACGCCTCAGCTGTAGCGATGCAATAGAAAGGCAGTGTCTGGATGCCATCGCCGCCGCGGCCGAGTCGCCCGATTTCGATGCCGGCATGGCCGCAGCGCGTGCGATCTACGATCGGCTCGTTTCGTCCGATCAGGTGTCAATGCAACGAGATCGGTTTTTCAAGTCGCGCCGGGACGGCTCCGCTCGATAAGCGCCAGCTGATTTGCTACTACGCGGAAAGTTGCTTGCGCAGATCGCCTTTTCGCACCTTTCCCGAAGGCGTGCGCGGCAGCTCTGCAACGATGCAAAGTTGCTCGGGCGTCTTTTGCTTCGCCACCCCGGCGCCGGCAAAGTGGGTCTGGACTGCGATCAGGTCGAGCGACGTGCGTTCGTGCAAGACGACGACCGCACAGACTCTTTCTCCATATCGTGCGTCTGGCTGCGCCACGACGGCGACATCGCGCACGGCCGGGTGAGTGGCAAGTACTCGCTCTACTTCGAGCGACGATATATTTTCTCCTCCGCGAATCACGATGTCCTTCTTTCGGTCCGTGATGGTCAGGCAACCGTTTTCGTCGAGACGGCCGATATCGCCGGTCCGGAACCATCCGTCGTGAGTGAACGCGGCCGCATTGAGCGCCGGGTCGGTGTAGCCGATGAACAGCTCCGGTCCTTTGATCAGAATCTCGCCGTCGCGTCCGGCAGGCAGGTCGGTGTCCAACTCGTCGACAACGCGCACCTGCGAGCCGGGTTGAATGCGACCGTCCGTGCAGGCCCGGATATCAAAAGGCGAATCGGCCCAGCCGACACTCACTGTCGAATGCTCGGTCAGCCCGTACGCGCGGGTTCCCGCGAATCCGGCCCGATCGGCCATGGCGACGTGCTCCGGCGTGACACCCGTGCCGCCCAGACCGTAAGAAGCGAGGGACGCCAGGCTGCGCCCGTCGCGGCGGGCGGCTTCGAGGAGCCCCTGGAGATGAAACGGCGTGCCACCCGAGAGGCGCACGCGATACTCGTCGACCAGTCGCGCGGCAAGCGAGGCGTCCCATCGGTCCATGAACACCATCTCGGTGCCTGTAATGAATGGACGCAACAGGAAATTGAAGCCTGCAATATGGCCAGCAGGGAACGGCGTGAGATACGGCCCAGGCCCGTCGATGAACGGAATCTGCCACTCTGCGCCTACTGTGCGATGAGAGTGCTGCACGCCTTTGGGCGAAGCCGCCGTTCCCGACGTGTACAGCAGCAGGCAGATGTCTTCCGACGTTGGCGGGTCAGCAGGGCGTTGTTCATGCGTTGTCGCGGCGAGTCGTTGCAGCGCGTCAAACGTGATGCCGTTCGAGGGCGCCCGATCGCCAACGACGATCACGCGCTCGAGGTCGGGCGTGTCGCCGAGCGCGGCGACACGTTCCAGGTAGTCGGTTCGGGACCAGACATCGGGCACGCACAGAACGCGGGCGCGGGATTGTCGAAGGATGAAGCCGACTTCGGCGGGACCGTAGATGTGTACGATCGGCACGAGTACCGCACCGATCTCCAGTGCAGCCAGATACAGAAGCGCAGTCTCGCGCTGTGTGGGAAGCTGTATCGCGATCACATCGCCTCGACGCAGACCGATGGCTGTGAGTGCCTTGCCAATCTCTTTCGCGTCGTGCAGCAGGGACTCGGTGGTGCAAGTGTAGGCACCGGCCTGGGTATGAAAATGGAGTGGCGTCGCGCCGTGCTTTGCGACGGCGCGCGCAATCAGGGCCGCAAGAGGCAAACCGCTCGACCACGGCGCAGTTTTCGATTCGCGCAGATTGGAATTCATGCTAGCAAGGCTCGCAAGAGACTCACCAGCGCGAGTGGCTGGTCAAGCATCATGTGATGGCCCGCGCGTGGCATCGTGATGGGACCCTTCGCGCCGGGAATCGCAGCTACGATGCGGCGCGCGCGATCGGCGCTGACGACGCTGCTGCACTCGGCGTGCACGTAGCTGACGGGAACCGCGATGCGGGTCAGCAGCTCTTCTTCGCCTTCGACCGGCTGGAGATTCCGCAACTTCGGGTCGAAGCGCCATACCCAGCCGTCGGCGGTTTGACGAAGTGATGTCCGCGCGAGATGCTCGAGCAGCCACGGCTCGCAATCTTGTTCCGGGATGAGTCGAAAGCGACTGAGTGCAGTATGCCAGTCCGCATAGGGACGGGGCGGCGGGCGTCGTTCCACTGCAGGCAAGATTTCGCCGCGTAGCATGAAATACGAATCCAGCACGACCGCATGCGAGAGACGATCGGGAAAGGTCGCGCACGCCTGGAGCAGACGCGATCCGCCGAAACTGTGGCCCACCGCGACGCACGGTCCAGAGCCGATTGCATCCACGACAGCGACGAGGTCGCGCACGAAAACGTCGGCGCTGTATTCCTGCCTGTAGGCGCTGTCGCCCATGCCGCGGAAATCCAGAGCAAAGACGCGAAAGCGATCGGTGAAGAAGGGCGCAATGAAGTCCCACCAGTGCGTGTGCCCGAGAAAACCGTGTGCGAAGACAAGTGGCGGCTTACCGGTGTCTGCGGCGTTCCACGAGACATAATGGACAGTCACCCCGCCGCCTTCGGTGAAGTGAGATCGACGCGGCTGGGCCATGGCGTGGTCGAACCATGAGGGGACACGATCATTCATTGCGGATTTTCCATTACCTGAGGCTTGCACACGCGGTCCAGCGACCAGCTATGCGAGTACGATGTGCTGTCGATTCGCATCGATCCAGTCCACCATCGGGGTGAGCTGGACACCACGTTTGGAAAGCGAATCGATATCGACGCGGTACCCGACCGCGTTGATCCATTCTTGTGCATTCACCCATCCGGGTGCGAGACCCTTTGCCCGGGCTTCATCCGGTGACACGTGCAAAACGTTGATCTGTGCGCCCAGAACGTTGCCGAGGCGATTCGCAACTTCAGACATCGTGAGCCTTTCCGACGCCAGCGGCACGGTCTCACCGTGCCAGCGTTGTGGATCGTTTAGCGCGCTGGCCGCGAGCGCGCCCACGTCGTCGGCGGCAATCCAGTCGAGTCGTGCGTCGGGTAGCAACGCGCTGAGCAACAAGCCTTCGCGCAGGTGCGGAAACATCGCGCCCGCTTTCGGTTCAGCGAGATTGTCCATCATGAATGCCGGTTGCAAGACCGTCCACGATTCGAAACCCGCGGCGCGAACGGCCTCTTCCACTTCCCATTTGTCCGTCCAGTATTTTCGGTTCCAACGTTTCTCGCTCCAGCCAGGAAACGTCTCATGATTGCCGGCCTGCGCCACGGAGGTGTGAACGAACTGCGGGACCTCCGCGTTGCGCGCTGCGTTGACGAGCGCAAAACCCTGGCGGCGTTCCCTGTCGCTGCGATCAAAATCAGGCAGGAGAACGGAGAAGACGGAAACGACGTCCTCCATCGCTTTTGCGAGCAAGTCGCGGTCGTCCAGATCTGCCCGTAGCGCCTGCGCATCCATTTCGACGAGTGCCCGCGCAGCCGGCGAGTCTGGATTTCGTGTCAGGAACCGTACCTTGCGTCCAGCCGCAAGAAGATGGCGAGCCGCGGCGCCTCCTTGTGCGCCAGTGGCGCCGATGACGAGTACCGCGGCGGATGAATCGATCATGACTTGTCCCGAGGTCGAACGTTAGACGTTGGCCAGGCGTGTCACGCCTGGGCGGCTTGCGCGCGATGCCGCTAACCCTGTGACAGCCATTGCAGGCTCGCGGCCTGGTTGTTCACAAGCAACCGTTCCGATATTAGCACGATGTTCACAAAACCGCGAGCAAAGGATGCCAGTGATCGATGCTTCAGAGTTGCCACGCCAGAGAGCAAGGCGAATGGCGCGAGGCGCAAAGACGAAGCTTCGTCTTTGCGCCTGACACGACGATCAATGCTGCGGGCGCAGCGTTTGAACGAGGCCGCCTTCATGTGCAACGATCACCTCGGATCCCGGCTGATAAACCCCGGCAATTTCGTCTCCGCGCAGGCGGTTGCCCTGGAGGCCGCGCAGATAACTCGTGTCGTCGAGTCGCAACACATGTTCACCATGCGCGTCGCGCACGACGATCTGGTCCGATGCGATCGACGTCAGCGTGCCCACATAGGGCAGCCGGGGCTCAAACGGGAAACTTCCGCCGTGCGGCAGGATGCGCGTGTCGAGTGACAGACGAAAACGGTCCGAATGATTGCTGAGACCGGAGTGCGGCGTGCGTCGGCTCATCAACAGGACGTCGCCCAAGCGGTAGTTCGTGCGGCGCCATGCGTCTTCTGGCACGCTCGCGAGATCGATAGGAACGATCTTGTCGCCGTCCTTCCTGTGCAGGCACGCAAGCTTATGCAATCCTTCCGCGACGGCCAGTCCGCCGACTTGCGCATCGATATCGCTGAGCGGAATCCAGCAGATGATGAAATCGAGGCGGTCGCTGTAGATCGCATCTTCATGAATGAAGTCGAACCGTGTGCGGCTTTTGTCGATAGCGGGCGGCGACGTGCGGTATTCGGTGAAAGGTACCCAATAAAGCGGTACGCCGAAGAGCCGCTGACAGAATGCACGAACCGCGGGGTCTTCCATCACGGTGCGTGCCGCACGCTGCTCGTTCATCGCCTTCACGGGAAAAAAGCTGAAATTTTCGCGGTCTTTGCCAGTCCATCGCACGTCTCGGTCGTTGCGGTCCACGAAGCCGTTGCTGTCGAGGTGATCAACAAGCAGACCGCGCATGCGCTCCAGCGGCTCGTGATCGAGAACGTCGCGAAAGAACAGGTAGCCGTCTTCGTTCCAGCGTTCTTGCAACTCGGCGTGATTGCCGAGCAGGTCATTGGAAACGTTGAATTCGCGCATCGTCGGCACGATATCCACGCCTGGTGTGCTCATAAATTGTCTCCTTTGGTCGCGGGGGCGCTCTGATGTCGGCTCACAGCAATCCGCGTTCTTCCGAAGTGCGGGTCGTGGTGTCGATGCCAAGTTCCCGCAGTGTCTCCAGAACGGCCGTGGTCGCGGAAGCGACGGCCGGGAAGCCTGCATACGGAAGCGCCTGAATCAGCACCCCTTCGAGTTCCCGTGCGCTCAGACCGTTGCGCACGGCAATGCGGACGTGGTTCTTCAGTTCGAGCGTCTGCCGGCTGGCGATGAGAATGCCCAGCGTGACGAGGCTGCGCTGCTTGCGCTCGAGTTTGTCGTCGCCCCAGACATCCGCGAACGCGTAGTTGATGGCAAGGCGTGAAATGTCGGATCCGAAGCCGGTGGACTCGCTTGCGGCACGTAAGCCCGCTGCCTTGTCTTCACCCATGATTTCGCCGAATACCTTTAAACCATAGGCAAGTTTTTCTCCGAGGCTCTTCACTTGTGTCTCCTGTTTAACTGCGGCGGCGCGGCTATTGATAGCGGATGCGACTCACCCGAGCCGCCTTGGTCATTGTTCGTATTATAGAACGACATTCTAAAATGTATGTTGAACGGTGCGGGACGTCAAGATAGTGCGGACCCGATATGACCAGGGTTCGTCCGTAGTGCACCGCAACGGGACAAAGGCGATATGCTGGGGACACCCGATATCAAAGCCATATCACGTCATGGAATTGCGGCATCTCAGACACTTCGTTGCGGTTGCGGAGACCCAGCACTTTGGCCGTGCGGCTGCGCGCCTGGGCATGGCGCAGCCGCCGCTCAGCCAGTCGATCATGCGGCTGGAGGAGCAGCTTGGTATCAAGCTGCTCGAACGTACACCGCGAGGCGTTTCGCTCACAGCCGCCGGAGCCGCGTTGCTCGCGGAAGCGAAGCCACTGATCGCGCAAGCGGAGCTGGCCGAGCGGCGCGTGCGGCAAGCCGCCGACGAACTGGCGAGCCTGAGCGTAGCGTTCGTGCCGATGTGTGCACTGCGAATCATGCCGCTAGCCATTCAGGGGCTTCGCAAGCAATGGCCGGGCGTTGACGTCCGGTTGATCGAGCGCGGCAGTGCTTTGACCGTCGCCAGCGTGAAAAACGGCAGCATCGACCTGGGCGTGGTAGTCACCAGCTCGGCGGACGTCTCCGGTTTGGAAAGCGTGGTCATCGAGCGTCTGCGTGTGGTGGCCGCGGTTCCGGCGAAGTGGCCCGTGGCGGCGCAGCCTTCAATTCGTATCGCGGATCTCGCGCGATACCCGCTCATCATGTTCCCTCAGCAGATGTCGCAGCCGCTGTTCGCTGCGTTCGATACAGCGCGCCGCGAGGCGGGGCTGTCGCCGCGGGTGACCCAGCAAGCGCGCCATCCATACACGATGCTCAACCTCGTGTCTCATGAACTGGGCATCGGTCTAATGCTGGACTCGGCGCGATACCTGCCCGTGGAGGGTGTCGCCTTCGTCGACATCGAGGACGTTCCGGCTGCAGGCGAAACTGAGGTGTCGCTGGTGTGGGCCGATAGACCTCACAAGCCCTACCACCGTTCTATGCTCGACATCATGCGCGATATCGCGTCGCCGGCGGCGGGGTGATACGCGCAATCGCACTGCTCGACAGCTTCGTCCATGCTGCTCCTTTCGTCATCCGCTTCCCGTTCATCTTGACACTCCAAGGTGGTGTGTTTATCTTTGCGAATGACGTTCAGAAAACAACCCGCTCGCGCGGCGAGCCAAAGGAGGAGCAATGAGCACGAATGTGGCGAGTCTTTTCAATCTCGATCAGAAAGTGGCGGTGGTAACAGGGGCGGGCTCAGGCATCGGCCGCGAGACGGCTTTGCTGCTGGCGTCGGCCGGCGCGGCGGTGGTCGCGGCGGACCTGAATGAGGAAGCGGTGCAGCAGACGGCCAGGCAAATCGAAAGTGCGTCTGGCAAGGCTATCGCGATCAAAGTGGACATCGGCGATGAATCGTCGATTCTTGCGATGTACGAAACGGTGCAGGCCAAACTTGGGCGCCTCGACATTCTCGTGAACAACGCGGGTATCTATCCGAAGACGCAATTCGTCGAGACGTCGGCAGAAAAGTGGGACAAGGTGCTCGGCATCAACTTGCGCGGCACCTTCCTCTGCATGCGAGAAGCGATCAAGCGAATGCAAGGTGCCAAAAACGGCGGTTCCATTATCAATATTTCGTCGGTGGCTTCGCTGCAGCCGGTGATTTTCGACAACGGTGACTACGGCGCGTCGAAGGCGGGTGTCAACAACCTCACCAAGGTGGCAGCGCTCGAATTCGCAGCAGACGGAATTCGCGTGAACGCAGTGCTGCCCGGCGGCGTGGCAACCGAGGGCGCGGCCGCATCGACGAAGGTTCATCAGGCCCACGGGCCGATCACCCAACCTGGCCGCATGCCGCTGGGCCGCATCGGCGTCGCCTCCGATATCGCCAGGGCAGTGTTGTTTTTCGCGTCGCCGGCATCGGACTACGTCACCGGTCAGCTTCTCGCTGTCGACGGCGGCTTCCAGGTCTCCTGATTACTCGTCTGCGTGTCATTTTCGAATCGCTAAGCTGCGTCGAGAACGCGGCTTAGCACTGCAATTGCCTTTCCCCGATTGATTGCCGACCCGTTCGCACACACGTCCATGTGTGCAGCGGGCGCTCGCGCATGCGCGTCGGTCTGTGCCTTGTCGGGTAGTGAAAACACCGACGCCGTTAATTGAACGACGTGTTGCATAACCATATTCCATGGCCTAGGATGTCCATCAAGAGGCGCCATGCAAGCGCCCGAGAGGCATAAGCCTGATCGGAGACATGCGATGTACTTTCTCGACAGCGATTTACGTGGTCCTCTTGCCGACTATACGTACGACTATCGTCGCCAGCGCGCTGAAAAGGGTGCTCCGTCGTCGGACGAATCGGCTCGCGCAAAGCAATCAAATTGGGTGGCGCGCGTGTTGGGCGCGGTGGCGCCTCGTGCTTTGGGCAAACTGCGGACGGAGGGCCGGGCGCGATGAAAACGCTGACTCGCGAGAGCGCTCGGGAAGCGCGTAGAGTATGGCTCCCACTCATTCTCCTGGCGATTTCCGCGGCGGCGGTCTGGCTGCTGCAACGCGATGTGCGCATGGAAGAGCTAGGCCGGTCCGCACTCTTCGACGTCGTGATGATGTTTGCCGTGCTCGGGGCGACGGCAATGGCGGGCATCGTCGGATGTGCGATTGCGAGCCGTGCGCGAGCGCAGGAAGCCGATTTGTCGACAGGCGAGGGTTATTGCTTCATTGGCGCCGTGATCGGTGCGGTCGTCTTTTTTGTCACCATGACTATCTAACGGTAGAAGCCATGAATGAAGAACTGAGCGCACGCGTCGAAGCACTGTTGGATAAGCAGGACATACTCGAATGCGTACACCGCTATTGCCGCGGGGTCGATCGCATGGACCGGAAGTTGACGCTGTCGGCGTACCATCCGGACGCAATCGACGACCACGGCGCATTCGTCGGAGATGCAGAGGAATTCGTTGACTGGGCCTTTGCGTACCATACCGAGCATCAGTTGTCGCACCACCATATGGTGTTCAATCACAGCGTCGAATTGCAGGGCGACGAGGCGCACGGGGAGACGTACTGGCTTTTCTTCGGAGAAAATCGCGTCAAGCCAGACACGCTAGCGGTGGGGCGCTATATCGACCGCTTCGAAAAGCGTGATGGCGTATGGGCGATTGCCGCCCGTGTCTGCATCTCCGAAGCGATCAACGAACTGACCCCGGCGGAAGTGCCCTCTGCGTGGCGCGAAATCCTGATGGGCAATGGCGTCAGTGAACGAAATCGTGAAGACGTCTCTTACGAACGGCCTTTAAAGACGCGCCAACCCAGCGAGGTTTAAGGCCAGACGCAAGCCTGCAACGACGCTTGCCACCACGGATACCAGCATCGATTTGCCATGAAAGCCAACGTCGGCAGGAAGCCGACGTTGGCTTTCAGCTATTGGGTAATGGCGCAATCGTGCTGTGACCGACAATCGACAGAAACTCGCGGCGGGTGGAAGGATCGTCACGGAATGCGCCCAGCATTCGACTCGTCACCAGCGATGCGCCGGGCTTGTGCACGCCTCGCGTACTCATGCACTGATGCGCGGCTTCGAGAATGACAGCGACTCCCTTCGGCTGCAGCACGGTGTTCAGCGCATCGGCGATCTGAACGGTCATCTTCTCCTGAATCTGTAGGCGCTTGGCATAGACATCGACGAGGCGCGCGAGTTTGGAGATGCCGACCACGCGATGCTCGGGCAAATAGGCAACGTGCGCACGTCCGATGATGGGCACCATATGGTGTTCGCAGTAGCTCTCGAAACGGATGTCCTTTAGCACCACCATCTCGTCGTAGCCATCCACTTCGGAAAACGTGGTGGCGAGAATCTGCATCGGATCGGAGTCATAGCCCGAGAAGAACTCGCGGTATGCGCGCGCCACCCGTGCAGGTGTTTGAATGAGACCTTCCCTTTCGGGATCGTCACCGGCCCATCGGATCAGCGTGCGAACGGCTTGTTCCGCCTCGTCCCGCGTGGGGCGAATCGACGCTTCCGCAGCGCCAATCTGATTGTCTCGCTTGTTCATCAACTCTCCTGATCATTCATGCCTCGTGCAATCGCATCGGCGTCCGCGAGTGCGGCACACGACTGTCGGTGATGTGGAGGAAGTGTATATAATTGCACAGTGTTCGTAAATACAAACGACCGGCGAATCTGACACGCGACGTTCGACCATTGCGGGTCGAAAAATCAGGTTGCACTTACACAGGGATCAGCACATGAAAACGCGCATTACAGAGCTGCTTGGGATTCGATACCCCATTGTTCAAGGGGGCATGATGTGGGTGGGTCGCGCTGAACTTGCCGCTGCCGTCTCGAACGCCGGTGCGCTCGGCACCATCACCGCTCTCACGCAGCCCACGCCCGAGGCGCTGCGCAACGAGATCGCTCGGGTTCGCTCAATGACGGATCAGCCGTTCGCCGTCAACCTGACCATTCTGCCGACGATCAAGCCAGTGCCGTACGACGAGTACGTGCAAGCGGTCGTGGAGAACGGTGTGAAGATCGTCGAGACGGCGGGCCGCAATCCCGAGCCATATATGCCCGCATTCAAGGCTGCGGGAATCAAGGTCATCCACAAGTGCACGTCGGTGCGTCACGCGCTGAAAGCGGAGGCGTTGGGCTGCGACGCCGTGAGCGTGGACGGATTCGAGTGCGCCGGACATCCGGGCGAGGACGACGTGCCCAATCTGATCCTGTTGCCGGCCGCGGCCGCGAAACTGCATATTCCGATGCTTGCGTCAGGCGGCATTGCCGATGCGCGCGGCATGGTCGCCGCGCTCGCGCTCGGCGCGGATGGGATCAATATGGGTACGCGCTTCATGGCGACGCGGGAGGCGCCGATTCACGAGAACGTCAAGCGCAGGCTCGTAGAGCATGACGAGCGCAATACGGCGTTGATCTTCCGCACGCTGAAGAACACGTCGCGTATCTTCAGGAATTCGGTAGCGGAGCAGGTGTTGGAACTCGAGCAAAAAGAGGGGGTGACGTTTGCGGATCTCAAGCCGCTGGTGAGCGGTGAGCGCGGTAAGCGAGTGTACGAGACGGGTGACACCGAAGACGGAACGTTTCCGGCTGGCCTCGCAATCGGGCTTATCGAGGATATTCCCACCTGCGCGGAACTCGTGAGTCGGATGGTCGCCGAGGCGCGCGCACTCATTCATGGCCGGCTGGCCGCGCTTGTAGAAGAGAGCTGAGTCCGCAACAAGACGGCCGTCGAACAAGGCTGCCCGTGCCCCCGGTTTTAGCGGACGTGGCAGCCGATGGATGCATGACGATCACAATCATGCCTGCGAAGTCGGACGACCTTGTTCGTCGAGTCGTTCGAGATGCGCCAGCAGCGACCGGGATGCCGCTGGCCAGAGCCTTTCGGGAACATCGGTATAAGCAAGACGCAGCCAGTCGTCGATCGAACCGGTCGGCAGTGCCTTTACCGCGCCGGCGATCTTTGCTTCCCGGGCGAGACGGTGTGCCCCTTGAGGCGGGCGATCTGGTCATGCGGTCGGTCCAGCACGTACCCATGGGCGGGCAGAATAAAGTCGATCTCACGTTCGGTGCAAATCGCGTTCAACCGGTCGAGTGACGTAAGGTACGCCGTCATGTTGCCGTCGGGAGGATCGATGATGGTCGTGCTGCCATTCAGAATGTGATCGCCGCTGAATAGCAGTCCGTCTTCCAGAAGGACCAGGCACACGTGGTTGCTTGCGTGCCCCGGTGTCGAGACGACCAGCAATCGATGCGTCTCGCCGTCATGCGCAAGTGTCAGCACATCGCCATCGAGCAATCCCGGTGTCGTGTTTAACAATGAGAATGGCGTTCAGAAATTAGTGCAATTTTTGTTTTCTGTCCACGTTGTTGTGCGATGCGCAAGGCCGCGATCGTGCCGGACATTGCGCGCATCATTCGCGCCAGATTGCGTGTGTGCTATCAGGCCTTCCTCGTGGTTGACGACGGATAGACGTGGCTGGGATTTCGCGTTATTCTGGTTCAACTAGATGATCGACGTTCAATTATTGGTTGAACTTGGCCCGCAACATTTCCAGGTATCGGAAGGCGATGCGAGCGCTCGCGGGACATGACTTGCCAGATAACAACAGGACGACTCAGATGGATGCAGGTACGGCTTCGCACGATGCCCTGATGGATGTGCCGTTTCGCCCGATTCGCGTCGGCAGCATGGATGCCATCGTCGAGCGAAGGCCAGACGGAAGCGTGGTGTATGAACTGCAGGAACCGCTCCAGGCGTATCCCGTCCGCTTGACGGAGCGGCTCGAACACTGGGCGAGCGTCACGCCCGAGCGCGCGTTGCTCGCGCGGCGGACGCCGGACGGCAAGTCATGGGAGTCTCTGACCTACCGCCAGGCGTTCGACGGTGCGCGTGCGCTGGGGCAGGCGCTGCTCGATCGAGGATTGTCGCCGTCTCGTCCGTTGATGATTCTTTCCGATCGAAGCTTTGAACACGCGCTCTTCGCGCTCGCCGCATTGCACGTCGGGATTCCCTATATCCCGGTGGCGCCCGCGTATTCGCTGTTATCGCAGGACTTTTCGAAGCTCAGGCAACTCGCGGCGGTATGCACGCCCGGCCTCGTCTTCGCGGAGGACGGCGCGCAGTATGGCCGTGCATTGCGTGAGGTGTTCGGCGACGTGGAATGTGTCGTCGTCGGTCCGTTGCCGGAGGGTCGTGGCGGTTCGCGCGTCGCGCAGTGGCTGAAGACGCCGGTTACAGCCGACGTCGACAAGGCGTTCAAGGCAGTCGGCCCGGATACGGTGGGCAAGATCATGTTTACTTCGGGAACGACAGGCGCACCGAAAGGCGTGATCTACCCGCAGCGCATGTTGTGCAGCAATCGACAGCAAGTCGCCCAGGTGTTCGCGTTTCTTCAGGACGGGCCATCGGATCTCGTCGACTGGCTGCCTTGGCATCACACTTTTGGCGGCACGCATAACTTCGGCATGGTGCTGTACGGCGGGGGGACTTACTACCTGGACCCAGGCAAGCCAACGCCGGAGGAAATTGGCCCGACGGTGCAGGCATTGCGTGAAATCGCGCCGGCGGTCTACCTCAATACGCCGCAAGGGTTGGCCTCGCTCATTCCGCATCTGCAGGCGGACAAGGCACTGCGCGAGAAATTCTTTAGCAAACTCGCGCTCATCTACTACGGCGGCGCAAGTCTGCCGAAATACATCTGGGCTCAACTCGACGAGCTCGCGGTGCGTACCATCGGCCAGCGTGTGCTCATCATGTCGGGCATCGGCAGCACGGAAGCAGGCCCAACGCCGCTATCGGCGGCCTGGGATCCGCGACGCGAAGCGATTGCGGGGTTGCCCGTGCCCGGCGTCAAAGTGAAGGTGGCGCCGGTCGGCGCAAAGCTGGAAATCCGTTTCCTCGGCGACTGTGTGACGCCCGGCTATTGGAAAGATCCCGAGCGCACCGCCGCCGCGTTCGACGAGGAAGGCTATTTCCGCTCCGGTGACGCAGCAACGTTCATCGACCCGCAGCGCCTCGAACTGGGACTGCGCTTCGACGGACGCATTGCGGAAAATTTCAAGCTGTCCTCGGGCACCTGGGTCAACGTCGCCGAGTTGCGACTGTACGCGCTGAACGTGTTGGGCCCGTATGCGCGGGATATCGTGATTGCCGGGCACGACCGCGACTACCTGAGCGCGCTCGTCTTCCCTGACATCGAAGCGTGCCGTGCGCTTTGCGACGACCTTCACGATCCGATGCCGGGCGCCGACCAGATCATCAACAGCCGCGGCGTGCGCGCGTTCTTCCAGACCGGACTCGACCAGCTCGCCGCGCGTCCTGGCGGCAGCTCTACGCGCATTGCGCGCATCGTGCTCGAAAGCGAGCAGCCGACGCTCGATAACGGCGAATTGAGTGCAAAGAGCGCAATCAGCCAACGCAATGTGCTCGAGCGACGGCGCGGTGTCGTGGACGAGCTTTATTGCGTGCCGCCCACGCCGCGCACATTGGTCGGCAACGCTGGCGCAGCAGCGGGCGCAGATCGAGTTCAACGTACTGAAAACGCTGGAAGCTAAACCATGGATTTTCGCGTAGATCCCGCGGACATCGCATTCCGCAAAGAAGTTCGTGCGTTCCTCAACGAGCATTTGCCGGCCGACCTGGCCTTTCGCGGGCAGCAGGGCTTTCTGGCAGGTGACGACGATTCACAGCGCTGGACTCGCATCTTGCACGAAACGCACGGCTGGTCGGTGCCGCATTGGCCGGTTGCTGACGGCGGCACGGGGTGGACCGCGATGCAGCGTTACATCTTCGAGGAAGAATGCTATCTGGCAGGCGCACCGATACAGAATCAGGCGGGCGTGTCGCTCGTCGGACCCGTGATTTGCGAGTTCGGCAACGAAGAGCAGAAGCGCCGCTTTCTTCCTCCTATTCAGCGTGGTGAAGTGTTCTGGGTACAGGGTTTTTCAGAGCCGGGCTCGGGTTCCGATCTTGCATCGCTACGTACGACGGCGGTTCGCGATGGAGACCACTACATCGTCAATGGACAGAAGATCTGGACCAGCTTCGGCGCCTACGGTCAATGGAATTTCGTGCTGGTCCGCACGGATAGCGAAGCGAAGCCACAAAAGGGCATTTCCTTCCTGCTGCTCGACATGTCGTCGCCGGGCGTTACCGTACGGCCGATCGCGTCGCTCGATGGCTGCCATCACCTGGCGGAAGTCTTCTACGACAACGTGCGTGTGCCCGCTGAAAACCTTATCGGCGAGGTCAACAAGGGGTGGGGATACACCAAGTTTCTGCTGTTTAACGAGCGGGCGTTTCTTGGCGCTGAAGCGCCTGCCCTCAAGCGCTATCTGCGCAAGATCCGGCACTACGCCTCGCGCGAACGGATGGCCGGCAAGCCATTGATCCAGGATCCGACGTTTGCGGCACGTTTCGCGCAGCACGAATTGGAGGTTCGCGCTATCGACATGGCGGTGCAGAAAATCCTGCATCAAGGGATAGACGAGCGCAGCGGCGGTATGGCGATCGGATCCATGCTCAAAGTGCGCGGATCTGAACTCCATCAGAAGCTCACGGAGATGCTGCTTGAGGTGATCGGCGATTACGGCGCCGTGTTCTATCCCGATCCGAATGAAGAGCGAGAGCTGCGCGACGCCCGGTTCATCGGACCTGAATACGCGCCAGGCCTGGCGGCAGAGGTCTTCTATCGACGGGCTTGCTCGATCTATGGCGGGACGGCCGAAATTCAGCGAAACATCATCGCCAAAGCACTGTTCGATCTTTGACGCCGTATCGAGTCACGACGGTCTTCGATCCCCGAGACGTGGGATCGCATCAATTGCCGGCATAAAGAGGGTGCAGCATGGACTTCGAGTTGAGCGACGAACAGCGGATGTTGCAGGAAAGCGCGCAACGCTTCTTGCAAAAGAGTTATACGTTCGAACATCGTCGCAATCTTGCTTCGCAAGGAGGCGGATTTTCGCGCGAGACGTGGCGTACGTTCGGCGAAATGGGTTGGCTCGGTGTCGCGGTGCCGGATGAATTGGGCGGGCTCGGTTTCTCGTCAGTCGAAAGCGCCATCGTGGCCGAGCAGATCGGGCGCGCGCTGGTGCTGGAACCATACGTGATGTGTAGTGTGTTTCCTGCGTCGCTTGTCACGCGCTGCGGGCGAGACGGGCAGCGCGAGGCGATACTTGGCGAGATCGTTTCAGGCGAGACTGTCTACGCAGTCGCGCACAGTGAACGTGAAGCGCGGGGTCAGGTGCATTACGTGACGGCCGCCGCGAAGAAGACAGAGGACGGGTCTTGGCGGCTGGACGGCTATAAGACGCTCGTGGTTGGAGCGCCCGTTGCAGACCGTCTGCTTGTTGTCGCGCGCGCGGCGGGTGCAGCCGATGCCACGGACGGCATCGGGGTTTTCGTCGTCGATCCGAAGCAGGCAGGCGTGACGCTGAAGACTTGCGCGTTGCTCGACGGCACGCCATCTGCCGACTTGCTGCTCGATGGTGTGATCGTCGCGGAATCGAATGTTCTGGGTGAGGCTGGGCGAGCGTTCGAAGGACTGCAGGCCGCCGTTGACGAAGCGGTCGTTGCGATCTGTGCCGAACTGGTGGGCGATATGGAAGACGCTATCGAGCTCGCGGCGGAGTACTTGAAAACGCGCAAGCAGTTCGGGGTGGCGATTGGCAGCTTCCAGGCGCTGCAACACCGGATGGCCGACATGGCGATCGAAGCGATGCAGGCGCGCGCAACCCTGCACCGTGCGTTGCTCTCTATCAGCGAGGACAGGGAGAACCGGAGCGTCGAAATCTCGGGCTGCAAGGCACAGACCACTCGTGGCGCGAAGTTCGTCACGCAACAGGGTATCCAGTTGCACGGTGGCTACGGCATCACGGATGAATACAAGGTGGGCCATCACTATCGCCGTCATCTGGTGCTCGACGCATTGTTCGGCAACACGGACTACCACCTGAATCGCTACGCACGCCAGATTCAGCACGAGGCATTGGTCGCGGCGGCGTGAACCCTTTCGAGGCATTGCCATGAACGCGAAAGCAACCGATCTGCTCGGCGTGCAGAGTGACGGAACGGTTCTCACGTTGACACTGAACCGGCCCGCGGCCCGCAACGCACTGAACCTCGCATTGACCGAAGCGCTGGTCGACGCATTGCATCGTTTCGAAGCGGACCAAAGCCTGCGCGTCCTTATCGTGACGGGCGCCGATCCGGCCTTTTGTGCTGGGCTCGACCTGAATGATTTTTCCGCGCCCGATGCGCCGCGCATGCGGGTCGCGGACATGATCGATATGTGGCCGCGCATCACCAAGCCGGTAATCGCGGCGGTCAACGGCGCTGCCGTTACAGGCGGACTGGAACTTGCAATGGGGTGCGATTTCATCATTGCGTCCGAGCGTGCGCGCTTTGCCGACACGCACACGAAAATCGGCGCGCTCGCGGGGGGCGGCATGACCGCGAGGTTGCCGTATATCGTGGGTCCGCGGTGGGCGAAGCAGTTCAGCTTGACGAGCGATCCGATTGACGCGGCCACGGCGTTGCGCATCGGCCTCGTGAACGAGGTGGTCAGCCACGAGCAACTGATGGAGCGGGCAGCATCACTAGCGAAGACGATTGCGAGCCGCCGACCCGAGCTCGTCGCGACGGTCAAGCGGGTGATCGATCAGGGTGCGCTAGCTTCGCTGGAAGAGGCGTTGCGGATCGAGAAGGCGGCATTGGCGCAAAGAAAGCAAAGCGGCGGCATGGCGTGGCAGGTGGGGAAATAATCGCTTGCCTGAGCGAAGCGCGCGACGCGAGGGCTTTCATCGACAAGCCTCCATTTTTGTGGAGTACGTACGCCCTCATCGCTTTTTGACCTCACGGACAAGGTCGCAATCGTCACCGGATCGAGTCGCGGCATTGGCTATGCCAGTGCGCTCGGCATGGCGGAACATGGCGCCAAAGTCGTCGTTTTCGGCCGTAACGCCGACGCCTGCGAAACTGCCGCGCAAGGCATCAACGAAAAGGTCGGAACTCGGGTGGCCTTGCCGTTTGCCTGCAACATCGGCCGAAAAGCGGAATTGCAAGGTCTCGTGGCTGCGGCGAACGGCGAGTGGGGCAGGGGCGACATCGTGATGGCCAATGCCGCGATTCACCCATGGATAGGCTCGGCACTCGATCTGCAAGACGAAACGTTCAACAAGTTCATGGAGGTCAACGTCCAGAGCAATATCTGGCTCGCGCAGATGACTGTGCCCGGCATGATCGAGCGTGGCTTTGGGCGGTTTATTTCGGTGGCATCCGTGGTTGGCCTGTTCGGCGATGCCGTGACGGGAACCTACGGGCTCACCAAAGCCGCCGACATGCAACTCGTGAGAAACCTCGCGATGGAATTCGCCGCAAAGGGCGTCACCGCCAATTGCATCGCGCCTGGCACCTTCAAGACCGAGATGGCGCGATCGCAATGGGAGGACGAGGCGATGGTCGAATGGTACCGTGGTCGCAATCCATAACAGCGCTTCGGTGAGGTCGACGAGATCGCTGGGCTAGCCGTGATGCTCGCATCGCGTTCGGGCGGCTATATTAACGGCCAGACGATCGCGGTGGATGGCGGCCACACGATCTCGTTTCGCTGACCTGCAGGAGGGAAGGACATGGTGCGCCCCCAGATGTTCAGGACGCGAATCACCGATCTGCTCGGCATTCGTCACCCGATACCGAAGAGAACGTTGCCTGCGTGGAGACCGGTGACCGTTGAGGCGGACAGGCAAGCGCAGCGCTGCCGCTACTCCAGCCACGTCCTGATACCCGCGATGTAGTCGGCCATTTGCCTGCGAGCCTGCTCTTTATCGCGGGCAATGATCGCGCGCGCGATCTCGCGATGGTATTCCTTGATCCTCGCCACGACGCGGTCGCGGTCCGTTCGGCTGCGCCGATGAAACGTGGAATGCGCATCGGCCAGTTGCAGGACGATGCCGTCGAAGAGACACAGTGCGGGATCGCCGCAAAGTTCAGCGAGCAGGAAATGAAATCGCAGCAACTCATCGGCGCCGGCACGACCGTCGAGTGGCGCCTCGGCCTGAACCTGGTCGTGCACGCGTCGCTCACCTTCATGGTCGAGCCGTTCGATGACGAGATTCAGGACGGCCAGTTCGAGCGTGCGGCGCGTCGCGAGGATATCGCGCGGCGCGATGCCCGCATACTCCAGATAGACGCTGACTGCCTGCATCGTCGCGCTCAGGTCCGGCTGGGCGACGATCACGCCGCCTGCGGTGCCGCGCTGCACCCTCACGATGGAGTGGTGCTCGAGCAAGCGGATCGCTCCGCGCAACGCAGCGCGACTTACTCCATGGACCTTCATCAATTCCTGCTCGGAGCCGAGCGGTAGTCCTGCCGGCCATCCCAGATCGATGATGTGTTTCAGCAGCGCCATGAAGAGCGTCTGCGCGCGCGTGATCGGTGCGCCGATCGCATTGCGCTTGCGGCGCGACTCGGCAGTTTGGGGCAGCGCAGGCGTCATCGCGGCCAGCATCGAGAGCCACTGCTGGCGCGGGGCTTGGCCAGGATGCATGTTGTCGCGCAGCTTTTCGCGGCGTTGCGCGGCGAACTGGCTGAAGAGGGCGACGTCGGCTGCCGGGACGACCAGTGTCAGGCTCACCATGCCTTCGGCCTTCTTGCGGGTGCGATAAGCGGCGACGCGTTCGGCAGACGACTTTGGCATGTCCGGGATCAGTATTAAATGCGAACGTCGTTCAATATATCGCACATGATCGTTACGTGTAACGAAGTTTTCGTGCGCGCAGGCAGCGCGCGTTTCCGGACCGCAGAGAAAGCCGGTAAATCAATACGTTAGCTCCTGTGCCCCTGTGCTGATCGCGCGCCGGGCGTGCTCGTGGCCAGACGGGCGGATCGATCGGTTTTCGGCCACGCGCGAGGATACCTATAGTGAGCCGCTCCAACCACTTCACCATCGTGACGGGTGTAACGACCATGAGCGACACCAAACTATCCATGCCGCGCCGCGGCGACTTTGGCTGGCAGCCTCTTGTCAGCGCCTTCGAGCCCACCATCGAGGACATGCTGTCCAACCGCGCCTACTTCGGCATGCCGCCCGAAGCGCTCTACCTGTGGGGAACGCTGCGCGACGAGGATGGCGAGATCTATTGCCCGATGCGGCGGATTCCCGCTGGCCTGCGGACCGACGCGAAGGACACGCGGCGGCGTTTCTACCTGTGCACGACGCTCGGCCACGACGACGGCATGCATATGCATCCGGTAGGCAAGGAATCGGTGCCGAACGATGGATTCGCAAGAACGCTCGAAGAGGAGCGCATCCACTGGCGAAGCCACCCGCAGGCGCCCGGCAATCGCTTTCACGTCACCTGGACGCCCGAGGATTGCAGCTGGTACGAAGAGAACGGCATGGATATCAAAGGCAAGCTCGTCAAGCCCGGCATGCACTGGTATCTGCCGGGCCGCGACGCGGGCATGTACTACGTCGCGAACATCTTCGAGATGGAAGGGACGATACTCGGAAAGAAGGTACGCGGCATGATCGGCTTCGATCCGATCCATATGTACGAGGGCGGCGAGATCTACAAGACGAAAGATGCGCTGGTGCAGGAGAAGCTGGAACTCGTCTGGTACACGTGGGCGACGCGTTATAAGGACGGCAGCATCGACTTCGGGCACTTCACGCTCGGTAACGACATGTTCGGCTTCGCGATTCTCGGCAACGAGAAGGGCGAGGTGCGCTTTACCTATGACGTGACGGGCACCATCGATTTCGGCGCGAATGGGTATTGGCAGGAAGGCATCCGTTACTCAGCGTTCGGCGAAAAGTGGGAGTTCATGCCCGATCCGAAGGGGCGCCTGGTCGGCCTCGGCACGCTAAAGAACCCGCAAGTGGACGGCCGGTGGCGCCGCGTTGGCGACACACGCGAACCGGACGTCTGGTTTGCGTGGGGAGAGGCAGCACCGGAGCACGGCGATCGCCCGGTCAACCGGCTGCCGGGCCTGGGCACGCGTGTCGGCGTGAACTTCCGCAAATACTGAACTTCGGCGCGCGTATGCGAAAAGGGCGACGCCGAAGCTGAGCGTCGCCCCGCCGGCATTTCCGCCGGTCACTTCACGTACTTGCGAAACTCAGGCTTGCGCTTTTCGCGGAACGCATTGCCGCCTTCCTTCGATTCGTCGGTGTCGTAGTACATCGCAAGCGCCTGCATCGCGAACGCGCCGATGCCGCGGATGTTCTCGGTATCGATATTGAACGAGCGCTTTGCGAGCGCAATAGCGGTGGGGCTCATCTGCAGAATCTCGTCGCACCACTTCTTCGTTTCGGCGTCGAGTTGTTCCGCAGGCACGACGGCGTTGATGAGACCCCAGTCGAGCGCCTGTTTCGCGCTGTATTTGCGGCACAGGTACCAGATTTCGCGCGCGCGCTTCTCGCCGACGATGCGCGCGAGGTAGGCGGTGCCGAAGCCCGGATCGACCGACCCGACCTTCGGGCCGACCTGACCGAAGACCGCGGTCTCGGCAGCGATGGCGAGATCGCAGAGCGTCACCAGCACGTTGCCGCCGCCGATTGCATAGCCGTTCACGCGTGCGATCACGGGCTTCGGAATGTCGCGGATGATGCTTTGCAGTTCCTCGATCGGCAGGCCGACGGTGCCGCGCCCGTTGTAGCCATCGCCGGACTGGTCGCCGCCCGTGCAGAACGCCTTGTCGCCTGCGCCCGTGAGCACCACGACGCCGATATCCTTGTTCCATCCCGCGAGGCCGAAGGCCTTGATGAGCTCCTCGACGGTGTTGGCGCTGAATGCGTTGTACACCTTCGGGCGATTGATGGTGATCGTCGCGACCCCGTCCGCCTCCTGATAGCCGATGTCCTTGAATTCCATGTCGTATTCCAATGTTGTTGGTTGATTGCGTTCGCGCTGCCGTTTATCCAGCCATCGTCAGACCACCCGACACGCTGATGACCTGACCGCTGATGAACGCGGCGTCGTCACTCGCGAGAAACGCCACCACGCCCGGGATGTCGCCAGGTTCGCCCATGCGGCCGAACGGCACGGCCTTCACGAGGGCCGCCTTGATGCGCTCGCCTTTCTCGCCCTGCGCGAGGTTGTCGAGAAGCGGGGTCGCGGTCGGGCCGGGGCAAACGACGTTGACGGGAATCATCTGGCGGGCCATTTCGCGTGCCATCGTCTTCGTGAAGGCGATGAGGCCGCCTTTGCAGAACGAGTACACCGCTTCCATCGAGGAGCCCACGCGTCCCGCATCCGACGAGATGTTGACGACGCGGCCACGGCCACGTTCGGCCATCCGTCGCAGCACGGCATGGTGCATGTTCAGCGGTCCGTACAGATTGATCGCCACCACCTTGTCCCAGAACGGTTTCTCGGTTTGCAGGAAGAACGCACCCATGTCCCAGCCGGCGTTGTTCACGAGAACCTCGATCGGTCCCAGTTCTTCCTCGACTCTCGCCACCGCGGCATGCACACCTTCGTGATCCGTGATGTCGACGCGGTAGGCTTGGGCCTTGCCGCCCGCCGCCTCGATTTCCGCCGCGACACGCACGGCGCCTTCTTCGTTCAGGTCGAACAGCGCGACGGTCGAGCCTTCGTCGCCGAATCGTCTGCTGATGGCGGTTCCGATCCCACCTGCCGCGCCAGTGACGACGACGACCTTCTCCTTGAGCCCCTTCATTGATTCCCTCCGTGATGTGCGAGGCGCTGTCGCGCCAGTTAATCCTTGCTCAGCGCTTCCGATACGGCTTCGCCCCTTCCTGTGGCCAGGGCGAGGAGCGCGCTCGCTTCGTCCGCGCTATATCCCGCTTCGACCAGAACCTGGATGCTGTGCTCGCCGAGATTCGGCGGCAGATAGCGAACGTTGCCGGGCGACTCGGAGAAGTGCACCGGTATCGAGGTCATGACCATGTCGCCTTCGGTCGGGTGCTCGAAGCGCTGGAAGAACCCGGTCTCCTTGATGTACGCGTCGTGCATCAGGTCTTTCAGGTCGCGCACGGGGCCGTGCGGCACGTCCGCCGAGGCGAAGATCGCATTCCATTCCGCAGTCGTCTTGTTGCGGATGGCGTCGCCGACGATGCGATACAGCTCGCTGATGTTGCGCATACGCTCGGCCATGTGGCGGAAGCGCGGGTCGTCGAGCAGATGCGCTGCATCGATTGCGCACAGCACGCGGCGCCATTGCTCGTTATTCACGGCGAGCAGGCAGATATGCCCGTCTTTTGTCGCGTAGGGCCGGCGGTGCGGCGAGAACATGCGCGGATAGCCCAGGCCGGTTCCGTCATTGGAGCCCAGCGCACCTTCCCAAAGATGCTCGAACAGATTGAATTGCAGCATCGTTTCGAACATCGGCACATGGACGAGCTGGCCGACACCGGTCCGCTCGCGGTGATAGAGCGCCATGCCGATCGACGACGCCAGCACGTAGCCGCAGAACTTGTCGACGATCACGGTGGGGAAGTACCGCGGCGAGCCGTCCGCGTCGCGGTTCATCGCGGCAATGCCGGTTTCGCCCTGAATCACGTCGTCGAAAGCGGGGCGGTCCTTGTAGGGTCCGTCGATTCGATAGCCGGCACCCGACGCGTACACGATGCGTGGGTTGCGCGCCCGCACGGTTTCATAGTCGATGCCGAGGCGCTCGGCGGCACTCGGGCGCATGCTGTGCACGATGACGTCGGCGGTCTCGACGAGCTTGAGCAGCGCTTCGCGGCATTCGGCCTGCTTCAGGTTCAGGATCACGCTGCGCTTGTTGCGGTTCATGATCGTATAGAACACTGCCATGTCGGGATTGCGGCCAGGGCCATTCTTGCGGTTCTGGTCGCCTTCGGGCGGTTCGATCTTGATGACGTCCGCGCCCATGTCGCCGAGTAGCTGCGTGGCGACCGGACCGAGCACGTTGATGGTCAGGTCGATCACGCGGACACCGGCTAACGGGCCGGTCGCCGGTTCGAGGGGTTGTTGGGGATTGTCCATGCTCAGGCCTTGTACTCCTTGCCTTTAACGAGCCTGAGCGGCGTGTACACCATCACTTCCGTGCCGTCCTGCTTGATCACGCGGTTACGGGTGCGCACCAGCCCAAGTCCGGGGCGTCCCTTGCTAGGCCTGCATTCGATCACCTCGCATTCCACGTGAATCGTGTCGCCCACATAGGTCGGGCCTTTGATGTCGAGTTCCATGTTGAGGAACGCGAAGCCGACGCCCTGCATGGTGGCCTGCGTGAGCAGCCCTTCCATCAGCGTGAAGACCAGCGCGCCCGGCGCGACGCGCCCCTTGATGGCCGACTGCTCGCGAAGAAACTCGGTGTTGGTGAACAGAACTTCCAGCATGCCGGTCACCGAAACAAAATTCACGACATCCGTTTCGGTCACCGTGCGGCCCACGGTCTTGAACTTGCGTCCAACGGGCAGGTCCTCCCAGTGAATTCCCAGACCAACCGTTTCGATTTCTTCCATTGCCTGTCCTCTGTCGTTGTCGGCTCGGCTGTTAGCTGAGCTGTCGTTGTCAGTTCTTCTTGATGCGGCCTAGCACGCTGTCCGCGACGATGTTGCGTTGGATCTGGTTGGTGCCTTCGATGATCTGCACCACCTTCGCGTCGCGGAAATAACGGTTGATCGGGTACTCGTTGGAGATGCCTGCGGCGCCGAATAGCTGCACGGCATCGGTCGCGACCTTCATGGCGACATCCGACGCGAACATCTTCGCCATCGCCGCCATTGGGGCGAGCTCGCGGCCGCTAACGCCCGCATCGACGAGCGACGCCGTGCGATAGACGAGTTGGCGCGCGGCCTCGGTCTGGGTGACCATGTCAGCGATCATCCAGCGCACACCCTGAAAGTTGCTGATGCTCTGGCCGAATGCAACGCGGTCCTGAATGAATTTGACGGTGTGATCGATCGCGCCCTGCGCGATGCCAACCGCGCGCGCGGCCACGATGGGACGGCTCGTGTTGAGCGCCTCCATTGCCACCTTGAACCCCTGGCCGCCTTCCGGCCCGAGACGGTCTTCCGCGCGGATGAAGGCATCGTCGAAATAAAGGGGGCACGACGCCACGCCGCGCGCGCCCATCTTGTCTTCTTCGTTGCCGATCGTCAGGCCCGGCGTGTGGCGATCGACGATGAAAAGATTGATCCCCAGCGCCTGTCCTTCCTCGTCGAGCGTCCTGGCGGCGACGAGAATGAAGTCGGCGATATGCGAATTCGTGCACCAGATCTTTGAGCCGTTGAGCACATAGCCGCCGTTCTTGCGGCGCGCTGTCGTGCGAATGCCCGAAACGTCGGAGCCGCTTTGAGCCTCGGTAATGGACAGCGCACCGCGCAATTCACCGGAGGCGAGACCCGGCAGCAGGCGAGCCTTCTGCTCTTCCGTGCCGCCTTCAAGAATGGCTCCGAACGGTGTCCATTGCACGACCAGCAGATAGCCCGTGTTGTAGCAAACCCGCCCGAATTCCTCGACGGCGATGCAGGCCGACATCACGCTGCCGGCGCCGCCATACGCTTCAGGAAACGGCAACGTGAAGAGGCCGAGTTCCTTGAGCAGTGCGTACATGTCGTGCGGATACCCGGCCGTACGGTCGATCTCGTCGGCCCGCGGCGCCACGCGCTCCCGTGCGACGCGACGGATGAGGTCGCGGATCTGAAGCTGGTCGTCTGTTAGTTCGTATGTCACTTCGAGCTCTCTTGCTAACGGTTTTTTCGGGCCGGCCCCCCGGATTCGTCTCCGGAGTGGGGATACGTCGCCCCCGCCGACCACTTCCTGATCACATTCGAAGTCTTCACGTTTATGAACGATGTTCGATAAATTAAACGAAGGGCCGGGTGATCGTCAAGCGCTGAAACCGGCTCCCGCGGGTTTGTCCGAGGTGCGTCGGGAATTTGGTCGGGATGTAGTTTCAGCCTTGCGCGGCGGGGCACGGCAGGGCTTTCCCGCCGTTGACAGCGCGCTCCCAGTACGTTTAAGATTTGGAACAGTGTTCGGTTATTTGTTCCATTTTGGCCCGACAGAACGGCTCGATTCGGCGCGAGCCCATGGCAAAACGATTTGGAGGAGCGGGGAATGGACTCTCTTTGTCCTGAAGTCGATTATCAGAAATTCCTGGCCGAGGGCCGCTTGATGATCCAGCGCAGCCGCGGCAGCGGCCGCTATGTCTTCTACCCGCGGGTGGCTGAGCCGGTTACCGGGATGCGCGATCTGGAGTGGGTCGAAGCCTGCGGGAAGGGGACGGTTTATTCCACTACCGTGGTGCGCCAGAAATCGCCCACGCCCAGCTACAACGTCGCAGTGATCGATCTGGAAGAAGGTGTGCGCATGCTGAGTTGTGTGGAGGGCATCGAGCCGGAGGCCGTGCGCATCGGCATGCCGGTGCAGGCGAAGATCGTGTACCGAGGGGATGCGGCATTGCTTGTGTTCGAACCGGCCTGACGCCAGCTAACCCGCAGCCGGCCGTCAAAAGCCGGTCACACCGATGAAAGGTAGATCGAATGGAATTCAACTTGCGCGGGCGTACCGCACTGGTGGCAGGCGCCACCTATGGGATGGGGGAAGCACCTGGCTTGTCGTCGCTGGACCTTGCTGCGCGTGCGTCCGTTGACGCGCTCGCCCAGGTGGGACTTACGCCTGGCGATGTAGACGGCCTTTTCGTGTGCACGCCGGACGACATGCTGTCGGGTCTCACGTTTGCCGAATACCTCGGTATTAACCCGAAGTTCACCGACAACAACCGAAGCGGCGGATCGGCGTTCGAAATCTACGCGCACACGGCGGCCATGGCGTTGTGTACGGGACAGATCGATGTTGCCTTGATTGCATATGGGAGCAATCAGCGCAGCGCGGCGGGCAAGCTCGTGCAGTCGTCGCGTCCTTCGCCGTGGGAGAGCCCGTATAAGCCGATGAATCCGGTGTCGTCGTATGCGCTTGCGGCGGCGCGTCATATGCATCAGTACGGCACGAAGCGTGAGCATCTGGCCGAGGTGGCCGTCGCCGCCCGCAAGTGGGCGCAACTGAATCCGGATGCGTATATGCGCA
This sequence comes from Paraburkholderia sp. MM5384-R2, assembly GCF_014201025.1. Lineage (NCBI taxonomy): Bacteria > Pseudomonadati > Pseudomonadota > Betaproteobacteria > Burkholderiales > Burkholderiaceae > Paraburkholderia > Paraburkholderia sp. MM5384-R2. The sequence continues at coordinate 58,987 of NZ_JACHDI010000011.1, forward strand.
CGCCCATATCGATCGACGACGTGATGGGCGCGCGCCTCGTGTCGGATCCGCTTTCCGTGCGCGATTGCTGCCTCGTGACGGATGGCGCGGCAGCGATCGTCATGGTGCGCGCCGGTCGAGCGCGTGATCTCACCGACAAGCCGGTGTATCTGCTCGGCGCGGCTTCGGCCACTTCGCACCGCGAAATCGCGAGCATGCCGGATCTCACGGTGACTGCCGCAGCGGAATCGGGCAGGCGTGCGTATCAAATGGCGGGCGTGAAGGCGAACGATATCGATGTCGCGATGCTGTACGACGCCTTCACGATCAACACCATCCTGTTTCTCGAAGACCTCGGCTTTTGCCCTAAAGGCGAAGGCGGCCGCTTCGTTTCAGACGGCGGCATCGCGCCGGGCGGCCGGCTCGCGGTCAATACGAACGGCGGGGGTTTGTCGTGCGTTCACCCCGGCATGTATGGGCTGTTCCTGATGGAAGAATCGATGCGGCAATTGACGGGCCGCGCTGGTGAGCGCCAGATACCCGGTGCGAAGCTGGCGATCGCGCACGGTAACGGCGGTGTGCTCTCGAGCCAGGCCACGGTGATTCTCGGGACGCAGGAAACCCTGTAAAGACACGCTGTAAGACACGCCGCCCGCCAGGGTCACTGTCAACAGCTTTGCATGGGATCGGAGTAAGCGCTAAAGCGCTAACCCCGATCGACAGGAGACGGACAGATGAGCGAAGAGACCAGCAACGATGCGGCAGAGATCGTACAGGTCCGGCAAGACGGTGCAATCGCGATCGTCACATTGAACTATCCCCAACGGCGAAACGCGTTTTCGCTAAAGATGCGCGAGACGTTGTACGCGCGGCTTTATCGCCTGATGCATCACGAGGAAGCGTGCCGTGCGATCGTACTGACCGGCGCGGGCAATACGTTTTGCGCGGGTGGCGACATCTCGGAAATGCAGACGCGCAAGGTGCTCGAATATCGACAGCGCAATGAACTGCCGCTCGATATCTTCAGACTGATGGTGGAAGGCCCGAAAGCGATCGTCGCCGCCGTCGAAGGGTTTGCGTTTGGCGCTGGTCTGTCGCTCGCCGCTGCTTGCGATCATGTCGTCACGTCATCGGCCGCGTGCTATGCGAGCGCGTTCGTCAAGGTCGGGCTGCTGCCCGATACGGGGCTCTATTGGTCGTTGTCGCAGCGCGTGGGCGGTGGCCTTGCACGCGAGCTCATGTTGAGTGCTCGTGAGTTCGACGGCGTCGAAGCGGGCGAGACCGGTTTTGCCAATCAGGTCGTCGAGCCCGGCGAGGCGCTGAACGCGGCCTCGAAGGTGGCGCAACAGTACGCGGAACTGCCCTCGGTGGCCACCGCGCACCTGAAGGCCGCGCTCGCGACGGGCATCCGTACGCTCGACGACGCCATCGAAGCGGAAGTCAACCTGCAGCCCATCCTGCGCCGCAGCCGCGAACACCAGGAGGCAGTGAGCGCCTTCATGGAAAAGCGCAAGCCGGTGTTCGTGGCCGACTGAAGGAAGCCAACATGAGCGAAAAAGAAACGGCAGAAAACGATACGACGTCGCTGATCGAGGTGACCCGCGAGGGACCGGTCGCGATCGTGACGCTAAACAATCCCCGACGCCGCAACGCGATGGGACGTCAGATGCGTCAGTTGTTGCGCGACACGATGCATCGGCTGATGGTGGGCGATCCGGACTCGCGGGCAATCGTCCTGACGGGCGCGGGCGAGCACTTTTGCGCCGGCGCCGACATCTCCGAGATGACGCAGCGCACGATCCTGCAAAGCCGCGAGATTCTGGCGGAGTCGTGCGTGGTAGTGCGTGAAATGGAGGCGGGACCCAAGCCGGTCGTGGCTGCCGTGGAAGGCGTAGCCTTCGGCGCCGGGCTGTCGCTCGCGGTCGCGACCGACTATGTCGTGGCTGCGTCGAATGCGCGCTTTTGCGCGGCGTTTCTGCGCGTCGGCCTGACTCCGGACACCGGCATTCTGTGGACGCTTCCGAAGCGCATCGGCATGGCTCGCGCGAGGGAGATGCTCTCGCTCGCCACTGAAATCGACGGCGACAAGGCCGGAACGATTCACCTTGCCAACGAAGTCGTCGGGCAGGGTACTGCGCGCGCAAAGGCAATCGAAGTTGCGCGCGGTCTTGCCGACTTGCCGCCGCTCGGCGTGGCGCTGCTGAAGGACGCGCTGACCAACGCCGCGACGACCATGGAAGGCGCGCTGCGAGCCGAGATCGACTATCAGCCCATCCTGCGTCGGTCGAAAGACCATCAGGCTGCGTGTAAGGCGTTTATGGAAAAGACCAAACCGGTCTTCACGGGTGAGTGAGCGCGGGGAGCAAGGCGATGAGTATCGAGCAGAAGGAAAAGGCCGCGGGCGCCGACGAGATCGTGCAGGTGCGCCGTCAAGGCGACGTGACCATTGTCACGATGAACTATCCCGAGCGCCGCAACGCATTCTCCATGAGGATGCGCGTTGCGCTGACCGAGCTCTTGCACCGGCTGATGCACGACGATCCGCAAACGCGCGCCATTGTGCTGACAGGCGCGGGCGGCCATTTTTGCGCGGGCGGCGACCTGTCCGAAATGCACGCGACCACTCTACAGTTGCTGGCGCTTCGTGAGCGCATCGCGGTGGGCGTGCGTCTGTTCAAGCTGATTTATACGGGCACGAAGCCGGTCGTCGCGGCGGTGGAGGGCACGTGCTATGGAGCGGGGCTGTCGCTGGCGGCTGCATGCGATGTCGTGGTCGGTGCCGATACCGCGAAGTACTCATGTGCGTTCGGCAAGGTCGGACTGCTTCCCGACACTGGAATGCTATGGACGCTGCCGCAAAAGGTCGGCGGCAGCAAGGCGCGTGAGTTGATGCTGAAAGGCGATGTCATCGACGCGGCCACGGCGCGCCGCATCGGCCTGGTCAGCGAGGTGGTCGCGAGCGGCGGCGCGCTCGCTGCGGCGATCGAGGCCGCGGCGCGCTTCGCGAGCTATCCGCCAGTGACGCTGGCGCTCGTGAAGGCGAGCCTCGTCAATGCGGGCAATTCGATCGAAGACGCATGCCGCCTCGAAACTGACCTCAATCCGCTGACCCGTCAAACGAGCGACCACGCGGAGGCGGTGACGGCCTTCATGGAAAAACGCAAGCCGGTTTTCACGGGTGCCTGACGCTGCCATTCTCCGTTGCTGTCCCTACTGGAAGTTCAACGCATATGTTTACGCCTGACCTGCTGAAGAACAAAAGAATCCTCATCACCGGGGGAGGCACCGGCCTTGGTAAGAGTATCGGCCTGCGCTACCTCGAACTGGGCGCCGATCTCTTCATCTGCGGTCGCCGCAAGGAAGTGCTGGACGCGACGGCCGCCGAGTTTCGCGGCGTCGTGCCTGACGCGCGTGTCACGACGGTGCAGGCGGACGTGCGCAGCGCCGAGTCCGTCGAGTCGATGATGGAGACCATCTGGCGGGATGGTCCGCTCGACGTATTGCTGAACAACGCGGCGGCCAACTTCATCGCGCGCACGGAAAGCCTGTCGGCGCGCGCGGTGGATGCGGTGCTCGACATCGTGCTGCACGGCAGCTTCTATTGCACGATCGCGGCGGGCAAGCGCTGGATCGACGCGGGTCACCCGGGCAACGTGATCAGTACCGTATCGACGCCCACGATGACCGGCTCGGCCTTTACCGTGCCGTCCGCGGCCGCGAAGGCGGGTATTCTCGCCATGACCCGCAGCCTTGCGGTCGAGTGGGGCCCGAAGGGCATTCGCCTGAACGCGGTGGCGCCCGGACTGTTCCCGACGCCGGGCGCATGGGAGCAGTTGTACCCGCCGGGCTCGCAGGTCGAGCCGCAGGAGCGCTCGGTGCCGCTGAGGCGCTTCGGCGATCACGCGGAACTTGCCAATCTCTACGCCTATCTGGCGTCCAATGGCTCCGGCTACATCACCGGCGACATGATCGTGATCGACGGCGGCCGCTGGATGCAGGGGGTGGGCGGCCCGACCTTCCGCGCGATGCAGGACTGGACCGACGAGCAATGGGACGCCATGCGCGCCCACGCTCGCAAGGGTTGAACCATGGGTCCGCTTGCAGGAGTTCGAATCATCGAGCTGGCCGGCATCGGCCCGGGGCCCATGGCGGCGATGCTGCTCGCCGATCTGGGTGCGACGGTGTTGCGCATCGAACGTCGCCAGCCGGTCAAGCTCGGTATCGAGCGTCCGCTGCGCTACAACCTGTTGCTGCGCAACCGGAAGACGATTGCGCTCGACCTGAAAGACCCGCAGGCCGTCGAACTCGTGCTCACGCTGGTGGAGCGCGCCGATGCCCTGATAGAAGGTTTCCGACCCGGCGTAACCGAGCGACTCGGGCTGGGTCCGCAGGCCTGCCTCGAACGCAATCCGAAGCTCGCTTACGGACGCATCACGGGATGGGGCCAGCAAGGTCCGCTCGCGCAGTACGCCGGGCATGACCTGAACTACATCGCGATCACCGGCGTCCTCAACGCAATTGGTCGCCGCGATCAGCCACCGTCGATACCGCTGAATCTGATCGGCGACTATGCGGGCGGTTCGCTGTACCTTGCAATGGGGCTCCTGTCGGCGATCCTGCATGCGCGTAACGGCGGCGCGGGACAGATCGTGGATGCCGCGATCGTCGACGGCACGGCCAACCTTGCTACCACGTTCTTCGGCATGCAGGCTGCCGGCATTTGGCGCGACGGGCGCGGGACGAATATCACGGATTCGGGATCGTACTTCTACGACGTTTATGAATGCGCGGACGGCAAGTGGATTACGGTCGGCCCCATCGAGGACAAGTTCTATCTCGAACTCCTCCGCCTGCTCGACATCGATCCGCAAACGCTGGGTACGCAGCTCGACGCAAGCAACTGGCCCGCCGCGCGCGCACTGTTCGCGCTGAAATTCAAGCGACGCACACGCGAGCAATGGACCACCTTGCTCGAACACACGGACGCGTGCTTCGCGCCGGTTCTGTCGTGGACCGAGGCACCCGAGCATGCGCATCTGAAGGCGCGCGGCACGTTCATCGAAGTGGACGGCATCGTGCAGCCCGCGCCGGCGCCGCGCTTCTCCGCCACGGTGCCCGCGAAGCCGACGGCGCCCGAGGCGCCCGACGCGACCACGATCGACGCCGCGCTGGCGGCATGGCTCGAACCGGGCCGCATTGGCGAGTTGAAAGAAGCGGGAACGCTGGCCTGAGCCGCACCCGACAGGCGACCCATAAAGACGAAACGAGACACTCATGGATCTGCGATATACCGACGAAGAGCTGGCGTTCCGCAATGAGGTCAGAGCCTTCTTCAAGGAAGCGCTGCCGGCCGACATCCGACGCAAAGCTACCTTGGGGCAGCGCTATTCGGCGGCCGACCTGCGCCGCTGGCAACGCATGCTCTACGAGCGAGGCTGGGCGACGCCAGCGTGGGACAAGGCGTGGGGCGGGACGGGCTGGAGCGCGGTGCAGCAATACATCTTCAAGGAAGAGCTGCACATGGCCCCGGCGCCCGAGACGCTGTCATTCAACGTGAACATGATCGGTCCGGTTTTGATCGCGTTCGGCAGCGAGGAGCAAAAGCGCCATTTCCTGCCTCGCATCGCGAGCCTCGAATACTGGTTCTGCCAGGGATTCTCCGAGCCCGGAGCCGGTTCGGACCTGGCCGCGCTGCGAACCCAGGCGGTGCGCGACGGGGACCACTATGTCATCAACGGCCAGAAGCTCTGGACTTCGACGGCGCATCACGCGGACTGGATGTTCTGTCTCGTACGCACGGATTCGAGCGGCAAGAAGCAGCAGGGCATCACATACCTGCTGATCGACATGAAGACACCGGGCCTGACCGTCCGCCCGATCATCACGATCGACGGCCACCACGAAACCAACGAGGTGTTCTTCGACAACGTGCGCGTGCCGGTTGCGAACCGAATTGGCGAGGAGAACAAGGGTTGGGACTACGCGAAGTATCTCCTTGGCAACGAACGCAGCGGCATTGCGCGCGTGGGCGTTTCGAAGATGCGCGTGCGTCACGCGAAGGATCTTGCGAAGCGCGTGCCCTGCGGCGACGGTGTGCTGTGGGACGACTCGCGTTTTCGTGAACGTGTCGCGGCAGTTGAGGTGGAGCTGAAGGCCCTGGAGATGACGCAGATGCGCGTGATCGCCGAGAGCAGCTCGCAGCAGAGCCACGTGCCCGACCCGAAGACCTCGATCCTGAAGATCAAGGGTTCGGAGCTGCAGCAACTCGCAGCTGAATTGCTCCTCGAGGTGGCAGGGCCGGATGCTCTACCGCTCGACCTCGACTTCCTGCGTGGGCTTGCCGATCCGGTTCGCGAACCCGAATGGGCGCTCACGATCGCGCCGAATCACTACTTCGCGCGCCACGTCTCGATCGTGGGCGGCTCCAACGAGATTCAGAAGAACATTCTCGCCAAGTCCGTACTCGGACTTTGAGCGACGGGCGAACTGCGGAGAAGCATGAGACATGGACTTTGATTTCACCGATGAGCAACGCATGCTCAAGGACAGCGTCGACCGGCTCGTCAAAGACGAGTACGGGTTCGAGCAGCGCGCGAAGTATCTCGCTGAGCCGGACGGTTTCAGCCGCGAGCTTTGGGCGCGTTACGCCGACATGGGTCTGTTGGGCCTTTCGTTTGACGAGGAATACGGCGGCAGCCACTGCGGCCCTGTCGAAACGATGATCGTGATGGAGGCGTTGGGCCGCGCTCTCGCGGTCGAACCGTATCTTGCGACGGTCGTGCTGGGCGGCGGCTTGGTGCGGCTTGGCGGCAACGCGGCGCAACGCGCGGCGATTCTGCCGCAGATTGCGCAGGGCGAGTTGCAGATGGCGTTCGCGCACAGCGAGGCGCAGGCGCGGTACGACCTCGCGGACGTTGCGACCACCGCACGACGCGAAGCCGCCGGCTGGGTGCTCGACGGCGCCAAGCGCGTTGTCCTCCACGGCGGTAGCGCCGACCTTCTCGTGGTGTCGGCGCGCGTGTCCGGTGGGAGGCGCGAGCGTGACGGCATCGGGCTGTTTGTGGTCAGGGCCGACGCGCAGGGCGTGACGCGCCACCCGTATCCGACGCAAGACCGGCTGCGTGCGGCCGACGTTGAGTTGTCGCGGGTGCGCGTTCCAGATAGCGACGTTCTGGGCGGCGCGGGCGCCGCGTTGCCGCTGATAGAAACGGTCGTTGCGCACGCGATCGCGGCGGTGAGCGCGGAAGCCGTAGGTGCAATGGCAGCTGCGCACGAAGAAACCGTGGAGTACCTGAAGGTCCGCAAGCAGTTCGGGGTGCCTATCGGATCATTCCAGGCGCTCCAGCATCGTGCAGTCGACATGCTCGTCATGGTGGAGCAGGCGCGCAGCATGGCGCTCTTCGCGACCATGATGAGCGAGGAGCCGGACCTGGCGGAACGCGATCGCAGTATGTCGGCGGCGAAAGTGCAGATCGGGCGCTCGGGCCGCTTCGTCGGTCAACAAGGCGTGCAATTGCACGGCGGCATCGGGATGACCGAGGAGTGCAAGATCGGTCACTACCTGAGACGCCTGAGCGTGATCGATATCCAGTTCGGTTCGACCGAACATCATCTGACCCAGCTCGCCAATGCAGGCGGACTGATCGATGCAGCAGCGTGAGCCGCGCGTCCAGCCAAGCAAACGGAAACCATTCATGAGCCGAATTTCCCCACCCGATCAATATCAGGAACTGCGCGACGCCTTGCGCGACCTCTCGAAGGCGTACCCGGACGAGTACTGGCGCCGTATCGATCACGAGCGCGTCTATCCCGAGGCGTTTGTGGACGCGCTGACGAAGGCCGGCTGGATGGCCGCGCTGATCCCTCAGGAGTATGGCGGTTCAGGTCTCGGGTTGACCGAGGCGTCCGTGATCATGGAGGAGATCAACCGCAACGGCGGCAACTCTGGCTTTTGTCATGGCCAGATGTACAACATGAATACGCTGCTCAGAAACGGCTCGGAGGCGCAAAAGCGCAAATACCTGCCGAAGATCGCGAGCGGAGAATTGCGTCTGCAATCGATGGCTGTGACCGAACCGACCACCGGAACGGACACGACGAAGCTGAAGACCACTGCTGTAAAAAGAGACGACCGGTACGTGATGAACGGCCAGAAGGTGTGGATATCACGCGTGCAGCATTCGGACATGATGATCCTGCTCGCACGCACCACGCCGTTGTCGGACGTGAAGAAAAAGTCGGATGGGCTGTCGTGCTTTCTCGTGGACCTGCACCAGGCTATCGGCAATGGCCTGACCGTGCGGCCGATTCCGAACATGGTCAATCACGAGACGAACGAACTGTTCTTCGACAATCTTGAGATTCCTGAAGAGAACCTGATTGGCGAAGAAGGCAAGGGCTTCAAGTACATCCTCGACGGACTCAACGCCGAGCGCGCACTGATCGCGGCCGAGTGCATCGGCGACGGCTACTGGTTCGTCGAGCGCGCGTCGAAGTACGCCAGCGAGCGTATCGTGTTCGACCGGCCCATCGGTATGAACCAGGGCATCCAGTTCCCGATCGCCGAGGCCTACATCGACGTGCGCGCGGCGGATCTGATGCGCTACAAGGCCTGCGAACTGTTCGACAACCATCAACCGTGCGGCGCGGAAGCGAACATGGCCAAGCATCTCGCGGCCACGGCTTCGTGGAAAGCCGCCAATGCCTGTCTGCAGACCCATGGCGGCTTCGGTTTCGCTTGCGAATACGATGTCGAGCGCAAGTTTCGCGAAACCCGGCTCTATCAGGTGGCGCCGATTTCGACGAACCTGATTCTGTCCTACGTCGCCGAGCACGTGCTCGACCTGCCGCGTTCATTCTGAGCTTTGGAGGGATCTGATGCGCTTCGAGACCATTCTGTACGACGTCAAGGACCGGGTAGCGACGATCACGCTGAACCGCCCGGAACATATGAACACCTGGAACGACCAGGTGGCGACCGAAGTGTACGAGGCGATGCAGGCGGCGGGCGCGGACCATGGCGTGCGCGTCATCGTTTTCACCGGCGCGGGCAAGGCGTTTTGCGCGGGCGGCGATATTCACAGCTTCGGCGGTGATCCCGCCGCGCTCATGACGAAGCTCCCGCGTCCGTTCGATATGCGCAAGCGCGCCGACTGGCAAACGCGCTGCTCTTACTACCCGGCCATTCCGAAGCCGGTGATCGCGATGCTCAACGGCGCCACTGTCGGCATTGGCCTGATCCACGCCCTTTTCTGCGACATCCGCTTTGCGTCCGAAGACGCGACCATCACGACGGCATTCGCGCGCCGCGGCCTGAGCGCGGAATACGGCATGGCCTGGATACTCGCGCGTCACGTCGGCCAGGCGCACGCGCTCGACCTGCTGCTGTCGGGACGCAAGATCAAGGGGCGCGAAGCCGAACGTATGGGACTCGTGAATCGGGCAATCCCGGCGGACAAGCTGGTCGAGGAGACCTATGCGTACGCGCGAGAAATGGCGGAGTACTGCTCGCCGCGCTCGATGCGCATCATGAAGGAGCAGGTCTGGGAGGTGCCGTTCCAGACGCCCCACGAGGCGGTGATACACGCCGGGTTGGACATGCCGATCGCCAACCAGTGCGATGACTACAAGGAAGGCATGGCGAGCTTTCTCGAGAAGCGCAAGCCCAACTTCACGGACTACTGAGCACACATAGGACTACCACCTTATGCTGAACTACGAAGTCGTCAAGAACTGGCCGATCGAAGATGTCACGCAGACATATAGCGAGCGCGACGTGATGCTGTATTCGCTGGGTCTCGGGTTGGGCGCAGACCCGCTGGACGCAGAACAGCTGCGCTACGTCTATGAAAAGGACCTGCAAGCGATGCCGACTTGCGCGGCCGCGTTCGCGTGGCCGAAATCGTGGATGCGCGATTCGCGTACGGGCATCGACTACCTGAAGCTCGTGCACGGTGAGCAGGACGTTCGCTTCATGCGCCCGATGCCGGTTGCAGCGACCATCGTCAGCAAGACGCGGGTGAGCCGCATCTCGGACAAGGGCGCGGGCAAGGGCGCAATCGTCGAGCTCAAGCGTGACATCATCGACGCCTCGACGGGCGAACAACTTGCCGAAGTCCGGCAGGTGTCCTTTCTGCGCGGCGACGGAGGGTTCAGCGCCGGGTCGGGCGCGAGCGACGCGCCGCCCGAAGCGCTTCCGGCTGTGCCGGAGCGCGCGCCGGACGCGGAATACGTCTTTTCGACCGGCGCGCATGCAGCGTTGATCTACCGCCTTTCGGGCGACGCCAACCCCCTGCACGCGGACCCGGAGGTGGCGTCGAAAGCCGGATTCAACCGGCCCATTCTTCACGGCCTCGCGACCTATGGCATGGCGGGTTACGCCGCGATCCGCACCTTCGCGGGCAACGACGCAAAGCGTCTGAAGCGACTCGCCTTGCGCCTGACCGCGCCGGTGTACCCCGGCGAAGAAGTGCGCTTCCAGTTCTGGCGGGACAGTGACACGCGTCTGCATCTGCGGGCGCGCGTCGACGCCCGCGATGTGGTGGTGCTGAACAACGGAATCGTGGAAATTGCCTGAAACCGCGCCCGGCAGCGCCGACGTGCTTTGCCGGGCCGCGACTGGAGCCTGACGATGGACCTGAAAGAGAGTCCCGCCGACAAGGAATTTCGCGCCACGGTGCGCGAATTCGTAGCGACTCATTTGCCCGACGACATTCGTGAACGGGTGCTGAACTTCCGCCATGTGCCGCGCGAAGACTACGTGCGCTGGCAACGCATTCTGGCCGGGAAGGGATGGGGCGCACCTGCGTGGTCCGCGCAATTCGGCGGCGCCGCCTGGAATGCCGCGCAGCGCAACATTTTCGACGAGGAATGCTTTACCGCCGGCGCGCCGCGCCAGATGCCGTTTGGCCTTTCGATGGTTGGACCTGTAATCCAGAAGTTCGGCACCGACGCGCAGCGCGAACGGTTCCTGCCGCGCATCATCTCGATGGAGGACTGGTGGTGTCAGGGTTACTCCGAGCCAGGTGCGGGTTCCGATCTGGCGTCGCTCAAGACGCGTGCGGACCGCGTCGAGCTCGACGGTCAACCGTTCTACGTCGTCAACGGCCAGAAGATCTGGACCTCGTTTGCCCAATGGGCGAACTGGATTTTCTGCCTGGTCCGCACGGACGGCAGCGGCCGCCCACAGGAGGGCATCTCGTTCCTGCTGATCGATATGTCGACGCCCGGCATTACGGTCAGACCCATCCGCACGCTTGACGGCGGCCACGACGTCAACGAAGTGTTCTTCGACAATGTGGCAGTGCCAGTGAGCAATCTCGTCGGTGAGGAGCATCGCGGCTGGTCGATCGCCAAGTATCTGCTCGGCCACGAGCGGACCAACATCGCCGGCCTCGGCAACTGCAAGCGTTTCATGCGACGTCTGAAGGAGATTGCCAGCACCGAGCGTAAGCACGGCAAGCCTCTCATCGAGGACGTTCGCTTTCGCGATCGCATCGCCAGGGTGGAAATCGATTTGATCGCGCACGAATGGTCGCTGCTGCGCGTCGTCTCAGCCGAAACTGCAGGACGTCCCATCGGACCGGAGGCTTCGGTGCTGAAAATCCGCGGTTCGGAGATTCAGCAGGAGCTTACGGAGCTGATCATGGAATGCGCAGGCCCCTATGCGGTGCCTTTTGTAAGCGAAGCGCTGGAGGCGCACTGGCGCGGCGAAACCGCGAACGGCGAGTTGCTCAACGCGCTGGCCGCGCACTACCTGGACTGGCGCAAGATTTCGATCTACGGCGGTTCGACTGAAGTGCAGAAAAACATCATCGCCAGGCAGGCGCTCGGCATCTGAGGACACGCCATGGATTTCACGCTGGTTGAAGAGGAACAGATGCTGGCCGACGTGGTCGGCCGTTTCGTCGAAAAGGAATACGACTTCGAGGCGAGGCGCCGTCTCGCCGCTACTCCCGAGGGCTGGTCGGCTGCGCACTGGACTACGCTCGCCGAAATGGGCGTGCTGGCGCTGAACGTGCCGCAGGATCATGGCGGCCTTGGCACGGGCCCGGTTGAGACCATGCTTGTGATGGAGGCCTTCGGCCGTGGGCTCGTACTGGAGCCGTTTGTTTCGACGGCCGTGATCGGCGCGAAGCTGATCGGGCGCGCGGGACACGAGGCGCGCAAGGCCGAGTGGCTGGCTGGTATCGCCGACGGCAGCCTGAAGACCGCGCTGGCGACGCTTGAACCGGGCGCGCGCTTCGATTTGTGGAATGTTGCGATGAAGGCCGATCCAACGCGTGACGGGTTCATCCTGAATGGACGCAAAGGCGTTGTACTTCACGGCGACAGCGCGGACATTCTGCTGGTTTCGGCGCGTACCGCAGGCGAGCAGACCGACAAGCACGGCATCACACTCTTCGCCGTCGATGCGCGAACGCAAGGCGTGAGCGTCAAAGGATTTCCGGCACTCGATGGCCAGCGTGTCGCCGAGGTGGTGCTGGACGACGTGCGCGTCGATGCAAGGGCTGTCATCGGCGTCGTCGATCAGGGCTACCCGTTGCTCGAATGGACCGTCGATCAAGGCATTTTTGCGCTGTGTGCGGAAGCGGTCGGCGCGATGTCGCGGCTGAGCGATCTGACCTTTGAATACCTGCGCACGCGAAAGCAGTTTGGTTCGCCGATCGGCAAATTCCAGGCGCTGCAGCATCGCGCCGCCGATATTTTGACTGCGGTAGAGCAGGCGAAATCGATGGTCTTCTTTGCTGCCGCGAAACTTGGCGAGGACGACGAACTGGAAGCCCATCGTGCTGTGACTGCCGCAAAGGCGCTGATTGGCCGTAGTGCACGCTTCGTGGCGCAGCAAGCGGTACAACTGCACGGCGGAATGGGCATGACGGACGAACTGGCGGTGGGGTGGTACGTGAAGCGGCTCACCTGCATCGACATGACTTGGGGAAACACCGAACACCATATCGAGCTGTACGGTGCGTTCCTGTAATTGCAGTTAATCAGATGACAAGAATGGTCCCGACCGCACATGCCGGTCGATTCGAAGAAAGGAGACAACTGATGTCAGTAGCTTCCCATGGCGCGACTCCGGAGCTGGCGCCAATTCCCGCGCACGTATTGCCTGAACGAGTGTTCGACATCGATATCTACAATCCGCCGGGTGCCGAAGACGACTACCATCTCTCGCTCAAGCAGTTGCACGCCGAAGGCATTCCCGACATTCTCTGGACACCCCGCAACGGCGGACACTGGATCGCGACGCGCGGCGATGACATCTATCACATCCTCAAGGACTATGAGAATTTCTCGTCGAAGCAGCTCACGGTGCCGCTCGTCGAGCATCAACCGTTGCCGCCGATCTTCTTCGATCCTCCGCAGCACACCGCCTATCGCGCGCTGATCGCGCCCGCGTTCATGCCGCAGGCAATCGGCAAGCTCGAGGAGAAGGCGCGCGAAATGGCGATCGAATTGATCGACGGCTTTTATCCTAAGGGCGAGGTGGAATTCGTATCGGGGTTTGCACAGCATCTTCCGATCGGCATTTTCATGAACATGGTGGCGCTGCCCGCCGAGGATCGCGAGTACTTGCTCGGCCTCGCTGACAAGATGGTCCGCCCGGTCGATGCCAACGAGAAGCTCAAGGCGCTCGGTGCGATTTTTCAGTACCTGGGGGTGAAGATTGCGGAACGCCGCGCGAACCCGGGTGACGATCTCATCAGCAAGATTGTCCATTCGAAGATCGACGGGCGCGCGCTCACCGACGAAGAACTGCGGGGGCTCTGTGGTCTCGTGCTGATTGGCGGCCTCGACACGGTTGCCTCGGCAATGGGCTTTATCGCGCGATTCCTCGCCGGGAGCCCGGCCCACCGGAAGCAGCTCATCGACAACCCCGAACTGACGCAGAAGGCCGTGGACGAGCTTCTGCGGCGCTTCCCGGTGGTCAATCAAGGGCGGCGGATCACACACGATTTCGAGTACAAGGGCGTGCAGATGAAGGCGGGTGACATGATCATCATGCCGACCACACTGCACGGTCTGGACGAGCGGAAGTTCGACGATCCGCTGAGCGTCGATTTCGCTCGGCCTACGCCGATTCATTCGACGTTCGGCAATGGCGCGCATCGTTGTCCCGGTTCGTTCCTTGCGCGCGTGGAGTTGAAGGTTTTCCTTCAGGAATGGCTGAAGCGGATTCCTGATTTCCAGATCAAGCCTGGCGAGAAAGCGGGTGTCCACGGAGGTGTGAACGGTACGCTATACCACTTGCCTCTTGTCTGGGAGGTGGTCCGCTGAGGATCGGTCACAATGGCCTGAGCTGGCCATTGTGATCATGTGCGTCTGTAGAAGGCGATCTGCGGCTCGGTGCGCCCGTCACATGGCGCGCCGACCGCTCCATCCGGGCGCGATTCTGGCACAAGAAACCTGCCTTGTAGTTTTATGGAGATGCCTTGCTCAACGCTCGCCAGACGACCTTCATGGCGTGACGGAATGAGTCGACATTAACTGTGTCCGCGCCGGACCGGCGAAGAAAGACGACCAGACCGTGCAGATGTGAAAGGAGTAGGGCGCCGCGCAACGTGCATTCTCCCGAGGGCAAGGTTGGGTTGATCTGCGCGATCAGTTCCGCCAGGAGACCCTGAAAATCCGCAGTAGATTTCGCCATCAGGGCATGCAGAAAGGGCTCGTGCTCTGCGAGGCTCCAGCATTCCAGCACGAAGGCGCTAACGCGGTTTCCGCCGCTCGCCGTCAGTACGGAGAACGCCTCGTCGACGATGACGTCCAGTCGCGCTTCCGGTGGCCGGGATTTGTCTTGGGCGATCGCCCGATAGTGCTCGAAATAGCGATCCGTGTATGCCTCGATCGTGGCCCGCAATAGTTCTTCGCGGGTGCTGAAGTAGTGCTGCAAGGTCCTCAGTCGAATCCCTGCTTCGCTGGCAATGCGGCGTTGAGTGAAACCAGCGTTACCTTCGGTGGCGAATACCTCGATCGCCACTTCGATGATGGCGGGCACGCGGGTCGTTCTGTTCCCGCGCCGTCTGGGCCCGTCTGCTGCCGTGTTGCCGAAGTCTGCCGATGAGATGGTCAGGTCTTTCATCTGTTGTGCTCTCCTTGGCGTCTGCTGTCCTCTCGCTTGTTGCCAGTCCGGGACGTGTATCCGCGGGCTATACCCAGCCTGATACGAGCGCCGTTCGATCCTGATCGGGCAGCACCGGCATTAATCCGATGATAGTCAGATGACGAATAAATATGCGTCTGTTGACTAATTAGCTTTTAGATAAAATCTGATCCACTCACTCGCGACATCACATATCCTACCCGAATAAAGGGTAGATTTGTCCATACCAGCATTTCCCCTGGTGTCATCTTGGCTTGATAATGGGTCGGCTGACTACTACTATTTAGTCAATCGACACATTACGCCGGAAACCGACCATTCCCGTGTGTCGCAAGCCGAACCAGCAGATTCGCTGGGTTTGGGGTTGGCCGGTTAGAGTCGCCAATTTGCGTTCGTGGTTGTGATGTCAGCAGCGCGCACAGGGCGGTAGAAGGAGCTGGACATGAAGGTTGGGGAAGGTTCTTTGCGGTCGCTGATCGACAAGTGGATTGCGCCCACTGCAGCCACCCCAGTGCACATAACCCGGTGTACTTTCGCAAACTCAGGCCAGACGAGGTGGGTACTTGCGCGGTCGTCCGCCGCTGAGAAGTCCTTCGCGATATTCTTCTTTCGGCACGACGACGGGGCATGGCGCGTGTTCCCGCCTCCTCCCCGCAAACCAGAAAGGCACTTCTACGCAGGAACGGGATAAGGGATTCGTCTGATCGCGGTCGATGAACAGCCTATATAAAAGGACTGCAAAGGAAACTGATCCGATCGCACAAGCGTTTTCTGCTACTTCTGCGATTCACCTGCTTTCGCGCTTGAATGGAACGACGAAAGGCCGGCTCATCGTGGCCTGTGCTGCGTACCGGACTAGAATCGAAGAATCCGGGCTGCGCCCGGCCTGCCTATCGATTCATCATCGGCTCGGACGGTTTTCCGAAAGCCATCCATGGTTTGCATCGTCAATCTGCGCAGTCGAATCGGACACCTCGCAAATGCAAGCGTCGCCACTGTCTCGTCAGCGTCACGCGGCCATGCGCGGACCGCTTCGAGTTCATCACCAAACTCAAATCCACGTTTACCCCTCATTTTGAACGTCGTTCGGAAAATTGCATCACTTAGGGGTGAGCGAGCGTTGACAGTCGAGTTTCGAGCGTTTATCTTTCCGAACAGCATTCGCATTCTGGTGGCGCTGTGGGAGGTATCTGAAGCGCGATGCTGACGAGGTAGGGAGGCCGGTTTCGCTTCATTGCAAAAGTCTGCGGCAGTCCAACGGCCTGGGCCTTTTCTGCGGCAGCGCGACAAAGACAAGAGGAGACGCATGAAACAGAAGAGTCTAAAGCCAAGTGCGATCAGCCTTGGCGTGCACGCGACCTGCATCGCTGCAGCGTGCGGGTTGTGGAGCGCGAACGCCAACGCCTTCCACTTCGATGTGCCGAACCCGGACATCGACATGGAATGGGACAACACGGTGCGTGCGGACTACGGCATCCGGCTTCAGAACCCGAGCCACTTCTACACGAACAGCCCGACCTACGACGAAGGCGATCTATCGACGCCGAAGTTCAGCACGATCCAGTCGATGCTGAACCTCTACAGCGAATTCGATTTCAAGTACAAAGACACGTCCGGCTTCCGCATCAGTATGGACGCGTGGTACGACCCGACGTTCAAGAATCACAATACGAGCAATCCTGCATTTCCTCCGAACTATCCGAACAACGAGTACACCAGCTACATCAAGAAGTACTACCAGGGGCCGAGCGCGGAGCTGCGTGATGCGTTCGTGTTCCACACTTTTGACCTCGGTGGTCACTCTGTCAACGTCAAGCTCGGCCGGACGGCAGTCACCTGGGGGCAGTCGGCGTTTGCTACGCTGGGCGGCGCGAACTCGGTGGCCATCGGTCAGCAGCCGCTCGACCTGATGAAACTGACGCAGAGCCCGAGCGCTTCGCTCAAGGAAATCGTGTTGCCGACGGCTCAGGCCGACGTGACGACGAGCATTACCGACACGTTCTCCCTCGGCGCGCAGTACACGTTCGAATGGAATCACGATCGGCTGCCTGAAGGCGGCACATATTTCGGCGGTGCCGATCCTATTCTTTACGGCCCTCCGATCGCCAGCTACCAAAACATTCCGGGGCTGGGCACATTCGCGATTCCGCGCATCGCGCCGACGAAAGGCCAGATCGGCGATATCGGCATCGACGGCAAGTGGCGTGTCGATTCGATCGCAACGACCTATGAATTTACGTACCGCCACTTCGCCATGAAGATGCCGTGGGCGGCGGTGCTACTCCCGGGTGCCGGACCCGAACTCTTCCCGGGCACCAACCTTCCGGGCGTTACGGCGAAGTACGGCAACGACGTGAACCTGATCGGCGCTGGCTTCAACAGTGCGATCGGCAGCGCGGCAGTGGCAGGCGAGCTGTCATATCGCTGGAACATGCCACTCAATGCCGTCAACACGACGACGGTCAACGATGCGCCGACGGGTCGCACCCTGCACGGTCTGCTGAACGTCACGCAGTCGTTCGGCAAGACGCCCATGTGGGACAACATGTTCCTGCAGGCGGAATTCGCGTTCAACCAGCTGCTAAGCGTGCAATCGAATGCGCGGAATTTTGCCAATTCCAGCTATGACACCACGGGCCAATGTTCGGCATCGGGCAACTCCGCGTTTAACAACTGCTCGACGCGCTTCTGGGCCGGAATCGGCATTGGTGCGAGCCCGCAGTGGTATCAGGTATTCCCTGGGGTTGATTTGACGATGCCGCTGTTTGTTAATCTGAATCTGAAGGGCTACTCATCCGTCATCGCGCCAGCGGCCGAAGCACAGGGGCAGAACACCTTCGTGGTCGGGCTTGATTTCACGATCTACAACAAGCATGAGGTGGACATTACCTACACCTACTACATGAACAAGAAAGGGTACTCAACGGCGGGAGCCGCGACGGCGCTCGGTGCACCGTACAGCGACAAGTCGTGGATCGGCATCACCTATCAGACAACGTTTTGATGATGGAGGCACGTGTGAAAAGATTCCCAAAGCTTCTTAAGGCGCTGGCGATACTCGCCGCGGTTTGGGCCTCACCGTATACGCTGGCGATCGAGAGTGGGATCACGCCGTTCGGCGCGGAAATTGCCGGCAACAAGGACGGCACGATTCCGGCATACACGGGGGGCATCAAGGATTTTCCGACCGGGTTCAAGGCCGACTCCGGAAAATGGGCCGACCCGTTTCCTGGTGAAAAGCCGGTTCTGCAAATCACGGCTCAGAACTATCAGCAATACGCCGACAAACTGAGCGCCGCCTCGATCGAGCTGTTCAAGCGCTATCCGACTTACCGGATGGACGTTTACCCGACGCACCGCTCGGTTTCGTATCCGGACTGGTATCTCCAGAACTCGGAAAAGAACGCGGGAAGTGCCAAGCTCGAAAAAAACGGCCTTTATATCGATGGGGCGTTCGGCGGCAAGCCGTTCCCGGTGCCGAAAAACGGTCAGGAGGCGCTGTGGGACTGGGAATTACGCTACGTCGGAACGGCCCAGAAAAACAACGTGAAGACGTGGCTCGTCGATTCGAGCGGCACGCCGATTCTTGCTGCGCAGTTCAAGAGTTCGCTGCTCTATCCGTATTTCGAGCCGAAGGACGAAGCGGAGTTTCGCAAGAAGGGCCCGCTCGCGATCTGGTATCAGGTATATAACGACTACGCGTCACCGGCCCGCCTGATTGGCGACACGACGCTCTTCTGGTACTTCACGGATTCGGCCGATCACGATCAGCAATCGTGGGAATACAACCCGGGCCAACGCCGCGTACGCGTGGCGCCCGATCTCGCCTACGACACGCCGAACCCCGGCTATTCCGGCGCGATCACGATGGACGACGTCCAGTTGTTGTACGGCAAGATCGATCGCTGGAACGCGAAGCTGGTCGGCAAAAAGGAAATGTACATTCCGTACAACGACTACAAGCAGCAGTACGACACGCCGGCCAGCAAGATCACCACGCCGCATTTCGTGAATCCCGATTATGTCCGGTGGGAACTGCACCGCGTATGGGTCGTGGATCTGACGCTCAAGCCGGGCGCGCGTCACATCTACAGCAGGAAGACGCTGTACTTCGACGAGGATGGCGGCGGGGGAATGATGGATGCCTACGACCAGTCCGGCAAGCTCTATCGCGCCGGCTTTGAGACCACGGTTCCCGCGTACGACTACAAGGTGCCGTATTCGCTCGGTAACTGGTTCTACGACTTCAACAGCGGCATTTATATCTTCGGCAGCCATCCGGCGGACTCGCCCGGGATTTTCTTCAACGTGAATTTCCCAAATGACTACTTCACGCCGGAGCGTATGCAATCCGCGGGTGTGCGCTAATTGCGCGCCGAGTTGAGGATGAGGTATTGAGTGATGCGTCCTGCCCGGCTTGCCTGGCGGGACGCATCACCAGCAGAACGCGAAGCTCGAAAAGAATGGCCTGTTCGTTTCCGGCGCATTCGGCGGCAAGCCGTTCCCGGTGCCGAAGGACGGTCAGGAAGCGTTGAGGGATTGGGAACTGCGCTACGTGGGTACGGCGCAGCGCAATAATGTGAAGACATGGCTGGTCGATTCGAGCGGCACGCCGATCCTCGCTGCGCAATTCAAGAGTTCGCTGTACTGCAGGCCCAGGCACAAGGAAGGACGCAGCACGTGCGCCGTGCCGGCTATGGCATGGCGCACAAAGAAGTTTTCATAAAAAGCTCAGGACTGTTCGCGTGATCGATCGCCAGTTACTGTGAAGGAGACACAATGCGCAAGACCCTGTTTCGTTGGCTGGCAATCGTCGCCGCGGCATGCGCCGCGAGCGGGTCGGTCTACGCCGAATTCGCCGACCCGATGCGCTCGCCCGCCGTCATCAACCCGCAGGCCGCGCATGAACCGCTGATGGCGCTGGCGCAGGCCGGACAGCGCCTGGTCGCGGTAGGTCCGCGCGGAGCAATTCTCGTATCGGACGACGCCGCCGTGCACTGGCGCCAGGTACAGGTGCCGGTGAGTTCCGATCTGGTGGCCGTTACGTTCAAGTCGGCCGCGCAGGGCTGGGCGGTCGGACACGACGGCGAGGTGCTCCATACCACCGACGGTGGCAATAGCTGGACGCGACAGCTCGACGGCCAGCAGGCGGCCAGGCTGATGAGCGAGTACTACGCGAAGCAACACGGCGATTCACCTGATCTCAAGGCATCGCGCGAAGAGGCCCAGCGCTTTGAAGCAGACCAGGGAGGCCGTCCGTTTCTCGACGTCTGGTTCGATGACGAGCGTTCCGGCTGGGTCATCGGTTCGTTCAACATCATTTTTCATACCGACGACGGCGGCAAGAGCTGGGTGCCCTGGTTCGACCGCGTCGACAATCCCAACGCGTTGAACCTGCATGCGATGCGCCGTATCAACGGCACGCTTTATATCGCGGGCGAACAGGGGCTGCTGCTCAAGCTCGATCCCGACAAGCAGCGTTTCGTCGCGGTGCCTACGCCGTCGAAGGGTAGCTTCTTCGGTCTCGCTTCCACGCACAACGCGCTGATCGTCTACGGTCTGCTCGGCAACGCGTATCGCTCCACCGACGGCGGCGCGACGTGGGACAAGATCACGCTGCCGACCGGCGCGAGCATTCTCGCTTCGGCTGAACTGCCGAACGGTCACCTTATTCTCGCGACCCAGGCGGGCGAACTGCTCGAGAGCGCCGACCAGGGGGCAACGTTTCATACACTCGGCGCGAGCCAGCCAGGCGGCATCTTCGCCATGGCGCTGCGCGGCGACACCGCGGTGCTGGCCGGTGCGGCCGGCCTGTCGCGGATCGCATTGTCGAAGTTGCACTAAGGGGGAGCAGACATGGCTGGCGGCAACAATGCCCAATTCGACAAGATGCCCGTGGTGGCGGATCTTGCCAGCTTCGATACGCGCTCGGGTAACGCGCTCGAGCGGTTGATCTTCAACCGGCGTCCGTGGCTCATCATCATCTGCGCGATCATCACGGCGGTGCTGGGATTTCAGGCGCTGCGGCTCGATGTGAATGCGAGCTTCGAGAAGATGATTCCGCTGTCGCATCCGTACATCAAAAACTACCTCGCCAACAAGGCGGATCTGAAAGGGCTCGGCAATTCGCTGCGGATCGTCGTCGAGAATCCGTCGGGTGACATCTACGATCCGAAATATCTCGCGGCGCTGCGGCGTATCAACGACGCGTTGTTCCTGATTCCGGGTGTCGACCGGCCTGGCGTGAAGTCGCTCTGGATGCCGATCGTGCGCTGGAACGTGGTCACGGAGCGCGGCTTCGCAGGGGGGCCGGTGATGCCGGACGGCTTCGACGGGTCCGCGCAGGCAGTCGAACAGCTGCGCACCAACGTTGCCCGCGCCAACATCGCGGGCAGCCTCGTGTCGAACGATCTGCATTCGAGCATGATCCAGCTGCCGCTGCTCGATCATTACGCCGATACCGGCAAGCCGCTCGACTACGCGAAGCTCTCGCACCGGATCGACGAGGTCATCAAAGCGGAGGGCCGCGGCGAGGTCCGGGTTCACGTGGTGGGCTTCGCGAAACTGATCGGCGACCTGATCGACGGACTCAAACTGGTAGCGATGTACTTCGGCGTGGCCGCGGGGATCGCCCTCGTCGTGATCTTTCTCTATACGCGCTGCTATCGCAGCACGCTGCTGGTGGTGGGGTGTTCGCTGATTGCGGTGGTCTGGCAGCTCGGCATCATTCGCACGCTCGGCTATGTGCTAGACCCGTACTCGGTGCTCGTACCGTTTCTCGTTTTCGCGATCGGCGTCTCGCATGGCGCGCAGAAGATGAACGGGATCACGCAGGACATCGGGCGTGGCACGCATCGCTACGTGGCGGCGCGCTACACGTTCCGGCGGCTTTTCCTCGCCGGTCTAACGGCGTTGCTCGCGGACGTGGTTGGCTTTGCCGTGCTGATGGTGATCGACATTCCGGTAATCAAGGATCTGGCATTTACCGCGAGCGTTGGCGTCGGCGTGCTGGTCTTCACCAACCTGCTGCTGCTGCCGGTACTACTGTCATACATTGGTGTGAGTCCGTCGGCTGCACGACGCAGCGTGCGTGGCGAGCAGAACGACGCGCGCGGCACCTCGTCGGCGGGCGCGTTGTGGAATCTGCTCGACCGCTTCACCGAGCGCCGCTGGGCTGTCGGTGCGATCGTTTGTGCGGCGGCGCTCACGGTGTTCGGCTGGTCGATCAGTCAGCACCTGCAGATCGGCGACCTCGATTCGGGCGCGCCGGAACTCAGGCCGGAGTCGCGTTATAACCTCGACAACGCGTACACCAACGCGCACTACGGTCTGTCGAGCGACCTGTTCGTCGTGATCGGCAAGTCGTCGCACGGCACCTGCGATGCCAACAACTTCCCGCTGGTGCTCGAGGCGGACCGGCTCGAAACCGCACTGCGGGGCGTGCCGGGGGTGCAGACCACCACCTCGGTCGGCGGTCTCGCGCGCTGGATGACGTCCGGGTTCTACGAGGGCTACCCGAAGTGGTACACGATCGACCGCGTGCCTTCGATCGTGAACAAGACGGTGTGGCAGATCCTGCTCGATCATCCTGATCTGCTGAGCCAGACCTGCGGCACCGCACCGGTCATCGCCTATCTGACCGATCACAAAGCCGCGACGCTGTCGCGCGTGATGGCGGCTGCAGAGGCATTCGCGAAAACCCATAGCGACGCCGATCATCAGTTCCTGATGGTCGCCGGGTCGGCGGGCATCGACGCGGTGACGAACGTCGTTGTCGCCAAGGCGAACCGCACGATGCTGTTGATGGTGTATGCAGCGGTGATCCTGCTGTGCTTCATCACGTTCCGCAGCTGGCGCGCGGTCGTGGTGGCGGTCGTGCCGCTCGGGATCACGTCGGTGCTGTGCGAGGCGCTGATGGTCAAGCTCGGCATCGGCGTGAAGGTGGCAACGCTGCCGGTGATCGCGCTGGGCGTGGGCATCGGCGTCGACTATGCGCTCTATCTGCTGAGTGTGCAGCTCGCGTATCAGCGCGCTGGGCAGCCGCTGCGTGTAGCCTATCGGCACGCGGTGCAGTTCACCGGGAAGGTCGTGGCGCTGGTCGGTGTGACGTTGGCTGCCGGCGTCATAACGTGGGCGTTCTCGCCGATCAAGTTCCAGGCCGATATGGGCATCCTGCTCACGTTCATGTTCCTGTGGAACATGATCGGCGCGCTGATGCTCATTCCGGCGCTGTCGCATTTCCTGCTGCAAGGCATTTCGCGTAAAGCTGTGGCGAAGGGCGGCGCCGCCGGTTCCACGAAGGTCGAGGCCTGTAGCGGTGAGGCAACGCTGCGGTCGTGACCGCGTAACGGGTGCCGCTCTTCAAGCGACACCCTGGCAGGACAAAAGAATTGGCTCGCTATGTGTGGAGATCGCGGGCCGGGTTGCCTGCAGGTCACGCGGCGTGTTGGGGCGAACCGCTCGTTGCGCTACACCACGGACATCGAGAAGCTCAGGATCTCCGAGACCCCGCCGTCGACCATCAGCATTTGCCCATTCATGTAGGAGCTCGCTTCGGAGGCGAGAAAAACCGCGACGCCGCCGAGTTCCTCGGGGTTCCCCCAGCGTCCCACCGAGATATGCGAACGCACGATTTCCTTCATCCGCGGGTTGGACGTGACAGGCTCGGCCATTTCGGTGAGGAAGTAGCCGGGGCAGATGCCGTTGCAACGAATGCCGTGTCGGCCCAGTTCCGCGCCGAGCGATTTCGTCAGTCCTGCGATCGCGTGCTTGCTGGCCACGTATGCCTGCAGCTTCTCGCGACCGAGCACCGACACATAAGACCCGACGTTGACGATGCGTCCGTGTCCGCGTTCGATCATCTGGCGCGCAACTTCCTGCGCGAGCACGTAGGCGGCCGTGACGTTGATATCCATCGTTCTTTGCCACATGTCGAGGTTCGACTGCAGAAAATCACTCCACTCGCAAATGCCGGCATTGTTGAGCAGGACGTCGATGCGTCCGTGGCGTGCAAGGACGTTGCGAACGCCGTTTCTGATTGCGCCCTGATCGGTGAGGTCGAACGGTTCGATATCGACGTCGCCGCCCGCTTGACGAATCGATTCCGCGGCGGTTTCGAGGCTCGCGCGCGAACGCGCGCACAGTATCACCGTCGCACCCGCTGCCGCCAGCTCGTTAGCCATGGCGAAGCCGAGGCCGCGCGACGCGCCGGTGACGAGCGCAATCTGTCCTTCCAGTGAAAAGAGTTTCATAGTCTGACTCCGTGGATCATGCGAAGGCTGGTTACCGGTGGCGAATGACGATCTTGCCGACATGCTGCTGGCTTTCGAGGTGCCGCAGCGCATCCGGTACGCGCGCAAAGTCATAAACCGAGTCGATGACGGGCTTGAGCTTGTGCAGTCCGATCGCGCGGTTCATCGCTTCGAAATCCTGACGGGAGCCGACGCGGATCGGCGCGATCGACAGTCCGCGCGTGAAGAATCCTTCGCCGGGAGAAGGGGCGCCGGTCAGCAGTCCGACCACGCTGATGCGCCCGCTGTCGCGAGTGGC
Source organism: Paraburkholderia sp. MM5384-R2 (assembly GCF_014201025.1). Classification (NCBI taxonomy): domain Bacteria; kingdom Pseudomonadati; phylum Pseudomonadota; class Betaproteobacteria; order Burkholderiales; family Burkholderiaceae; genus Paraburkholderia; species Paraburkholderia sp. MM5384-R2. The sequence goes on from NZ_JACHDI010000011.1 coordinate 83,621, forward strand.
GGCAATGGACTTGCCGAAGGTTTGGGCGCCGCCCACCTCGACGACCAGATCGACCCCAAAGCCATCGGTCAGGCGCAGCACGGCGTCATCCCAATTCGGCGTGTCGCGGTAGTTGATCGTGGCGTCGGCGCCGAGTTCGGCAAACCGTTTGAGCTTCGCTTCGCTCGACGAAGTCGCGATCACGCGCGCGCCGAACAGACGGGCGAGCTGCAGAGCGAACAGCGATACCCCGCCAGAGCCCTGTATGAGCACGGTTTGGCCAGGCAGCAGCGGCGCATGCTGGCACAGCGCGTTCCATGCGGTGAGCGCGGCGCAAGGCAGCGTTGCGGCCTCCTCGTCGGAAAGATGATCCGGAACGCTAACCAGCTCTTCCTCGCTCAGCACCGCCTTGTCGCGCAGCATGCCTTCGACGATAGCGCCGCGGCCCAGCGTATCCGCGTGTTGCGGGCGCGTGCCGCCGTGCCAGTTCTGCGCGAAATTGGCCATCACCCGGTCGCCGGGTCGGAAGCGCCGCACGCCTGGGCCGACGGCAAGCACGACGCCCGCGCCGTCCGAGGCCGGAATGAAGTTAGGCGCCATCCAGTCGCGATACGCACCGTTGATCAGCAGCAACTCGCGGAAATTCAACGAACTCGCATTGACCTGTACCAGGGCCTGATGAGCGCCGGGCGGCGCCGGATCGGGTTCCTCGCGCAATGCCAGACCCGCAATACCTTCAAACCGTTCACATCGATAGAGCTTCATTGGTCGTCTCCATGGTGTCGAACGAGGGCGTCGAATTGAGCGACAAGCGACGTTCTCCTCATTCTTCTCGTTGACAGCTACAAAAAGATGAGTTCAGAATATAGAACATTGTTCAACAAAGCGTTTGGAGCGTCAAATTGAAAATACTGGTCGCGGTGAAGCGCGTGATCGACTACAACGTGAAACCTCGGGTGAAATCCGATGGTTCGGGCGTCGATCTGGCCAACGTGAAAATGGCCATGAACCCGTTCGATGAGATCGCGGTGGAGGAGGCGGTGCGCCTCAAGGAAGCGGGTGTAGCGAGTGAAGTCGTCGTGGTGTCGGCGGGAACCGCGCAATCGCAGGAGGTGCTACGTACGGCGCTCGCGATGGGGGCTGATCGCGCGGTGCTGGTGGAAAGCGATGCGGATCTGCAGCCGCTCGCGGTCGCCAAACTGCTGGCCGCCGTGGCCGCGCGGGAAACTCCGCAACTGGTGCTGCTCGGCAAGCAGGCCATCGACAACGACGCGGGACAAACCGGCCAGAAGCTCGCCGCGTTGCTCGGTTGGCCGCAAGCCACGTTCGCGTTCAAGACGGAAGTGGACGGTCAACAACTACTCGTCACGCGTGAGATCGATGGCGGACTCGAACGTGTCGCGCTCGATCTGCCGGCGGTGGTCACGACGGACTTGCGTCTGAACAGTCCGCGCTATGTGACGCTGCCCAACATCATGAAAGCGAAGAAGAAGCCGCTGGAGACGCTGAGCCCCGACGCGCTGGGGGTCGACGTTGCACCTCGTCTGAAGGTTCTCGAAGTGACCGAGCCGCCGGCGCGTAAGGGCGGCGTGATGGTTCCCGATGTTGCAGCGCTGATTGAAAAGCTTCGTAACGAAGCGAAGGTGATCTGATCATGACTATTCTCGTTATCGCCGAACACGACAACGCAAGCCTCAAGCGCGCCACGCTCAACGCCATCACGGCGGCGGGCGCTGCGGGCGGCGACATTCATGTACTGGTCGCAGGCCACGGCGCGTCGGCGGTGGTAGAGCAGGCCGCGAACGTTGCCGGCGTCGCCGAAGTGCTCGTCGCGGATGCACCCGAATACGCGCATGGGCTGCCGGAAAATCTGGCCGCACTCGTCGTTTCGCTGGCTAGCGGTTATACGCACGTGATCGCGGCCTCCACGGCCGTGGGCAAGAACTTCATGCCGCGGGTCGCCGCGCTGCTCGACAGCGCGCAGATTTCCGACGTGATCGCTTTCAAGGCCCCCGATGTGTTCGTGCGTCCGATCTACGCCGGCAATGCACTCGCCACGGTCCAATCGTCCGACGCAATCAAGGTCGTCACGATTCGTCCGACCGCTTTCGATGCGGCCGCTACCGGTTCGGCCGCGGCGCCGTCGCGCGCCGTCGCATCGGCAGCGGCTTTCGACAAGGCCCGTTTCGTCGGCCAGGAACTGACGAAATCGAGCCGGCCGGAGCTTGCGGCAGCCAACATCGTGGTGTCGGGCGGCCGAGGCATGCAGAACGGCGACAACTTTAAACTGCTCGACGCGCTCGCGGACAAGCTTGGCGCCGCGGTCGGCGCGTCGCGCGCCGCGGTCGACGCCGGCTACGTGCCGAACGACTTTCAGGTCGGCCAGACCGGCAAGATCGTCGCGCCTCAGTTGTATATCGCGGTGGGTATCTCAGGAGCGATTCAGCACCTCGCCGGTATGAAGGACTCGAAAGTCATCGTCGCGATCAACAAGGACAGCGAGGCGCCGATCTTTCAGGTGGCCGACTACGGTCTGAGCGCCGACCTCTTCGAGGCCGTGCCGGCACTGACCGCGGCGCTCGATTGACGTTCGCCCGGATTGACACCGAACAGAACGCTGTTCAAGATAATTGAACCGCTAGTTGCAATATGGCTGTCGACCGCGCGGCCGCTACACAAAAAGCCGGAACCGGTGCCTACGCCGGTCATATGACGAAGGAGATAACAATGGGTAACACCAGTCCCGATTCGGGTGAGCACACTGTCCGCCTCGATTTTGTCCCGAAGGACAGTTACCTGTCGAAGCAGTTTCTCGAGCGCGAGAACGAGCGCCTCTGGCCGCGAGTCTGGCAGGTCGCCTGCCGTCTGGAAGAGATTCCCAACGTGGGCGACTTCGTGACCTTCGACGTGGCCGGCGAATCGATCATCGTGGTACGAACCGCGGGAGATCAGATCAAGGCCTTCTTCAACGTCTGCCAGCACCGTGGCCGGCGCCTGACTAATGGCTGTGGCAAGGCCGCGAAATTTCACTGCGCCTATCACGGCTGGCAGTGGAATCTGGATGGCAGTCTTGCGCGTGTGCTCGACAGGCAAGATTGGGAAGGTTGCCCGGACATGGCTGACGGCGACCTTCGTCTCACGGACCTGCTGGTCGATACGTGGGGCGGGTTCGTGTTCATCAATATGGATCCGGATGCAGAGCCGCTCGCGAAATTTCTCGACCCGGTGCCGGAGATCACGAACTGCTTCGAGTTCGAAAAGATGCGCTACCGCTGGTACAAGTCGATTCGTCTACCGTGCAACTGGAAGGTTGCACTCGAAGCGTTCAACGAGGGTTATCACGTAGCGGCAACCCATCCGCAACTGCTCGACGTCGCCGGCGATGACGTGACGCGCAGTTTCTCCTATGGCCGCCATGGGATGTTTGGTTATTCGACGGCGACGCGGATGATCGGTGCGCCCTCGCCGCGAACCGGCAAGCCGATGCCGGAAGACGTACGCCAGGGGCTCGTGAGCTTTTTCCGGGTAATGGAAGAGACTCTGAAGGCGATCAATACCGCGCGCGATTACGAAGCCGCGAAGCGCCTGATGACCGAAATGTCGCCGTCGGGTAACCAGTTCGAAGTCCTTGGGAAGGCGATGGAATTTCAGCGCGAGGCGGCCATCGCCGAGGGTGCGGGCTGGCCCGAGATCTCTTTCGAGCAACTGGGTCGCGCGGGAGCGGACTGGCACGTCTTTCCGAATCTGGTGTTCCTGCCGTACCCGGACGGCGCGTTGTTCTATCGCGCGCGGCCGGATGGCGACAACCCGGATTCGTGCATCTACGACATCTGGTCGCTGCAGCGCTTCGCGCCTGGGGCGGAGCCGCCGTTGAGGCGCGAGTTCTATTACGGCGTGGACGACTGGAAGGAGAACGCGCAGGAGAACTTCGGCCTGATCCTGTGGCAGGACTTCCAGAACATGACCAACGTTCAGCAGGGCATGAAGTCGCGCGGCTTCAAGGGTTTGCGCACCAATCCGCTGCAGGAATCGTCGGTTTCGAACTTCCATCGCGCGCTGCGCGAATTCATCGCGCGGGATGAGTGATGTCGACAAACTGGGACGCAACCTACGACTTCGTGGTGGTCGGCAGCGGCGGGGGTTCGATGTGTGCGGCGCTTGCCTGCAAGTCGGTCGGCAAAGAAGCACTGATCATCGAGAAGCAGGCGAAGGTCGGCGGCTCGACTGGATATTCGGGCGGGGTCTGGTGGCTTCCGAACAATCATGTGATGAAGCGTCATGGCGTCAGCGATTCCTATGAACGCGCGCGCCAGTACTTCGATGCGGCGGTTACTTATCAAGGGCCGGGGACTTCTGACGCGCGACGCGAGGCTTACTTGCGCACCGGCCCGAAGATGGCCGAGTTTCTCGAGCAGCAGGGGATGCAGTTCGTGTACGCGGACGGCTGGTCCGATTACTACGACACGCTGCCCGGCGGCGAGCCGCGTGGCCGGTCGCTGCTGGCCAGGTTGTTCGACGTGAAGGAACTGGGCGAATGGGCGCCGCGTCTGTCGCGCTACAAGGGCCCGTCGATGCCGGCCAACTCGGACGAGTATCCGCAACTGTTTCTGATGAAGCGGACGTGGGGCGGCAAGCGCAAGGCGATGCAACTGGGTGGCCGGATGCTCTATCAGAAGATCACCGGCAAGGAGCTCGTGGCCAACGGCGCAGCGATTCAAGGGCGCATGCTGCAGATGGCGCTGCGCGCGAACGTGCCGATCTGGACGGACACGCCGGTGCGCGAGTTCATCGTCGAGGACGGACGCGTGACCGGCATCGTCGCGGTACGCAGCGGCCGCGAGTTGCGCGTGCGCGCTCGCGAAGGCGTCCTGCTGAATACCGGCGGCTTTTCACACAACGCGGAAATGCGCCGCAGGTACCAGCCGCAGCCGTCGTCCGCGGACTGGACCAATGCGAATCCGGGCGATACCGGTGAAATCCTGCAAGCCGCGATTGCGCTCGGCGGCGCAGTGGACTGCATGGAGGAAGCGTGGTGGGTCGTGACGTCGCTCGGTCCCAACGAGGAATTGCCCGAAGGTGCACGCGCGCCGGATGGTTCGTCGCTGCCGTTCATGCATCACCTCGACCTGTCGCTGCCGTTTTCGATCATGGTCGACCAGGATGGCGAGCGCTTTTGCGACGAAGCGGGGGCGTACATGGAAATCGGTCAACGCATGTACCAGCGCCACAAGCAGACGGGTAAGGCCGTTCCCGCATGGGTCGTGATGGACAGCCGGCAGCGTAAGTACTACCCGTGGGGCACGGCGATGCCGGGCCAGATTCCGCAGAAGTGGCTCGACAGTGGATACATGATCAAGGCTGACACGCTCGAAGAACTGGCCGCGAAATGCAGCATCGACCGTGCTGGACTGCTCGGGACCGTCAAGCGCTTCAACGGCTTCTGCGAAACGGGCGTCGACGAAGATTACGGTCGCGGCTCGCGCGCATTCGATCGCTGTCACGGGGACCCGACCATCAAACCGAACCCCAATCTCGGGCCGATCGAGGAGGGGCCGTTCTACGCCGTGCGCATGTATCCAGGGGATGTGGGCACGGCAGGCGGTCTCGTGACCGACGAATACGGGCGCGTGCTGAAGGACGATGGCTCGCAAATCCCTGGGCTGTACGCCACCGGCAACTGCACGGCATCCGTGGTTGGCCGGTGTTATCCGGGCGCCGGCAGCAGCATCGGCGCATCGTTCGTGTTCGGTTACATCGCGGCGCTGCATGCGAGCGGCGCGCAAAAGATCTGGTGACACAGGAGAGTGACGAATGAATGCCTATCAGCCGCCCAGCAGCGAAGTCCTGGTCGACATCTACAGGCGCATGGCTCTCATCAAGCAGAACGATGAGCGCTTTCGTGCCGTTATCAAGGCCGGCAAGCTGGTGATGCCGTACTACTCGCCGCGCGGCCAGGAAGTGATTCCGTCGGCGATGTCGGTGTGTCTCACCGACGACGACTACATCTGCACGATCTACCGCGGCGTCCACGACATGATCGCCAAAGGTGTGCCGCTCAAGGAACTCTGGGCCGAGCTCGGAGGGCGAGTGACGGGGACGTGCAAAGGCAAGGGCGGCCCGATGCACGTCACGCATCCCGCGTCGGGCGTCATGGTGACGACCGGCATTGTCGGCAGTTCGATGCCGATCGCAAATGGGCTTGCGCTCGCCGCGCAGATTCGTGGTGAATCGCGCGTGGCCGTGGCCTATTTCGGTGACGGCGCATCAAACATTGGCGCCTTCCACGAGTCGCTGAACATGGCGTCCGTGTGGAAGTTGCCGGTGATTTTCGTCTGCCAGAACAACGGCTATGCCGAGCACACCAAATACGCGTACGGCACGTCCGTGCCGAACATCGCCCAGCGCGCCGTCGCGTACCAGATGCCGGGCATCACGGTGAACGGCAACGATCCGATTCAGATGCACAAGGCGGCGCACGAAGCGGTCGAACGCGCGCGCAACGGCGGCGGCCCGACGCTGATCGAAGCGAACACGTTCCGCTTTCAGGGGCACGTGTTCGGCGACCCGGATGCCTATATGGACACGCACGAAAAGGCCGCCTGGCTCGCGAAGGATCCGGTGCCGCTGTTCCGTCAGTGGCTCATCGATGCGAAGCATGCGACCGAGGAGCAACTGGTTGCGATGGAAGCCGAACACGAGGCGCAGATCGACGCTGCGGTCGAATTCACGCTGTCGAGCGAATATCCCGATGTCGCGGAGCTTCGGCGCGACATCTTCAAGGACGAGGTGCTTGCATGAGCCAGCAGCCAACCAACATCAACACCATCCAGGCGGTCAACTTCGCGCTCGACGACGCGATGGCCGCCGACGCCAACGTAATCGTGCTGGGTGAAGACGTTGCCGACGGCCAGGAGGGCGGCATTGTCGGCGTAACGAAGGGACTGTCGTCGAAATACGGCACGTCGCGGGTGCGTTCGACGCCGATTTCGGAGCAGGCCATCACCGGTGCGGCAATCGGCGCTTCGATGGTCGGGATGCGTCCTGTGGCGGAAATCATGCTGATGAACTTCACGACCGTCGCGATGGACATGATCGTGAATCACGCCGCGAAGCTGCGGTTCATGTCGGGCGGACAGACCCATGTGCCGATCGTCATCCGCACCATGACGGGCGCGGGCTTCGGCACGGGTGGCCAGCATGCCGACTACCTCGAGGCCTGGTTTGCGCACGTTGCCGGCATCAAGGTCGTCACACCGTCGAATCCTGCCGATGCGTATGGCCTGATGCTGTCCTGCATCCGTGATGACGACCCTTGCCTTTTCATCGAGAACATGCCGACCTACTGGAATCCGGGCACTGCGCCGGAGCGCGGCGTGGCGATTCCGCTTGGCAAAGCCAACGTGATTCGCGCGGGTACCGACGTGACGGTGATCAGCTACAGCCGCCGCGTGCAGGAAGCCATGGCTGCTGCCGAAGCGCTGGCGAAAGATGGTGTCGCCTGCGAGGTGATCGATTTGCGCACTGTCTCTCCGTTGGATACCGAAACTATCCTGACTTCGGTTGCAAAAACCGGGCGCGCCGTTGTCGTGCACGAAGCCGTCAAACCGTTCGGCGTGGGTGCGGAAGTCGCATCCCGTATCTACGAAGCCCTCTTCCGCGAGCTCAAGGCGCCCGTGCAGCGCGTAGGCGCGCAATTCTGCCCCGTGCCGTTCTCGAAGCCGCTCGAAGACGCGTTCGTACCGGGCGTGGCCGAAATCGAATCGGCGGTTCGCGCGACGCTGAAATGACCAGCACGAACACCCGGAATTCCATCATCAATTGAGCAAGGCCATGACCACACAAGTTCTGCTTCCCAAACTGGGCTTTTCCATGAACGAAGGCACGCTAGCCGAATGGCTGGCGGACGACGGCGCAACCGTGAGCGAAGGGCAGATTCTCTACGCGCTCGAAAGCGACAAATCGATTCAGGAGGTCGAGTCGCCCGCGTCGGGCACGCTGCGCATCGTTGCCCAGGTTGGCGAAGTGTATCCCGTCGGCACGGTGCTGGCGGAAATCGTCTGATTGGCCGTAGGCCGTCACGTTGTCCAACAGTCGTTCGAAGAGGCATCCGCGATGAGTGTCGAATCCGTTGCTACGCGACCGCAGTCCGATGTGAATACCGGCCCCGGCGGGGCTGCGGTCCCCGCTTTCGGCGCGAATCTGCCGCCTTGGCCGCAGGTCGATTTCGCCGAATTCGGCGAGGTGGAAGTCAAGCCGGTGTCGCGCATCCAGAAGCTCACAGGAGCCTTCCTGTCGCGCAACTGGCTGACGATCCCACATGTGACCCACCACGACGACGCTGATATTACGTCGCTCGAAAGTTATCGCAAGGCCCGTAACGAGGCGGGCACGGTGGTTAAGCTGACGCCGCTCGTCTTCCTTATCAAAGCCGTGGTGCGGGCTTTGCAGGAGTTCCCGCAATTCAACGCGTCGCTCGACGGTGACGGCAAAAACATCGTTCTGAAGAAGTACTTCCACATCGGGGTCGCCGTGGACACGCGCTTCGGATTGCTGGTGCCGGTGCTGCGCGATTGCGACCGGAAGAGCGTCGAAGAACTCTCGGTGGAACTTGCAGCAATTTCGCAGAAGGCACGCGAAAAGGGTTTATCGATGGCAGAGATGTCGGGCGGTTGCTTTTCGATCAGTTCGCTCGGCGGCTTTGGCGGTACTGGTTTTACGCCTATCGTCAATGCGCCGGAGGTGGCGATTCTCGGCGTGACTAAAACCCGGCTGGTAGCCGCGCCGGCGGACGACGGCGGCGTCAGCTGGCGCAAGATGCTGCCCCTGTCGCTCAGCTATGACCATCGCGTGATCAACGGAGCCGACGCGGCGCGGTTCGCCGCATTCATTGGAACCGTGTTGGCCGATCCGCAGACGCTCGCTGGCTAACAGTCGATCTGACAAAACAACGACAGGATTGAGATGAGAACCCTTGGCGAGATGATCGAGCGAAACGCTCGCTTGCATGCCGACCACACGGCGCTCGTGTACGCCGACCGGCGTCTGACGCACAGTCAGTTGGCGGAGCGCGCACGCCGCTTTTCGGGAGCGCTATATGAGCGCGGCCTGCGGCGTCAGGACCGGGTTGCGATCCTCGCGATGAATTGCGCGGAGTACTACGAGAGCTACCGTGCATGCGAATGGGCCGGCTTCATTCTGGCAACCGTCAATTTCAGGCTGGCCCCCGCGGAGATTCTTTATATTCTTAAGGACGCGGCCCCTAAGGCGCTCGTATTCGAGGCTCAGTATGCCGATGTCGTGAACGGACTGCGTTCGCAACTGCCCGAAATCGAGCAGTACATCTGCATTGGCGACGCGCCGGAATGGGCCGTTTCGTTCGAGGCGGTGATGGAAGCCGGCCCAGTGGAAGGGCCGCCGATCCGTTCGAAACCGGAAGACTACGCGTACCTGATGTACACGAGCGGCACCACGGGGCGTCCCAAGGGCGTCGTGCGCACGCACCATGCCATGTGCGTCACCGCGGAAAGCTGCGCGCTGGTGACGGAGTTTTCGGGCAATACCCGCGTGCTACAGACGACCCCGGCGTTCCATGTCGGCGGGATTGGCTTCGTTAATTCGGTGGCCTGGATGGGCGGCACGACGGTCGTGCATCGCGTCTTCGAGCCGAAGCAAATGCTCGAGACGATCGCCGAAGAACGCATCACCTTCACGTTCATGGTTGCCGCGATGCTTCAGGCGGTCCTCGATGTGCCCGAACTGTCGAGCTATGACGTGTCCAGCATCGAAAACATCGTCACGGCGGCAGCCCCGGTGCCGGCACCGTTGCTGTCGCGCGGCATTCAGGTGCTCGGCCCGGTGTTTTCGGTCCAGTACGGCATGACCGAGAGCAACGCCTGCTGGTTGCCTGCGCACGAGGTCAAGCCCAAAGGGTCCCCTGAACAGGTACGGCGTCTCGCATCGGTCGGGCGCCCGTGCCCCGGCATCGACCTGCGCATCGTCGACGATCAAGGCAACGATCTGCCGCAAGGCCAGACCGGCGAGGTCTGGCTGCGCTCGCAGACGCAGTTGAGTGGCTACTGGAACAACAGCGTGGCGACGGTGGAAGCACTGCGCGATGGCTGGTATCGCTCGGGCGACATGGGCTACCAGGACGAGGACGGCTACATTTTCCTCGTCGACCGCAAGAAGGACATGATCATTTCCGGCGGCGAGAACATCTACAGCCGTGAAGTCGAAGATGCGCTGCTCCAGCATCCGGCAGTCATCGACGTGGCCGTGATCGGCGTGCCGCACGAGAAGTGGGGAGAGTGCGTCAAGGCGATCGTCGTGTTGCGCCGTGGCGAGCAAGCGGGCGAAGCCGAATTGATCGAGTTCTGTCGCGGCTTGATCGCGAGCTACAAATGTCCGAAAGCCATTGCATTCGTCGACGAATTGCCGAGGCTGCCGACGGGCAAGATCAGCAAGGTCAGTCTGCGCGCGCAGTTTGCCCGGTGAACGGCAATCGCCTCAATTGGAGGGAATCGACCATGGCCAAATGGCTGAAAACATCGGAGTGCGTGAAGTTTGAAGTGGCGCAACGCGTTGCGCGCATCACGCTGAGTCGTCCGGACAAGCGCAACGCCATCAACAATCCGCTTCTGCAGGAACTCAAGGCGGCGTTGCTCGAAGCCGACGACCTCAAATCGGTGAACGTGATCGTACTGTCGGGAGCTGGCCGCGACTTCTGCGCGGGCTACGATCTGGTGACGACGTATTCGGATCGGGCCGCGGACGCCGCTGATCCGGGTGACTATCGTGGAACGATTCGCAGCTTCGACGACGACTGCTGGTCGATGGAGCGGCAGTCGGAGACGGTCAATCTGATGGCCGATATCCACAAGCCGATCATCGCGCAGGTGCATGGCAACTGTCTTGCGGGCGGCACGGATCTCGCGCTGGCGTGCGACATGGTGATCGCCGCCGACAACGCAAGGATCGGCTTTCCCGCCACGCGCGCGAACGGCTCGCCGCCTGCGCATATGTGGTTCTATCACGTCGGCCCGCAGTGGGCGAAGCGCCTGCTGCTGTCTGGCGACTCGCTGACGGGCCGCGACGCCGCGAAGATCGGGCTCGTCATGGATGCGGTGCCGGTAGAGCAGCTCGAAGCGGAGGTGGGCGAGTTGGCACGCCGTCTGTCGTTTGTCGATGCCGATCTGCTTGCGGCCAACAAGCGCATTGTCAACATCGGGCTGGAGCTGGCCGGTTCGCGCACGCTTCAGCGGCTCGCGGTGGAAAACGACTCACGGGCTCACCAGAGCCTGGGGCCGCGCCGCGCGCAGTTCAAGGCGGACATGGAAGCGGTTGGCCTGAAGGAAGCGCTCAAGCGCCGCGACGAGCCGTTCGGCGACGGGATGATCCGCCTGCATGCTCGCGGCAGTTGACCAGACCGTCGAACGGACGAACCAAACTCAGACGAAGATCCGACCATCATGGATGTTGAACTCACTTTGAACGGCGCGGTTGCGACGCTGTGTCTGAACCGCCCCGAGAAGCTCAACGCGCTGACGCCGGAAATGCTTGATCTGATTCTCGGCCACCTCGATCGCATCGAAAAGGATCCGGAGATTCGCGCGGTGATTCTCACTGGCGCAGGCCGCGCATTTTGCGCCGGTGCCGACATCAAGGGCAGCGGCGCCGCGCCACCGCAGATGAGCGTGGCGCACGCGCGCGCATCGATGGCGGTGTATCAGAAGATCGCGCTTCGGTTGTACAACCTGAACAAGCCAGTGGTCGCGGCGGTACGCGGGGTTGCCGTGGGAATTGCCTGGAGCTTTGCGCTGTGCGCGGACCAGCTCATCGTTTCCGATACGGCGCAGTTCATTCCCGCCTTCCTGATGCGCGCCACCTTACCTGAAGGCGGCATGGTGTATCTGCTTGCGCGTCATTGCGGCGAGTTTCGCGCCAAGGAAATCATGTATCTGAATCGCCGGCTGAGTGGCAAGGAAGCACTCGATATGGGTCTTGCCAGCCATCTCGTCGAGGACGGCGAGCTTGACCCGGCCGCCGAAAAGCTGGCTGGCGAGCTGGCGGCTGGCCCGACTTTCTCGCTCGGGCTGACCAAGCAGTTGTTCAGGTTGAACCCCGGTGGCATGGAAGAGTTTCTTGCGCAGGAACTGAACGCGGTGGCGCTCGCGGTGAACTCCGAGGACGCCGCGGAGGGCCGGCTCGCCGCGAGAGAAAAACGCGCCCCGGCTTTCAGAGGCCGCTAGGCGGAGCACCCGCACAAGCGCGGCGCAGTGGCGCGACAGAGCAGACAACGAGGGCGCAAGAGATTCAGGAGTCAGGTATGCATTTTGGCTATAGCGAGGAAGACGAATCATTTCGTCGGGAAGTCAGAACGTTTTTCAGTGAGCATGCGCCGGCCGACATTTCACGCCGCTGGCGTGTCGGCGTGCATCCGCCTGCGCGCGATGACATCCGCAGATGGCAGCGCATTCTGTACGAGCGCGGCTGGGGTGCGCCCCATTGGCCCGTCGAACATGGCGGCACCGGCTGGAGCGCGCTTCGCAAGCATATCTTCATGGAAGAGCTGTACAACGCCGATGCCATGGACTATGGGTGGCAGTCGACGCAGATGGTGGCGCCCGTCATCATCGCGTTCGGCTCGGACTGGCAGAGGGAGCGTTTTCTCGGGCCTATTCTGCGTGGCGACGAGTTCTGGTGCCAGGGCTTTTCGGAGCCGAACGCGGGCTCGGATCTGGCTGGACTGAAGACCACGGCCGTGCTCGACGGTGACGAGTACGTGATCAACGGCCAGAAGATCTGGACCAGCGACGCAACGATTGCCGATTGGGGCTTCTTCCTCGTCAAGACCGATACGAGCGTCAAGCCGCAACGAGGCATTTCCTTCCTGCTGGTCAAAATGGACACACCGGGCATCACGGTGCGTCCGATCGTTTCGATCGAGGGCGGCAAGGGCCTGAATGAAGTGTTCCTCGAAAACGTGCGTGTGCCGAAGTCGCATCTCGTGGGCGAGGCCGGCATGGGATGGACCTATGCGAAGTACCTCCTCGAGAAGGAGCGCACGGCGAGCGCGTTCCTGTACTTCAACAAACGCGAGCTGCAGCGCGCGAAAGATATCGCGGAGCAGGAGCGGGAGGACGGCGTGCGGCTCATCGATACACCCGGGTTCGCGCGCAAGGTCGCGGAGGTCGAAGCGGACCTGATGGCGCTCGAATGGTCGGTGCTCCGCATCCTTGCGGAAGAGAAGAGCGAGCGCAATCTCGATGCGGTCGTCTCTGCGCTGAAGATCAGCGGGTCGGAGATGCAACAGCGCGTGACGCAGCTGCAAATGGACGCACTCGGTCCCCGCGCGATGCGTTTCGACGACCACGGCGAGCCGCAGGGTGATCTGGCGGTCGACGAAAATTGGCCGGATTACATGGGCGGCCGCACGTCGGGCTATCTGATCGCTCGCGCCTCCACGATCTATGGCGGCGCGCGCGAAGTGCAGAAGAACATCATTGCCAAGCTGGCTTTTGGACTGTAGCCATGGACTTCAACTTCTCCGAAGAACAATCGATGCTGAAGGACGGCGCAGAGCGCTACGTTCAGCAGGAGTATGGATTCGAGGCGCGCACGCGCATCGCGGCGGGGCAAGAGGGTTTCAGCCGCGAACATTGGCGCGCCTATGCCGAACTTGGCTGGCTCGGGCTGACGATGCCGGAAGACGTCGGCGGTCTCGGGTGCTCGTTCGTCGAAACGGCGATCGTGATGGAGGCGCTCGGCCGCGGTATGGCGCTCGAGCCGGTCGTGCAGACAGCGCTGCTTTGCGCCACGATCATCGAACGAGGCGATGCGCGGCGCCGGCGTGAGACGCTGCTGCCCGCCGTCATCGACGGCACGCTGCTGCTGTCGCTCGCGGACAGCGAAGCGGGAAGCCGGTACAAGCTGGGATGCCACGCGCAAACGCACGCGCTCAAGAGCGCCTCGGGTTACCTGATCAGCGGCGCGAAGACGCTGGTGATCACCGGCGCGTCGGCGGACCAGCTGCTCGTGACCGCGCGAGTCGAAGGCGCGTCGCAAGGCGTGGGCGTTTTTCTTGTCGATCGCCGGGCCGCGGGCGTAACGTGCCGGTCGTACCGCTTGCTCGATGGATCGCGTGCCGCGGATATCGATCTGCACAACGTCGAGCTCAGTGAAGATGCATTGATCGTCGGACCTGAACACTCGCTGCAGGTGCTCACGCAGGCAACGGAACTCGCCAGTCTCGCGAGCGTGGCCGAGAGCCTTGGCATGATGGAAGCCGTGATGGCGATCACCTCGGAGTACATCAAGGGACGCTCGCAGTTCGGCCAGCCGATCGGCAAGTTCCAGGCGTTGCAGCATCGCATGGCTGAGATGTTCGTTGCCACGCAGGAAGCGCGCTCGATGCTGTACTGCGGGATCGCGCACCTGAACGGCCCGGCGGCCGAACGCAGCCGCGTCATCTCGGCGGCCAAAGCCGTTGCCGCGCGCGCCAATCGCTTCGTTTGCGCGCAGGGCATCCAGTTGCACGGTGGCATGGGGCTCACCGAGGAATATCCGGTAGGGCACTACTTCCGCAAGATGACGATGATGGAGAAGATGTTCGGCGATATCGACTTTCATCTCGACCGCGTTGCAGCAGGCGGCCGGACACCGATAACGGCCTGAGACAGGGAGCAGATCATGCAACGCGTGAAGCAAAAGATTGCCATCGTGACCGGGGCCGCATCCGGTATCGGCGCTGCCTGTGCCGCCATGCTCGCGCAGGAGGGCGCCTTGCTCGTCGTGGCGGACCTGAATCTCGAAGGCGCGCAGGAACAGGTTCGTCGTATTAACGAAGCGGGGGGCCACGCGGTCCCGGCGCAGGTCGATATCGGCGACGAAAGTTCGATCGATGCATTGTTCGATCTGACGCTCAAGACTTGGGGCGGGCTCGATATCCTGCATAACAACGCCGCGGCCACATCGCTTTCCAGTACGGTCGATGCGGCAGTCGAGGCACTCGACGTCGGAGTCTGGGACGACACGATGCGCATCAATCTTCGCGGCACCATGCTGGCCTCGCGGTGCGCGCTGCCGCTGATGCGCGCACGAGGCGGCGGTTCGATTATCAATACCTCTTCCGGTGCCGCTCAGGCGGGCGCGCTGGGGTACAGCGCGTACGGTGTCTGCAAGGCCGGTATCGAGGCGCTGACGCGCTACGTCGCCGCGCAGCACGGCAAGGAGGGGATACGCTGCAACGCGATCGCTCCGGGCCTGATCGTCACGCCGGTGACCCAGGCGTACTACGCGGGGGTCACCGGAGAGATGATGCTGAGCCACCATCTCACGCCTCGCCTCGGGCAGCCCGAAGACATTGCACACGCGGTGGTGTATCTCGCTTCGGATGAGGCGGCGTTCGTCACGGGCCAGGTGTTCAACGTCGATGGCGGACTTCTTTCACACCAGCCTTACTATGCCGACGAAATCCGCGCGCGCCCGGCCGCGATGGCCAACGCTACGAAGGGGAAGGCATGACGACGGATTCAGCGCTGCTCGCGCGTATCGAGCGCATCGAGGCGCAGCTCGCCATCCAGCAGTTGCCCGTCCGATACGCGCTCGGGGTCGATTCGCGCGATCTGGACAGCCTGGTGCAACTGTTCGCCGAAGACGTCGATTGCGGCCGATGGGGCGTCGGGCGCGCGGCATTGAAGACGTTCTACGGGTCCGAGCATATTCTGCGTGGCTTTTATCGCAGCATTCACCAGATCTGCGGCCACGTCGTCGATTTCATCGATGCCGACCATGCGACGGGAAGCGTCTATTGTCGCGCGGAGCACGAGGACAACGGAGCGTGGGTGGTGATGGCGATCTGCTACTTCGATCACTATGTGCGGCGCGACGGGCAATGGTGCTTCGAGCGTCGCGACGAACAGCATTGGTATTCGACGGACTGGCTCGCTCGCCCCGGTGCGCCGCGCTTGCAGAACTGGCCCGGCAAGTATGAAGGCGATCGGTATCAGCCGCGTCTTCCGCAAGGATTTCCGACGTGGGCGGCGTTCTGGAGCAACAGCGAACAGCCCGCGATCGACGCGTTGACGAAAGCGCCGTAAGCGCGGTCTCGTCTTCGGCTCCTGGCCCGCCACGTAGCCATTCGTGGGACTGGCGAGGAATGCAAGGAGTGAGGTCCGCGCAAACTTCCGCATCGTGGAGATCGGCGTCGTGCGACAGGCCTTCGTGCTCCTCGCGCTTACGCCGTCAGATCGGGCAGACGCACCACCAGGCCGTCCAGTTCCGGCGTCATGAAGATCTGGCATGTCAGACGGCTGTTTTCGCGCACGTCCATCGCGCAGGTGAGCATGTCGACTTCATAGGATTCCGCCGCTGGCATATGGCTGCTCCAGGCGTCGTCGACATACGCGTGACAGGTTGCGCAGCTGCAGCTGCCGCCGCAATCGCCGAGAATGCCTGGGATCTGATTGTTCACCGCTGTTTGCATGACTGAGTCGCCAACGTTGGCGCTTACGGCGGCCTCGCTGCCGTCCGGCTGGATGAATCGAATGAGCGGCATGGCTTGTGAACCTCATGAAAAATGAATTGGACTAGGGAAGCAGGCTTTTCAACGGGATCGATTCGTTGGCGAGATCGGCGGCGCGGACCGGAATTTTCTCGGCAACGAAACGCTTGGCCAGCACGAATTCGGGTACACGACTGACCGTATCGGCTGCGAGCATGACGCCGTCCTTGAGATAAAACGCCGAGAAAGAGCGGGCTTTGGGATCGCCGCGCAGGACGAACTCGTCGTAGCCGAAGGACAAGCCGACCATCTTGAGCTTCAGATCATATTGGTCGGACCAGAACCACGGCACGCTGTTGTAGACACGCTCCTTGCCGCACAACGACGCAGCGGCGGTGCGGGCCTGCTCCAGCGCGTTAGGGACGGACTCGAGACGCAGGCGGCGCCCAAGGGAAGGGTTGGGGTGGTTGGTGCAATCCCCAACCGCAAAAATGTCCGGGTCGGACGTGCGCGTGTGTTCGTCGACCATGATGCCGTTGTCGACAGCAAGGCCGGCCGCTTGCGCGAGTTCGGTGGCGGGCTCCAGTCCCACGCCGACGATGACGAGATCCGCGGCGACGCGCGTGCCGTCCGCGCAGCACACGGCGGCGACGGCGTCGCCGGATGCGTCGAGTTCGAACCCACTCACGATCGCGTTGGTACGGATGTCGACTCCGGCTTCGCGGTGAACTTCCTCGTAGAACCTGGAAAGCTCGGGAGCCGTGACGCGCGCGAGGACGCGCGGCAACGCCTCGAGCACGGTGACGCGCAAGCCGCGCTTCACGGCTACGGCGGCCACTTCCAGCCCGATATATCCACCGCCGATGATCACGAGGCGCGAGCCGGCATGAAACTGGTTTCGAATGCGCGCGACGTGATCGAGCGTGCGAAGGTAGTGAAAATTCTGCAGCTTCTCGGTCGCTTCGATACCCGGCAACGCGAGGCGCCGCGCGCGGCCGCCGGTGGCCAGAACCAGTTTCGTATAGCTGATTTCGCTGCCGTTGGACAGCGTGACCCGTTTCGCGTCACGGTCGATGCGCTGCGCGCGCGTGTTCGGGATGAACTCGACACGCGCTTTGTCGTACGTCGACAGCGGTTTCAGGTACAGCTGCTCGGCGGTCGATTCGCCCGACAGGAATGCCTTGGAGAGCGGCGGCCGTTGGTAGGGCAAATGCGGTTCTTCTCCTACCATCACGATGCGTCCCGTCCATCCCTGTTCGCGGATCGCGGTCGCGCATTCTCCTGCTGCGTGACCCGCCCCGACGATCAGCGCGATGTTCTCTGCGTCTCCAGCTGTCATGAGGCTAACTCCATCTCGCACGGCCGCAGGCTCGCTGCGGCCACAGTAAGTCTGAATAATGTTCTAAATTGTGAACGACGGTCGCTGCGACTGTCAATGCTCATGAACCCCGTTGGGCCGAGGCGGAGCTGACCATCGCCTCGATGCCGCCAACCGCGAAACGAATCAAATAGGTGCGCATGCGCTCGATATGTGCTGTCGTGAGTGCCTTGGCTCCGGAGCGCGCTTCCTGCGCGTAAAGCTCGTTGAGCACGAGATGAAACACGGACTCGACGAAATGCTGCACCAGTTCGACGGTCTCCCGCGTGACGCGGGGAAGTGCCTTGGCGAAGGCGTCACGGTAGCGCGCGGCCGCAGGCGCGTATTGGTCATAAAACGGCGCCGTGAGATCGGGGCGCTCCAGAAGACAGCCAATCTGGGTTAGCAGGCGCAAGTAATTTCGCCACCCCGGATCGCCGCTCTTCAGATGCGCGAAGGCCGGTGCGGAAAGTGCGGTCACGATTGCTTCGACGCCGGGGCGCTTGTCTTGCAGGGGTGCCAGTTCGGCCTCGAGCGATTCGATGACCTGCCGGCTGATCACCGCGGCGCGACGGCCGATCGCTTGCTGAAACAGCGCGTCTTTGCTGCCGAAGTGGTACCGCGCGAGGCTCAGCTCCATGCCACAGCTCTGCATGATGTCGCGAATCGACGTGCCGAAGTAGCCGTGCATCGCGAACAGCCGCTCGGCCGTATCGAGAATGCGCTCTGGCGTCGTGCTGCGCGCCGTGGCACGCGGCTCATTGTCGGCAGTTGCCCGTCTGCTGGCGGCGTGCGTGGTGCTGGACGGCATGGTTTCCCTTTGATGGCGGGCGCGAGCCAGAAAGCGCGCAACATCCCCTTCCGTGAATGATAAATCGATCTTGCACACTTGTGCAAAATAGAACATAGTTCAACTATTGGTACCTCGCGCAAAAGCAGAGGTGCCTGCAAACAAACGATTGATGGAGACAGGAACCATGGCCGGCGCGCTGCGACTTGAGGACTTCGACGATCCTAAGTTCAACCCCTTTTTCGAGGATTCACTCGCTTACGGTGCCGATGCGGACCCTTATCCACGCATTGCGGAACTGCGGGAAAAGGCTGCGGTTCAGGAAGGCGACTACCGTGTGCTGATGGGCGGCGCGGCGGACCTGACCATGTCCGATGTCGCGCACTATTCCGTATTCGGATACGACGAAGTCTCGAAGGTGCTTGGCGACCCGGCAACGTTTTCAAACAAGTCTTACGAGCGCAATCTCGGCATCAGCTTCGGGCGCAGTATCTCGACGATGGATGCGCCCGAGCACTCGCGCTACCGCCGCATCTTCCAGAAGGCCTTTTTGCCGCACACCGTCGCGGCATGGGGCGATACGCTGGTCGACCCAGTGGTGAGCGAGCTGATGTCGAAGTTCATGGATCGCGGACAGGCGGATCTCGTCAACGAGTTCACGCTTCACTACCCGTTCAACATCATCTATCGGCAACTGGCATTGCCGCCGGAAGACGTAAAGATCTTTCACAAGCTCGCCATCGCACAGACGCTGGTTTCGATCGATGTCGAGCATGGCGTGGAGGCATCGACGAAGCTGGGCACCTATTTCGCGCGGCTCGTCGACGAGCGCCGCAGTCATCCCGGCGACGATCTGGTGAGCTCGCTGGCCACCGCGGAGGTGGACGGCGAGCGGCTACCGGACGAGGTCGTCATTTCGTTTCTTCGCCAGCTGGTGAATGCGGGCGGCGACACGACCTATCGCGCGACCAGCGTACTGTTGCTTGCGTTGCTGCGCGATCCGGTACAGCTCGAAGCGGTGCGCCAGGATCGCACGCTGGTCGCGGCGGCGATCGAAGAGGCTCTGCGCTGGGACGGCCCCGTGCTGATGCAGTCGCGTATGGCGACGCGTGATGTCACGCTCGGCGGTGTCGAGATTCCTGCCGGCGCATTTCTCGACGTGGTGGCGGGCAGCGCCAATCGCGACCCCAGCCGTTTCGCCGATCCGGACAGGTTCGACATCTATCGCAAGGCGGCTCACCGGCACTTTGCATTCGCCTATGGCCCGCACGTGTGCATCGGCCAGCACCTGGCGCGCGTGGAAATGACGCGCGCGCTCAACGCGATTCTCGATCGCCTGCCCAATCTTCGGCTCGATCCGGCCGCGCCAGCTCCACCGATCAACGGGATCATGATGCGGGTTCCGCATTCGATTCCCGTCATCTTTGGCTAACAGGAACAACGCCGGCCTCGCGTGCTATGGATGGGGCTGGCCGACAAGGCACGGACGGTGGAGAACGCATAGATGACCGAGTTTGACTTTATCGTGATTGGCGCGGGTGCGGCGGGTTGCGTGCTAGCCAATCGTCTTTCGGAGAGCGGGCACCATACCGTGCTACTCATCGAGGCAGGTCCGGAAGATCGCAATCCGTTGATCCGGATGCCAAAGGGCTTTGGCAAGCTGCTGGGCGACCCAGCTCATGCCTGGTTCATTCCGGTGCAGCCCGATCACGGCAACGGGCATCGCAACGAAATCTGGCTTCGCGGCAAGATGCTCGGCGGTTCCAGCAGCATCAACGGCATGGTGTATATGCGAGGTCATCCCGAGGACTACGACGGATGGGCCGAACTGGGTGTCGAGGGCTGGAGCTGGCAGAACCTGGCGCCTTGCTTCCGGCGCATCGAAGATCACGCGCTCGGCGCCGACGAGCTGCGTGGAGAGGGCGGCCCGCTGAAACTGTCACCGTACGCGCAGCGCAATCGAATTGGCGAGGCCGTACTCGAAGCGTGCCGGTCGCTCGGCGTGCGGCGCGTGGAAGATATCAACAGGCTCGATCATGAGGGGGTGGCCTATCTGATCTATACGATACGCAACGGTCGTCGGCAAAGCTCGGCCGAAGCCTTTCTGAAGCCTGCGAGGGCGCGCAAGAACCTCACAGTCGCTACCGGCACGCAAGCCGCGCGAATCGTGTTTGACGGCACGCGCGCCGTCGGCGTGCAGTGCGAAAGCGCGGGGCAGCAGATCGCTTACCGTGCGCGTCGCGAGGTGGTGCTCTCGGCGGGCGCGATCGAGTCGCCGCGGCTTTTGCAGTTGTCGGGCGTGGGCGATCCCGGCCATCTGCAGTCGCTTGGCATTCCTGTCGTGGCGGCGAGTCCGGGGGTCGGACGGAACCTGCGCGAGCACTATCTATATATGCTGCAGGCCCGTTTGCGGCACTGGCGTGATTCGCAGAACCGGCAGTTCAGCGGCATGCGCTTATGGCGCAACGCGATGCAGTATCTGCTGTTCCGCCGTGGCGTGATGTCGCTCGGCTCGTACCAGGTGGGCGGCTTCGTCAAGACCGCGGCTGATGCGATGCGTCCCGACGTTCAACTGATGATGGCGCCGTACTCGATGGATTTCGGCGCGGCCGGTTACGCGTTCGAGTCGTTCCCAGGCATGCAGCTCTTCAGCTACCCGCTGCGCCCGCGCAGCGAAGGGCACGTCAGGATCCAGTCCGCGGACCCCCACGTGCCGCCCGAAGTCGTCGCGAACTACCTTGCCGATCCGTACGACCGGCAGATGGCTGTCAACGCATTCCGGTTCATGCGCAGCGTGCTGGCCGCCGAGCCGCTTGCCAGCCTGCTGGCAGGAGAGACACGCCCAGGTCCCGCCGTCCAGACCGATGACGAGATTCTCGACCTCTACCGGCGTGAAGGCCAATCCGGCTATCACGCTTGCGGCACCTGCAAGATGGGATCGGACACGCTTGCCGTGCTCGATTCGCGACTGCGCGTGCGCGGTGTCGAACGCCTGCGCGTGATGGATCTCTCCATAACACCCACGATGATCTCCGGCAACACGAATGGCCCCATGATGGCGATGGCATGGCGCGCCGCCGGCCTGATCCTGGAGGACGCGCGATGAGCCGCCTTGAAGACTACAGCGGGCGCTTTACGAACATCGACTTCGAGCGACGCGACGGTGTTTTGCAAGTGCGCCTGCATACCGATGGCGGCCCGCTCAAGTGGGGCGCGCTCGATCGCAGCATTCACAGCCAGCTAGGCGAGGCGTTCTACCAGATCGCACGCGACCTCGATAATCGCGTAGTCATCCTGACCGGCACCGGCGATTCGTTCTGCGACGCGATGAATGACGCCGAGTTGCCGACGGAGCCGCTTGCGCAAGGCTGGCCGCGCCTGCAGCGCGAAGGGCAGGACCTGCTGATGCAACTGCTGGACATTCCGGTTCCGGTGATCGGCGCGATCAACGGGCCGGCACTCATTCATGCCGAGTTGCTCGTGCTGTCGGATATCGTGCTGGCCTCCAGTCGCGCCCAAATCTCGGACCAGGCGCACTTCGTTCACGGCGTCGTGCCGGCGGACGGCGTGCAGATCGTCTGGCCGATGCTGATTGGCCACAACCGCGCCCGCTACTTTCTTCTCAGCGGCGAGCGCATCACGGCGCAGCGCGCGTGGGAGCTTGGCGTCGTCGGCGAAGTCGTCGCACACGACACCTTGCGCGAACGTGCGTGGCAAATGGCGCACGAACTCGCGGCGAAGCCGATCGAAACGCTGCGATACACGCGCGCGGTCTTCACGCAGCCGTTCAAGCGCCGCATGGTTGACGAACTGGGCTACGGGCTCGCGCTCGAAGGGCTCGCCGGTATTGCCGCGCAGTCCGGCAAGAGGTAGCCCGTCAACGCGAATGTTCACGAATGGGAGACACGATATGACCTTGGTAGTGCAAGCATCAACGGAGCGCAACGCGATCGTTCAGCAGGCGCTCAACCGCGCCACGCGGGAAGGCGGTGAGGTCGGCGTGCAGGTGGCGGCCTATCTGAACGGCAAGCTCATGATCGACGCATGGAGCGGCGTGGCCGATCCGTCCACCGGCCGTCTGGTCGACGGCGAAACGCTGTTCAATGTGTATTCGGTGACGAAGGTGGTTGCAGCAACTGCGTTGCATATCCTGGCCGACCGCGGGCTCATCGAATACGACGCGCCGGTGACGCGCTACTGGCCGGAGTACGGTGCCCACGGCAAGCAGAAAACGACGGTGCGCGATGTGCTGACTCATCGCGCGTGTGTGCCGCAAATGCCCGAAGGCGTCACACCGGAGCTGATGTGTGACTGGCAGTGGATGACCAGCGCCATCGCCAACCTTGAGCCGCTTGCGGAGCCGGGGACGAAGACGCTGTACCTCTCGATGACGTTCGGCTGGATCGTTGGCGAACTGGTGCGGCGCGCCGATCCGAAGAAGCGCTCGCTGGGCCGTTTTGTCCGGGAGGAGATTGCGATGCCACTCGGCATCGACGATCTATGGATCGGCATTCCCGACGAAGTCGAACCGCGCATCGCACGTCTCACCGATGCGATGGTGCCGGTTCCCGCGGAATACCTGCCGCCGCTGTTCCTGCGCTCGATGCCGCAACAGGTCGCATTGGCGCCGCAAGTGTTCGAGCGTCCGGACGTGCGGCGCGCGGAAGTGGCGGGCGTTGGCGGGATCTTCAACGCGCGCAGCGAGGCGCGCTTCTGGGCAATGCTGGCATGCGGCGGCGAGTTGGACGGCGTGAGGATCCTCTCGAAGGAGCTCGTCGCCACGCTGAACACGCCACGCGCCAATAGCGAGGAGCCCGACCCGGTAATGTTCGGCTTTCCGATTCCAATCACGATCGGAGGCTTCTGGTTCGGCGGCAACCATCCGCCGGTGACGGCGGCACGTTCACCGCGCGCTTTGTGCCATCCGGGGCAGGGCAATTCGATCGGCTGGGCGGACCCGGATACCGGGCTCGCCGTCGCGATCTGCCATAACAAGCTCTTCAACCCGGCCACGCCGGAAGAAGATCCGCTGCTTCCGATCGCTGCGGCGATTCGCGACGCACTGGATCTGAAGTGATTGGCACGATGCGCATGGATATCGAGTATTTGCAACAATGGACTGGGCGCACTGAGGAAGTGCGGGACCAGGTCACCTCCACGCCGATGGCGGCTCTCAGCGCCATGCTTGACCACGATGACGCGCTTTCAGCACGTGGCGATGACTTGCCGCCGTTGTGGCACTGGCTTTATTTTCTGCCGGTTCATCGCCAGTCGATGGTGGGGGCGGACGGTCATCCGAAACGCGGCGGCTTTCTGCCGCCGGTCGATTTGCCTCGCCGCATGTGGGCGGGCAGTCAACTCGAGTTTCTACGGCCGCTGAAAGCGGGTAGCGCGATCACGCGTCTTTCATGCATCGAGAGCGTTTCGCACAAGCATGGACGTACCGGCGATCTCGTGTTCGTGAAGGTCAAGCACGAGGTCAGCGACGCTGCTGGCCTTGCGATCGTCGAGCGCCAGGATATCGTGTATCGCGATCATCCGGCTGCCAGCGAAAAGCCTGCAGCATTACAGGCCGCGCCCATCGGCGCTCAATGGGCACGCGAGATCAATCCCGATCCTGTGCTGCTGTTTCGCTACTCGGCGCTTACGTTGAATGGACATCGCATTCACTACGATCGGCCTTACGCGATCGGCGCAGAGGGATACGAGGGACTCGTCGTGCATGGCCCGCTGCTCGCTACGCTACTGATGGACTCGCTCGGATCGGAGTTGCCGGGCGCGCGCGTCGGAGCGTTTTCGTTCCGCGCGATCAAACCGGTGGTAGACACTTCGCCTTTCTATGTTTGCGGAAAGCAACACGAATCGGACCAAAGCAAGGTGAGCTTGTGGATCGCCGGCAGCGACGGATCGTTGCGCATGGAAGCCACGGCTATTCTGGTCTGATCGTCGAGCCGGTCCGCTGGCGGGGTCGCCATAGCCGGACCGGACGCTGAATGGGAGACTTTATGCGTTCGTTTCTTTTTGTGCCGGGCAGCAAGCCCGAACGATTCGCCAAGGCGCTCGCGGCAGGCGCCGATGCGGTGATCGTGGACCTCGAGGACGCTGTTGCAGATGCGGACAAAGCGTCGGCGCGTGCATATGTTGCCGACGCGGTACGTACATTTCTGGCATCGACGGTTCGGGTACTTTTGCGCATCAATGGCGCGGGGACGCAGTGGTTCCAGCGGGACCTCTCGCTCGCAGCGTTCGATGGTATCGATGGCGTGGTGTTGCCCAAGGCGGAGAATCCGGCTGCTCTGACCGCTGTCGCGGCGGCAACGGCAAAACCCATATTGCCGATCATCGAATCTGCCGAGGGCGTCTGGAACGCACTGGACGTGGCGCGCATGCCCGGCGTCGAGCGACTCATATTCGGCTCGGTTGACTTCGAGCTCGATGTGGATTGTGACGGTTCATGGGACGCGCTGCTGCTCGCGCGTTCGCGTATTGTGCTGGCCTCCCGCGTAGCGGGCATTCAGTCTCCCGTGGATGGCGTTAGCGTGGCAATCGATGACGAACGACAACTCGCGCACGACTCGTCGAAGGCGCGATCGCTGGGCTTTGGCGGGAAGCTATGTATTCATCCGCGCCAGGTTGCAGCGCTCAATGCGGCGTTCAGCCCGAGCGCGAATGAAATTGCCAAGGCGCGGCGAATCGTCGACGCGTATGAGCGGGCAGAAGGCGGGGCGGTGTCAGTAGATGGACGGATGGTGGACTTGCCGGTATTGCTCAAGGCAAGACGCATCGTTGGCTTGTCGGAAAGCGTGCGAGGTTCAGAGGAAGGGTGAGTGGTGTGACGGGTGAGCGCCGCACCGCCCGCGCCACCACCGCATCATGTGGCACGGGCGTGACACGGTATCGCTTACACCGGATCCCAGGGCGTGAGCGCCATGGACGGCACGTTCGGGAAGAAGCTCGATTCGAACGCCGGCATGACCTGCTCGGCAATCGCTTCAGGCGTCCAGCCGCCGTCGCGATGCAGCGAGCGGATCATGCGGATCTGGTTGAAGAAGTAGATCTCGTTGGCGCGCACGCCGAAGATCTGACCCGAAACCTTTGCGGCCTGGTCGGACGCAAGGTAGACCGCGAGCGGCGCGATCTTGCGCGATTCCATGCGCTTGAGAATTTCGACGCGTGCTTTTTGCTCAGGCGTCTCCGAGGGGATCGAGGCCGTCATCGCGGTCCATGCCCATGGTGCGATGCAGTTCGAGCGCACGTTGAATTTCGCCATGTCGAGGGCAATCGACTTCGACAGACCGACGACCCCCATTTTGGCGGCGGAGTAGTTGGCCTGTCCGATGTTGCCGATCAGACCCGAGGTGGAGGTCATGTGAACGAAGCTGCCGCCGTTTTGTGCCTTGAAATGCGGAGCCGCCGCGCGTGCCACGAAAAACGACCCGTTCAGATGCACGTCGACTACGGCCTTCCACTCGTCGAGGCTCATGTTGAAGAACATGCGGTCACGCACGATGCCGGCGTTGTTGACCACACAGTCGACGCGGCCGAACGTGTCCAGCGCGGCCTGCACGATCTTCTGCGCGGAATCCCATTCGGCGACGCTATCCGTCGAGGCAAGCGCTTGCCCGCCGGCCTCCTTGATTTCTTCGACGACGCGCTCTGCGGCGAACTGGCCGGATTCGGCGTTGCGACCCAGGTCGTTGACGATGACCTTTGCGCCGTTCGCCGCGAATTGCAACGCAAAATCGCGCCCGATGCCGGCACCCGCACCCGTTACCACTACCACCTTGTCCTTGACGAAATCGCTCACTCTTGTCTCCGTTCGATAGGCGTTGATGTAAAAAAGCTCGCTTCGGTATAATATCAAAACTGAACGGCGTTGCATAATATGAACGCTGGCACGTTGATGCAAAGTGTGACGACTCATCCATTCGAAGACGACCAAATGATAGGAGACGCGAGATGAACCCTACGAAAGACTGGACCGTGCCGGACCATGTTCCGCGAGAACTCGTGGTCGATTTCGACTATATGAATCCGCCAGGCGTGCAAGACGATGTTCATATGGCGTGGAAGACGCTGCACACCGGGCCCGATATCGTCTGGTCCCCGTACCATGGCGGCCACTGGATCGCCACGCGCGGCGAAGACATCGAGGCGATGCAGAAGGACCACACCCATTTTTCGCATCGCAGTGTCAACATCCCGCCGCTCAACGAGACGCAGCTCGTGCCGCTCGAGCTTGACCCGCCCGAACATACCGCGTACCGCAACCTGATTACGCCCGCTTTCCTGCCGCAAGCTATCGCCTCGCTGGAAAGCGACGTGCGCAGCCTCGCAATCGAGCTGATGGAAGAAATCGCTCCACGCGGCGAATGCGAGTTCGTCTCGGAGTTCGCGAAGATCCTGCCGATCGTGATTTTCCTGCGTCTTGCCGATCTTCCGTTGAGCGATCGAGGACAATTGCTCGAATGGGCGGAATGGGCCGTGCGCGGCAACGTCGAGCAGCGCAACGAATCCCAGCACCGGCTGATTGGCTATATCTCCACCTGGGTGGAGAAGCGCAAGGCAGAGGCGGGCGGCGATCTCGTCAGCCTCATCGCCAACGCGCAGATCGACGGCAAGCCGATCAGCCCCGAGCGGATGTTCGGGATGTTTATCGTCGTGCTGTTTGGCGGCCTCGATACCGTCGCGTCGATGATGGGTTTCATCGCGCGCTTTCTGGCGGAGAATCCGGCGCACCGGAGGCAACTGATCGAGAATCCCGATCTGATGGTGTCGTCGGTCGATGAGATGATTCGTCGCTTTGGCGTGGCGAACACCGCGCGGCTCATCACGCAGGACATGGAATACAATGGCATCCAGTTCAAAAAGGGTGACCAGATTCAATTGCCAAACTCCCTGTTTGGCCTCGACGAGCGCAAGTTCGGCGATCCGCTCGCTGTCGATCTGACGCGCAAGCCAGTGCTGCACGCCGCGTTCGGCAACGGCCCGCATCGCTGCCCGGGGTCGTTCCTTGCGCGTACGGAGATCAAGGTTTTCCTCCAGGAGTGGCTCAAACGCATTCCCGATTTTCGCATTCGCGAGGGCGACAAGCCCCGATGCGGCTCGGGCTCCGTCAACGGCATGCTCTATCTGCCGCTCGTCTGGGACGTAGCGCCCTGAAGTATCCCCACCCTCAACGACTCATCGACGATCATGAAAAAGTGGCAATGCATTTTTTGCGGTTTTTACTACGACGAAGCAGCGGGACTTCCCGCGGAGGGCATCGCGCCTGGCACTCGCTGGGAAGACATCCCGGATGACTGGGCATGCCCCGAGTGCGGTGCGACCAAGGCCGACTTCGTGATGTTCGAAGTGGAGGCCTGAGCGCGGGCGCGCGCACGGCGCAAGGCGGTGCGCTTCATCGCTCAGGATCAGGCGCGCTCGAACACGGCGGCAATACCCTGGCCACCGCCGATGCACATGGTCTCGAGTGCATAACGTCCTTTCCGGCGCGTCAACTCGTGCAACAGCGTTGTCATGATGCGCACGCCCGTTGCGCCAATCGGGTGGCCCAGCGATATGCCAGCGCCGTTCACGTTGAGCCGGTCGGTATCGTGCCAATTCCAGCCTTTGAGGACTGCCAGCACCTGACACGCGAATGCTTCGTTTACTTCGACAAGATCCATCTGCTCGAGCGTAAGCCCGATGCGCGTCATCAGCTTCTGCACTGCGGGCACGGGCCCAATGCCCATGCGTGATGGCTCGCATCCGGCTGCGGCCCAGCCGGTCAGCCAGGCCATGGGTTCGAGTCCGAGCGCTTCGAGGCGGTCTTCCGCGACGACGAGGCAAGCGGCAGCGGCATCGTTTTGCTGGCTGGAGTTGCCTGCGGTGACTGTGCCGCCCGGCATCAACGCGCGAAGCTTGCCGAGGCTTTCCATGCTGGCGTCGGCGCGGAATCCTTCATCTTTGGAAAACAGAAGCGGCTGGCCTTTTTTCTGAGGAACGCTGACCGCCACGACCTCTTCGGCCATATGGCCGGACTCCCATGCGGCGGCCGCGCGCTGATGGCTGCGCAGCGCGAACTCGTCGGCGGCCTCGCGGCTGATGCCATAGTCGGTGGCCAGATTTTCCGCGGTCTCGATCATGCCGGAGATAAAGCCGAAGCGCGATTCCGGCTGTGAGCGCTCGCGGCCCCGCGCGAGCCGGTCGTGAAACTGGACGGAGCCCGACCGTGCGCCCCAGCGCATGTCCGTGCTGTAGTACTCGATATTGCTCATGCTTTCCACGCCGCCGGCCAACACCACGTCGGCGGCGCCGGTCTGCACCATCATCGCGGCGGTGACGAGCGCCTGCAGGCCGCCGCCGCAACGTCGGTCAAGCTGCATGCCCGGCACCTCCACGGGCAGGCCCGCCTGCAGCGCAATCCAGCGGCCCACGCAAGGTGTTTCGCTGTTTGCGTACGCTTGCGCGAAGACGACGTCGTCGATGCGAGCGGGATCGAGTCCTGCGCGCCGGATCGTTTCATTCGCAACGAGCGCGCCGAGATCTTCGACGCAAACGCCGCGCAGGCTACCGCCAAAGGTGCCGACGGGCGTTCGTACAGGGGAGACAATTGCCGCGCGTTTCATCGGACGTTTCCTTGCAAAGTTTGAAAGTTCTGATTCGGGTGCGGTTGCAATCAGCCGACGAGCCTCGCGCTTCCTAAGCGATTGGAAGGCGGGACGCCCGCCATCTGATCGAGAGCGCTGCGATGGTCCGGATGGGCGATTGCCAGCATGCGTTCGCGCCTTTGGCGCAGCGTCAGGCCGCGCAGATCGGCCACGCCGTATTCGGTCACCACGATGGCGGCGTCGCTGCGCGGCGTGCTGACCGGTCCGTTCAACGACGCGACGATGCGGGTCGCGGCCTTGCCCGCTGTGGACGGCAATGCGATGACAGGAACGCCGCCACGCGAGCGCCGCGCGCCGCGCAGGAAATCCAGTGCGCCGCCCACCGCGCCCACATACACGCCACCGGCAATTTCGGCGTTGATCTGGCCACTCAGATCGACCTCGACCGCCGAGTTGATGGCGACGAACCGGTCGATGCTTGCGAGCACGTTCGGATCATGCGTGTAGCGGGTCGAACGAAACTGCACGGCGTCGTTTCGATGCGCGAACTCGTGTATGCGGCGACCCCCCATCATCACGCCAGCAATGGTCTTGCCCGTGTCGATGGTCTTGCGCACATTGTTGATCACGCCGCTTTCCATCAGATCGGCGACTTTGTCGCCGATCGTGCCGGAATGGATGCCAAGGTCTCGCCGGTCGCCGAGGCAGGCGAGGATCGCTTCTGGAATCGCGCCGAGACCGAGTTGAATGGTGGCGCCGTCTTCGATCAGACCGGCCGTGTGCCGTGCAATCGCCAGCTCCGTCGGGCTGACGGCGCTGGGCGAACTCTCGGGCAAAGCGCGCGACGTCGGGACCATGAAGTCGAGGTCGTCGTCGCGAAGATATCGCTCGCCGTAAGTCCAGGGTGCCTGTTCGTTGACTTCCGCAATGATGACGCGCGCGCGCTCGAGCGCCGGGATCAGATACTCATGCGCGACGGACAAGCTGTAGCGGCCGTGCGCATCGGGTGGCGCCAACTGCAGTAGCAGGACGTCGATCGATAGCTGACCCGACTCCATCATCTCTGGCAACTGCGAATAATGGCAGGGCAGGATATCAAGCGCGCCAGCCTTGGCCAGTGCGCGATTGGAGCCGCTCCCGCAGTACGAAACGAAATCGATGCAGTCCGCGTGCTCAGGCCGGCACGTGTCGTAGTTGCCGGCGCCGAGAAAGACCCGGAACGCGCCGATGCTGTGCCGCTGCTGAAGTAGAGTGCGCGTGAGCGCAAGGGGCTCTGCGTTCGATTGGCCCCATGCGACGGTATCGCCGGGGCGGATGATGGACGCGAAATCGACGGCGTCCGCCTCTAGCTGTAAGGGCATGGTGTTGTTTGCGTCAGGTGGTGGGTTGCGCAAGGGCCTGGGCTTCATCGTGCTGCCCACGTACCGCGCCTGTCGCGACGAGTTCTGCAATCCTTTCTTCGCTGTAGCCGATGCTCCGCAGCACGAGTTCTGTGTGCTCGCCAAGGTGTGGAACGGCGAGCGGTGGCGACCCAGGCTCCAAACGGAAGTGAATCGGGTTTGCAACGTGGTTGCGTCCGGACGGATCCCTCTGGACCATCCCGCGCTCGTGCGCATGCGGATGGTCGAGCGCTTCGGCGAGCGAGAGCACCGGCGCCACACTGATGTTTCGGCCTTCGAACCAGCAGAGCCATTCATCGAGTGTGTGAGTCAGGAAGATTTGCGTCAGAAACGCCCGGACGCGTATCTGGCCTTCACCGGCTGGGCCGATCGCGTCGGCGACGAGATCCGGACGGCCGAGTGGTGTAAGCAGGTTGGTTGCGAAGCTGTGTTCCCGGCCGCCAAGGCAGAGCCACTTCGAATCGGCGGTCTCATAGGTGTCGAGCAACGCGAGCCCGCTGTCGCCTTCAGTCGGCCCTCGCAATTGGCTGTCCGGCGCGTTGAGCAAGCGGCCGCTCAGATACGGCTGCGATGTGAGCGCCGCATCGAAAAGCGCCATGTCGATGTAGTCGCCGCGCCCCGTTTCCCGCGCGCGCAGCAGCGCCATCAACACGGCGGACAACGCCGTCAATGAACCGGCCAGCGCAGCGAGCGACGGTCCCGTGGCAATTGGGATTCCCCGGCCATCGCGCGGCAGCGTGCCTGCAAGCGATTGAACTACCGGATCGTGTGCGGGCAAATGAGAGAGCGGGCCGGATTGGCCGAATGCGGTAATCGCACAATAAACGACTCCCGGGTTCGTCCGGCTGATCGTGTCGTAGTCGATGCCAAGCCGAGCGGCCACGCCCGGCCTCGACGATTCGATCACGACATCGGCCTCGTTCATCAGCTTGAGGGCGACCTCGCGTGCGTCCGGATGTTTCAGATCGAGCGCGATGCTGCGCTTGCCGCGGTTGATCGCGGCGAAGAACGCGCCGTCGGTGCCGGGTGCGCCGCGGGTGGGGTCGCCGGTGACCGGTTCGATCTTGACGACGTGCGCGCCGTGATCGGCGAGGTTGGCGGCGAGGAATGGACCCGGCATGAATTGCGACAGGTCCACGACGCGAAGGCCGGTCAGTTTCATGCCAGAGCAGCGCTGAAGCCGAGCTGGCGTTGCGCAATCGCGGCGGCTTCCTTCACGATGCGACCGATCAGTTCCGCACAGGTCGGCAAGTCGTGAATGAGGCCGGTCACGATACCGGCGGGGAAGGCGCCGCCTTCCACTTCTCCTGTCACGAATGCGTCCATCCAGCGCTGTGCTTCGGTCAGCGCGTAGAGGTCCGAGCGCGTCACGTTGCCGGCGCGCTCGAGTTCGAGCGCGGCGAGACTCACGCTGTTCCTGACCACCCGGCTTGAATCGCCGATCGAGCGGCCAACCAGCACCGTATCGCGCTCGCTCGCTTCCAGCAGCCGTTGCTTGATCGCAGGGTGGACGGGGGACTCCTGCGTGAGCATGAATCGGGTTCCCATGTTGATGCCGTCCGCGCCGAGCGCGAGAGCCGCCATCAGCCCGCGCCCATCGGCAAAGCCGCCGGACGCGAGAATCGGCACCTTCAGCTTGTCGGCGGCAGCGGGAATCAGGATCAGTCCAGGGATGTCGTCTTCGCCAGGGTGCCCCGCGCATTCGAACCCGTCGATGCTGACGGCGTCCGCGCCAAGCGATTCGGCCTTCACCGCGTGGCGAACCGTCACGCACTTGTGCACGACCTTGACGCCGTGCACCTTGAACTCGGCGATGTATTTCGCCGGATTGCTGCCTGCTGTCTCGACGACCTGGACGCCTTGAGACACGATCGTGCGCACATACGCGTCATAGTCGAGACCGACATTGGCGCCGAGAACGGTCAGGTTGACTCCAAAGGGCTTGTCGGTGAGCGAACGCACCCTGTCGATTTCGCGCGCGAGTGCATCGGCGCTTGCATGGGTGTGCGCGGAGATGAAGCCTAGACCGCCCGCATTGGCCACGGCCGCCGCCAGTTCGGCCCGCGCCACCCAGCGCATGCCGCCTTGAATGATGGGATATTGAATGCCGAGTAATTCAGTAATGCGATTGACATACGGTTTCATCGCGCGCCTGTAGCCTGGATAGGAAGTATGGGTGCCAGAGAAATGCGCGTGACGCGCGTGAACTGGCGGGCTCTGTTCGCCACGACAGCGTGGCGCTTTTTAGCAATTCAACAATCGCGAAACTGGGGTTTGCGCTTTTCGGCGAAGGCTGCCATGCCTTCCTTTCGATCTTCTGTGGCGAAGGTCGAATACGCCATACGCCGCTCGAACAGGATGCCTTCTGCCAGGCTCGATTCGTAGGCGCGATTGACGCACTCTTTGGCCATCGCTACGACGGGTTGCGAGTATCGCGCGATCTCGTCGGCCGTTTTCAGCGCTTCCTCGACGAGCGTGTCGGCGGGCACGATGCGGCTCACGAGGCCGCATCGTTCGGCTTCAATGGCGTCCATCCTGCGGCCGGTGAGGATCATTTCCATCGCCTTCGATTTGCCGAGCGCGCGCGTAAGGCGCTGCGTGCCGCCAGCGCCGGGAATGGTCGCGAGCGTGATTTCGGGCAGGGCGAAACGTGCGTTGTCGGCGGCGAGAATGAAGTCGCACATCATGGCCAGTTCGCAGCCTCCGCCTAACGCAAGACCCGCGACCGCGGCGATGACCGGCTTGCGGCAACGCGACGTGCGTTCCCAGTTCGACGTGATGAACTGATTCTTGTACACGTCCATGTACGTCCATTCGTTCATCATCTTGATGTCGGCGCCGGCGGCGAACGCCTTTTCGCTACCGGTCATCACGATGGCGCCGATGGCAGGGTCGGTTTCGAGGTCGTCGAGTGCCGCCGTCAGCTCATCCATCAGCTGGTTGTTCAGTGCGTTGTAGGCTTGCGGACGGTTCAACCTGATCAAGCCGGTTTTCCCGTGCGTTTCGACGATGATCGTCTCGTAGGCCATGGTTCTTCCTTGAACGAATGAGGGTGAACACCTAGACCCGGATGGGTCCTGCTCGCCGATGATTTGCGTGTCTGTGGTGCGCCGCACGGCAGCGTCAGAGCGTATCGTGCGTTGCCAATTTTGTGAACGACGTTTATGATTCTGAATGTGCGACCCAGCTTTGTCAATTGAGCGGAGGTCAGAATTGCTAACGGAAAACACCGCGAGGAGACACTGCATGACCACTCGTCACGAGGACGGACAGATTCGCGTTGAGCAGCGTGGGAACCTGCTCTTGATGGGCATTGACCGGCCGGAAAAGCGCAATGGTTTCACGCCGAAAATGTTCAGAGAGCTTGCGATGGCTTACACGCAGCTCGAGAAGAGCGGCGATATTTTTTGCGGGCTGGTATACGCCGAAGGCGATCACTTTACGGCAGGGCTCGACATGCCAAAGGTCGCGCCGTTGCGCCGCGAAGGGAAACCGCTGCTTCCTGAAGGCGAGGTCGATCCGTTCAACTTGCGCGCGCCGCTGCGTACCAAGCCGGTCGTCATTGCGCTGAAGGGAATCTGCTTCACGGTCGCGGTCGAATTGATGCTTGCATCGGAAGTGGCTGTTGCGGCCGACAACTGCCGTTTCTCCCAGCTTGAAGTCAAGCGGGGGATCATGGCAGGTTGTGGTGCGACGTTTCGCATGGTGCAGCGAGCCGGCTGGGGCAACGCAATGAAGGTACTGCTTACCGGCGACGAATTCACCGCAGACGAGGCACGGCACATGAACTTCGTGCAGGATGTCGTGCCTGTGGGGCAGGAGTTCGACCGGGCGCTCGGGATCGCCGAGCGAATCGCGGCGCAGGCACCGCTAGCCGTGCAGGCCACGATGCAGAACGCGCGCGTTTCGCTGGGACAAGGCTGGCAGGATGCTTACGCGACGATTCAGTCGACCCAGCAGTTTCTCTACAACACTGAAGACGCGAAGGAAGGCGTTCAGTCCTTCATCGAAAAACGTACGGCGAAGTTCGTCGGACGCTGATGCAAGGCTTCCGGCGCAGCCGGTGTGAATTCAAGGGGACCGTTTGCTATGACAAAAGGCGCGTTGGCGGGTGTTCGCGTACTCGACCTGAGCCGTATTCTCGCCGGGCCTTGGGGGGCTCAGATGCTGGCGGATCTCGGCGCGGAGGTCATCAAGGTCGAGCGTCCCGGCAAGGGCGACGATTCGCGGCAATTCGGCCCCCCGTTCCTGATGGATCGGGAGGGAAAGGTCACGCGCGAGTCGACGTTTTTTATCAGCGCGAACCGAGGCAAGAAGTCGATCACGTGCGATATCTCCACGGCCGAAGGCCAGGCGCTGATCCGCTCGTTGGCGGCGCACTGCGACGTGTTGATCGAGAACTATAAGGTTGGCGACCTCAAGCGTTACGGGCTCGACTACGACAGCCTCAAGCTGGTCAATCCGCGCCTGATCTACTGTTCGATAACCGGGTTCGGTCAGACCGGACCGTATAGCCCGCGCCCCGGCTACGACTCGATTTTCCAGGCGATGGGTGGCCTGATGAGCGTGACCGGAAACGGCGACGACGTGCCGGGCGGCGGGCCAATGAAAACCGGGCCCAGTCTTGCGGACATCCTGTGTGGTCAGTACGCCGCTTCGGCGATCATCGCAGCGCTTTATCATCGCGACGCGGCGCAAGGTGGTACCGGGCAGGGGCAGTACATCGACCTGGCGTTGCTGGACGCGATGATTGCTGCCACATCGCACTATGCAAGCCAGTATCTCGTTTCAGGCCAGATTCCCATTCGGCGCGGTACCGAGGGCAACGGTGGTATGCCGTCGCGCATGTTCCGCTGCGCCGATCGCGACATCATGATCGTGGCGGGCAACAACGAGCAATACGCGCGGATGTGTAACGTTCTGGGGCACCCCGAGCTAGTCAGCGATCCACGATTCAGCGAGATTGCGCTGCGCGTGAAGAATCGTCGCGCGCTGGGCGAAGTGTTCGAGCCGCTGATCCTTCAATGGCAGAGCGATGAACTGCTCGCAGCACTCGACGCCGCCGGGGTGCCGGCCGGACCGATCAACAATCTGGAGCAGGTGTTCGCAGATCCGCATGTGCAGGCACGCGCGATGTGCGTCGAAGTTGCGCACCCGCTCACGGATAAGGCGGTTCGGATGGTCGCCAACCCGGTCAAGATGTCGGGCACGCCTATCGATTCGTATGGGGCGCCGCCGATGCTCGGACAACATACGGACGACGTGCTGCGTGATGTGCTGAGTATGTCGCAGTCGGATATCGATATCCTGCGCGAAAAAAAAATTCTATAGAAAGGACATCAACGGCGAGTTCGGCAAGATCAACGTGGTGCTCGTGTTCGGCGACGCGAAGAAGGTGATCGAGGAGATGGCGAAAAGTTGCAGCTAAGGGGGAGTCATGACGACTGAGAGAAGCAACAGCCGTATCGTATGTACAGACCACGTAGAACTCGGGTGTATCCACTCCGGTAGGGACGCCCCGAATATCTCGCGTCCGCATCAACGTTCGGACACTCCCGTGCGCAGCGGAAAGTCACCTCATTGGGCTTGGGCGAACTGCCGCAGCGAGTTCGACTGGATGGACGTGCACTTGCCGTTCTTCACGTCGGAATGGTTTTAAGAAATTTCTCAACAGACGAGATCGAGTCCCAAAGATAACGGTGAAAAAACGCCTTGGCTCGGTGTCCCGCAGCCAAGGCCAAACTCCACACGCTCTCGCGAAGTGTGTGAGAGGAGAACCACCTGATCGCTCTTCAAGCTTCGTGGTACGCGCCCGGCGCGAAGCTCACTGCTCAGATCGAGGCTCGCGATAATGCAACTGGACGTTTCATATATTGCACCGTGTTCAAAAAGACGCACTAGAGCATTGACTGTCCGCCGTCCACACTGATAGTCTGCCCGGTTATGAAATTAGCGTCGTCACTACATAGAAATGCAACTGTTCGTCCAATATCGCGCTGAGGATCGCCGAAGCGGCCAAGCGCAATTTCAGAGAGATAGCGAGTGCGTTCCTGAGGATTGGCTTCGAGGTAGGCTTCGGCGGCAGGTGTGAGCGCTGCCGGGCAAATGACGTTGACGGTAATGCCGTAGACGCCCCATTCGCGCGCGGCAACTCGCGAGAGCCCGCGAATGCCCTCCTTGGTTGCGGCGTACGCGCCGAATCCCTTGAGGCCTTCGATACCGGTGCGCGAGCCGAAGTTGATGATGGCGCCGCGGCCCTGCGACTTCATCCGCGGCAATGCGGCCTGCATGAAATACAGCGTGCCGTACAAGCCTGATTCGAGCGTGTTGCTCCAGTCATCGTCGGTAACGGATTCGAGCGGCACCCCCGGGCTGCTGCTTTGGGCATTGTTGATGAGTGCGTCCACACGTCCGAATCGCTCGACGGCAAGCTCGACCGTCCGCACGGCGTCGGCACGATTGCGCGTATCGCCGGGCACGACCAGCACTTGCGAACCGAGGGCGCTCAATTCCTCAGCAGCCCGCGTGAGTTTGGCCTCCGTGCGACCAGTGAGGACCAGACTCGCCCCCTCGGTGGCAAGCGCAAGGGCGATGCCGAGTCCAACGCCTTGGCCGCCTCCGGTCACGATGGCGACCTTTTCTGCCAGTTTTTTCGTGTACATGAGTGAATCCAGAAGTGAAGGTTGATGTTGCTGTTCGACGCGCGAGCGTATTCCGTAAATGGTCTGGAAGATGATGCTTCCACATTTCAATTTTTCGAACGATGTTCAAATATATCTCAAGCGGTGTGATGGAGCGCCCTGGCGTATTCCCGAATTCGGGTGGTGTAAAGGTGTGCCAGATTGTGATCGATGTAAAACTATGTGAATAGTTCCCGTATAATCTATACAGTCAATTCATGGGGAAAATCATGTTGAAAGAGACCTCAGCGCCGGCGGACCGGGACGTCAGCGGGCCGCGCTCGCTGACCCGACTCCTCGGAATTTTCGATGTGCTGGCGAAGTCTCCGGACGGGATGTCGCTAGCAGAACTGAATGTCGCTCTCGAGTCACCTAAGAGCAGCCTGCTCAATCTGCTGCGACCTCTGGTGGCGGAAGGGTACTTGATGCACGACGTAGGCCGCTATCGCCTGGGACCGTCGATCTTCCGGTTGTCGGCAGGCGTGATGGCCGCGTGGAATTTTTCGAAGATACTGCGCCCGTTCCTGGTGGATCTCTCGAAGAGCACCAATGAAACCGTGTATGTCGGTGTCCTTGACGTCGAACACAAAGAGATCACCTATGTCGACGTGATCGAGAGCGAGCAATCGGTGCGCTATTCAATGCACATCGGTTTGCGTCGCCCGCTCTATTGCACGGCTGCGGGCCGCGTGCTGCTCGCCCATGCACCGGACGCTTTCGTTAACGACTACATGAAGACGGTCAAGTTCGAGCGCCGCACCCCGCAAACGATCGCAACGAAGAAGGCGTTGCGTGACGAACTCGACCACATCCTCGAAAGCGGCCTGTCGGTGAGTCGCGGTGAACTACTGCCGGATTCGGCCGGCGTGTCGTCGCCGATCTTCGGACCGAATGGCAATGTCATCGCGGCGATGGCAATTGGTGCGCCGCTCGAACGCTTCGACCGCGAACGTCACCGGCTCGAAGAGAACATGATCAGAGTCGCACAGCGGGCGTCTGCGTTGGGTCAGGCAGAAGAGGAGTGACTCGCCAGTCGGTCGGCGGCGCATTGAAGCGGGTGCTTCAATGCGCCGCGGTCGCGGTGCGGTCCAAGAAGCGTCGTACCCACGCGCAACGGATCGGTCGCAACGACCGTCAGCGTGTACGACGCTTCGGCAGCATGGAGGCGACCAGCAGTCCGGCGATCGAACTACCTGCGATGTAGACGAATACCGAAACATAGCCAGTATCGGCCGGAAACGATGCACCGTCGTGTCCCGCCGTCGCGCTGCGCAGCAGCGCAAACACGGCCTGGGCGCCTACCGCGAAGAAACACGAGAAGAAAACGTAGAGCATGCCCGTTGCCTCGCCTGTCTGATGTGCAGGCGTCGCTTCCACGATCTGGTTGTACAGCGCCGTGCTTGCGAAGGCGAGGCCGAACGAGCACAGCACCGCACCCGGAACGAAGAGCAGCAGGCTGCGATGAAGCACGATCAGCGAGGCCCAGCCCAAGGCCAGTATGAGCATGCCAATCAAGGCAGCGGGCCGGGCCTTGTAGCGGGCCGCAACCCGGCCGCTCCATGGGCTCGCGACCAGCGCGACGATGTTGACGCTGAACATCAGTAATCCGGCCGCCGTCGCGCTCAACCCGAATCCGGCGTGCGTGCCGGCAGGTTGCTGGGCGAGCAGCGAGAAGACCTGTCCTAGTTGCATGGCGCCTGCCGCGAGGAATGCCATGCATGCATTGGCCAACACGACTTCGCGCCTCTTCAGCAGACGCACATTGATGAGCGGATGACGCGCCCCGTGTTGATGGCGTGCCCAGAGTCCGAGCACGGTCATCCCGCCAGCGATCAAGCCCCACAGCCGCGGATCGCCGAGCCCCCACGTGCGGATTTGCTGCACGGCGAAGAGAATGGCGCAAAGTGCCGGAGCGAACGCGAGACCTCGAATGTAGTCGATCCGCACGCCGGGATTCGGTGGCGACGGCGGTGCCCACGCGCGTACCGCCGCGACGGCCACGACGCAAAGCGCGACTTTGAACCAGAAGCCGCCCTGCCACGAATAGTGATCCACGACAACGCCCGCGCAGACGTAGATCAGCCCCGCCGACACCATGCCTGCCGCACTGATCATCCCCACCGCGGCAGGCAGCCTCGCGGGTGGCAGATTCTCACGAACCAGACCGATGGAGAGTGGCGTAATGCCTGCCGCGATTGATTGCATCGCACACCCCGCGACGAGCATGCCCACATCGGTCGCGCATGCGGCCACGACTGCGCCCGCCGCAGCGATCGATATCACCACGAGCAGGATGCGGCGGTAGCCCAACAGGTCGCCGAGTCGCCCGCTCACGGCGGCAAAGACGGCCGAGCCGAGCCAGTACGCGGTGACGGTCCAGCTCACGGAGTTCGACGCAGGAAAAGCCTTGTAGAGCGTGACCAGCACGGTGTAGATGACGGTGATGCCGGACGAGGCCGCTACCGCGGCAAGCAGGATCGCCATCGTGAACCCGCGCGGTGGACCCACCACGGGTTGCGCTCGGTGTGCCGGCTGGG
The DNA here is from genome assembly GCF_014201025.1 of Paraburkholderia sp. MM5384-R2. NCBI lineage: Bacteria > Pseudomonadati > Pseudomonadota > Betaproteobacteria > Burkholderiales > Burkholderiaceae > Paraburkholderia > Paraburkholderia sp. MM5384-R2. The sequence goes on from NZ_JACHDI010000011.1 coordinate 123,457, forward strand.
AGAGTACTTCGGCTTGCATAAACGTCTCCGGTTGTGTGTCTTCGTTTCGATTATACTTATATACGAACGGCGTTCGTATTGATGTTTTTGGAGAGTTCGATGCCGACCGCAAGGATCGCGAGGCCACCGCCCGATATCAAATCGATATCGACGTTTTCGAGTTCGATATGAGAGTTTTTAGGTCGATGGCTTGACCCGATACTTCTCTCAAGGGCGCACGTTCTGAAGCGCTCCCCACAATCAGGAGCGAGACCATGCAAACGTATCAAGGGAAGATCTACGACGCCGACACGCACTTCTACGAAGTCGAGGACGCGTTCAACCGTCATTTGCCCGAGAAGTTCAGGAAGGACTGGTCTTTTACCAGCCGTGTCACGGCAGACGGCAACCGCTGCATGTATGTGGGCGACCGGAAGGTGGAAATCAGCGAGGGCTACACATCGGCCGAGGGGCACGTTCCGCCGCCGGGCAAGCTGCATGAATGGCTGCGCGCGATGAAGGATGGCAAGGATAACGTCGATATGCGGGTTTCGCCGACGCCGGACATGTTCAACCGCGACGCGCGCCTGAAGAAGATGGACGATTTCGGTGTTGAAGCCTGCACGATGTACATCGGCGAAATGGTCGCGTGTATTTCCTACCTCAACGAGCCCGTTGCGGCAAATGCGGTGTTGCATGCGTATAACCAGTGGATGCTCGACGACTGGGGCTTCAACTACAAAGACCGCATCTACACGACGCCGGTCGTCACGCTCGACGATCTCGATGCGGCTGTCGCCGAGGCCAGGTGGCTGGTTGCGAACGGTGTGCGGGTGATCCTGATGCCGATGGGGCCGTTCAATGGCCGTGCACCTGCGGATCCATACTTCGATCCGTTCTGGTCGGTCCTCAACGAAGCGGGCGTGCGCGTCACCTTCCATGTGTCGGAAGCGATCTACATGAAGGATCATATGGCGGTGTGGGGCGAGCCCGTGCAGCAGTCGCGCCAGCGTCAGACCGCCTTTGTCTGGATGCACGGTTACGGCGAGCGGCCGGTCATGGAAACGCTGTCGTCGTTCATCTTCTACAACTTCTTCGAGCGTTTCCCGCGGGTCAAGCTGTGCAGCGCCGAAAACGGTGCCGAATGGGTGCCTTCGCTGCTCGTCAAAATGGACAAGTGCCGGGGGATGGCGAAGAATGGCTACTGGCCGTGCGGTCAGCTGAAGAAACGCCCGAGCCAGATCTTCAAGGAAAATGTCTTCGTGGTCGCGTATCCGGAGGACGACATCGCCCAGATCATCGCTCAAACGGGATCGTCGGACTTCCTGTTGATGGGCTCCGACTATCCGCACGCGGAAGGCGTGCCCGAACCGAAGGACTTCGCGTCGGAAGCATGCAATGAGCTCTCGGAAGAAGACACGCGCAAGATCATGTACGACAACGGCCGCCGGTTCATTCCGCTGCACGTGTGATCGGCCTTGCACCGGTCGACGGCGGCAGACGGTCTGTCCGTCCCGCGCGATTTCTTCATTACGAACAGGTTAGCCATGAATATTTCGGACTATCAGGCGCTATTGCTCGAACGCGAAGGCGGCGTCTTGACCGTTACGCTCAACCGCCCGGAAACGTTGAACGCGTTCGACGAGCAAATGGACATCGAGATGTCACGGCTCTTTCTCGATGTCGCCGAGGACGTTGAGACCCGTGTCGTGGTGTTGACGGGCGCAGGGCGGGCTTTTAGCGCGGGCGGCGATATCGAGCATATGCAGCAGGTCATCGACAACCCCACGCTGTTCCTCGAAGGCATGCAGCGTGCAAAGAAAATTGTCTTCTCGATGCTGGATTGTCCGAAGCCGGTCATCGCCAAGATCAACGGTCATGCAATTGGTCTCGGCGCGACGATCGCGCTGTTCTCGGATCTGAGCTACGCGGCCAATCATGCAAAGATTGGCGATCCGCACGTGAAAGTCGGCTTCGTGGCGGGCGATGGCGGCGCGGTGATCTGGCCGCAGCTCGTGGGCTATGCGAAGGCCAAGGAATACCTGTTGACGGGGGATCTCGTCACCGCGGAAGAGGCGGCACGACTGGGTCTCATCAATCATGCCGTACCGGCCGACCAGCTGGATGCCGTGGTCGACGCGATGGCGAAGCGTCTCGCAAACGGCGCTTCGCGCGCCATCCAGTGGACCAAGGCGTCGATCAACATCGGCCTGAAGCAACTTGCGCATGCCATTCTCGACGCGTCGATTGCATACGAGGCGCTGTCGAACCTGACGGAAGACCATCAAGAGGCGGTCAACGCGTTTCGCGAGAAACGCGAGCCGGTGTTCAAGGGACGTTGAGCTTTTACAGTGTCCGGCGCCAGCGGTACCCGCGGCGCCGGGCGCGGCGAGGGAGAGATGCACATGCAACGGGTAGTGGCGATAACGGGTGGATTCGGCACGCTTGGGCGCACGGTTGGCCGCGTGTTTGCTGAGAACGGCTGGAAGGTCGCGCTGATTGACAAGGCGCTCGAGCCGGAGAACGCGAGCGCGGAGCAGCTGCACGCTTCCTGGTGGCGAGGAGGCGTCGAGCTGACTGATCTCGATGCGGCGCGCTCGGCGCTTTCCGCGGTCGTCGAGCAGCTTGGCAAGCTCGATGCGATCGTCAATGTAGCGGGAGGCTTTCGCTGGGAAACGCTGGCGGACGGCAGTCTCGACACTTGGGATCTGATGTACCGGACGAACGTGCGCACGGCGGCGACTGCGTCGAAAGCGGCACTCGACCATATTGCCGGCAGCGCGGAGGGCGGACGCATCATCAATATTGGAGCCGGCGCTGCGCTGAAGGCGGGCGCGGGCATGGGAGCGTATGCGGCCTCGAAGTCAGGGGTGATGCGTTTGACTGAGGCGCTGGCCGAAGAACTCAAAGGCCGTTCCATCACCGTCAACGCTATCTTGCCAGGCATCATCGATACGCCACAGAACCGCAAGGATATGCCCGACGCTGACTTTTCCCGCTGGGTGCGGCCTGAAGAAATCGCCGAGCTGATTCTCTTTCTCGCGTCTGGCGCCGCGTCGGGGGTGACCGGTGCGTTGATTCCTGTCACCGGGCGTACGTAAAGATCCCGAACCGGAAATAGCAGTTGATGCCCGAGTCAAGGCGCCAACTGCAAATCGCGCTTCAGGTGAGGTGTGCGAGCGAGTCGTTGCTGAACCCGAGGAACGGCTCGCCAAGCCGTACGCGCCGCGCCCAGTTCGGATCATGTAGAAGCGAGCGTCCCACGCCAACAAGATCGAACTCGCCGCGTGAGAAACGATCGAGCAGGGCAGTGAGGTCGGGCTGCGCCGCTGTCGCGGCCCCGGCCATTGAATCGTAGTAGCCCTTGTTAATGCCGATCCCACCAACAGTCATCGAAAGCTTGCCGGTTACCTTCTTTACCCAACCGGCGAGATTCATCTCTGAGCCCGCGAATTCCGCCCGGTTGAAATAGCGCGTGCTCGCCTCGAAGATGTCGACGCCAGCATCCGCGAGCGGCGCGAGAATGTGCTCGAGTTCGTGCGGGTCGTTGGCGAGACGCGCGCGGAAATCCTGCTGCTTCCACTGGGAGAAGCGGAACGTGATCGGCATCGTCGCGCCGATCGCTTCGCGGATTGCGCGGACAACTTCGGCGGCAAAGCGGCTGCGCGCCGTGAGATCCTTGCCCCATCGATCCGTGCGTTGATTGGTTTCCGCCCACAGAAAAGCGTCGATCAGATAGCCGTGAGCTCCGTGAATCGCGATGCCGTCGAAGCCGGCGGCCGTCGCATAGCGCGCGCTTCGACCATAGGCTGCAATGACGTCCGCGATCTCGGCATCGGTCATCGGGCGAGTTGGCGGCATGACGCGCTCCATGTAACCTGCGTTGAGCGATGTCGTTCGTCCTTCCGGTCCCCACAGTCCCGATGGGCGCAGTGGCGAGGCGCCCGGGAAGGGGCCCGTATTCGCCTCTTTCATGGGTCCCATATGCCACAACTGAGGAAAGATGATTCCGCCGCTAGCGTGAACTTCGTCCGTCACGCGTCGCCACGCGGCAACTGATTCCTCTCCGGCGAGCACGGGAATCGAATTTTCTCCGAGTCCGGCTTCGCCGAGCGCCGCGGGGTGATCGACGCCGACGCCTTCTGTGATGATCAGGCCTGTCTCGCCCTGCGCACGCCGCTTGTAGTAGGCGGCGACGTCACTACCGGGCAATCCGTTCGGCGAAAAGCCGCGAGTCATGGGTGACATGACGATACGGTTGGCAAGCGTGACCCCGCGCACGGTGAGAGGCGAAAAGAGCGAATTGGTATCCATTGGGCATTCACATAGTTGACTTGTGTGCGGATAATGATACGCTATGTTCTATCGATGAAAAAGCAATATTGGCGCCGTCTCGTGTGTGTGTGTGTGTGTGTGTGTGTGCAGGCGGCGTTGAACAGGAGGATTGCATTGGAGCAAGCAGACTCATTGGCGGTAGACGCGCTCGAAGAGAGCGGCGCAAAGCTCATCCCGGAGGGCTTTGCGTTGATGCCGGAGTTCGGTCCCTTCCATCGGATGTTCGGACCTACCTACTTTCGCAAGAGCGAACGCGGACACGTCGTCGGCATGTACGTTCGCGAAGCGCATCGCAACCTTGGCCAGATGATGCACGGGGGCGCTGTTTGCATGCTGGCAGACACCGCCATCACGTGGGCGAGCAAGTATTCGCGTCAACCGGCCGTCAGGGCGTTGACGACGGGCTTGACGGTCAATTTCATGGGGAACGCGGAGCCGGGCGACTGGGTGGAAGCACACGTCGACGTTCTACGTTCGGGAAAGCGCGTGATTTTCTCCGACTGCCGGATCTGGGCGAATGCGAAATGCATCGCCCAGGCGTCGGGGCAATTCCAGGTGATGGGTGAAATTGACAGCTAGTGCGTCGGCGAGACCTGGATGGCCGCGCGAACGTTACGGCATTGACCTGGCTCGAACCTTATCCAGTGCCGCACGGTACCTCCACGCGGTCAACAGAAGCCGATGAATCCGCTCAGCCCGGCGTTTCCGTTCGGAGCGAGTGGTCTGAACCGCGAGGTGCACTTCGGGCGCGCCTGTGACCAGTGTGAGAAGATCGCGCGCCGCGTTCGAGGGATCGTCGATGGCGATCACGCCGCTGAGCGCGGCGGCTTCCAGAACGCCGGTTAGCGGCTCCAGCATCGTCACCACGAACTGCAGAAACTGCTTTGCGACATCGGGAAAGCGAATCGCCTCGCCAATGACCATGCGTGAAGTGTGCATGCTGTCCGGTATTGCCATGTGTTCGACGAGCGCATCGATAAGGGATGCCATGTTCGTCGAAAAATCGCGGCCCGGTTCCAGGTGCTCCGAGATCTTGCCCCGCAGATCGGCCATCCCGCGCCAGACGATGGAGCGAAAAAGCTCTTCCTTCGTGCCGAACTGGCGATACACGGTCGTTTTGCTGACGCCAGCCAGCGATGCGATTTCCTCGACCCTGGCGGCGCCGAAACCTTCTCTGATGAACACGGATTTGGCGGCGTCGAGCAGCCGCTCGCGCAACTGAACCGCATCGTCGTGGGTGGGCCGGCCAGCCGTTCGAGGTTTGTCCGCTGCAGCGAGCCGCGAGGCTCCGTTGGGAGCCTGAACTGACATAGGTTTGTACATCGGGGACTGTTTGATGTCGGAATCAGGACATCAGTATACTCATGAGCCCAAGGGGGCGCCAGTAATGGCGCCCCCTTGGGCTCGGACCGCGCGCAGCAGGGCTCAAACGTTGATCATGCCACGTACATACGACTCCATCGTGCCTGCGCACGAGAGCTTGTCTTCGCCTTCCTCGAGATCGGCGTAGCGGCCGACTTGACGGACCAGCGGCCCCTGCAGGCCGTCGGTGTTCCCCGCCGGTGAAAAGTCGACCACGACCTTGTCGCCAGTGATGAAACCACCCCAGTATCCTTCGGCCAGCAGGTCGAAAAACGCGAAGCGCCCCTCAACAACGCCCAGTCCATCCGCAGGATTCAGCAGTTGCTCTCCCGCCTTGTCGAGGACAAACGGGGCGATCCACGGGCAGATTGCATAACCCTGCGCAACTTCCGACCAGGGGCCGGTTCCGATCATCTCGGACATGCCATAACTGTTCTGGATGTTCTCGGCACGAATACCGTAGAAGCGGATGATTTGCTCCCGATAGTCGGCGGGGGCCGAGGTGCCCTTCAAGCCGCCACCGGTGGTGATTACCGTATCCGGATGGCAGATGCCATCGGCGCTGCCGCGCTGACGGGCGCGCTCGACGAGCGTCCAGTGCAACGACCAGTTGCCCTGGACCAGCACCGGAACTTCGCGCTGCGCGGTGAGCTTGTCGAGAAACCGGTCGATCATCTTGCCGGTATGACGCTGGCGCGCCACCGCCTGCTCCTGAAACGCCGCGACCTCGCTCGGTTTCGCGGAGCCGTCGGCGATTGCGCGGCGCATGCGGCCCATCGAAATCGTTGCGGATGCGAGCACCGGTTCGTCGAACATCAGCGTGGTTTCCGCGCCGAGCCGTTGCGCTGCGTTCAGTACCGGTTCGATATGCCGATGCGCGCCGGCAGGCGGCATCATGAGGAAAGCCGGGCGCTTGCCGAAATCTCTTCGGATCATTGCGTTGCCGTAGACGCCCAGCTTCACGCACGACTCGGTGACATTGTCGAGATCGGCTTGCGTCTGACTGATGAAGCTGCACTTTCCGGATGTGCCGCTCGAGCTGAAAACATGGTGTCCCGCTGTGCGCAGACGGTCCATCCATGCGTCGACGTTGTCCAAGCCGTCCAGATCGACTTCGGCTACCCGTTTGCTCGATAGCGTTTGCAGCCATGCCGAAAGATGTTTCCAGCGGCCGTTGTCGATGAATGACTCGGGGTAGCTCTTGTAGATCTGATGCGCGAACAGCAGGGGCACCATATCTTCATGGCGGGTCACTTCGTTGACGCCGACATCTTCCGCTCTGCGACGCAGTAGCCTGATCTGTTCGCGGCGCTCGGCGAAGCGCTCTTTCATGGCAGCGAGCTGAAGCTCGCGAAGGTTCTCGGGGTGCTTGCGAAACGGGTCGCTTTCACCGCGCAGCATTGCATAGAACGGGTCCAGAGCGGACATGTCGTCTCCAAGGCTATGAGTTGCCAGGCGTCAGTGGTCGAAGTCGGTGGAACTCGACACGTCGAGCCAGGCTTCGAGGTCGTGTTGCACGGACGAAAGTTTCTTCCGAACGAGGTCGACGGCGTCCGGACCTAGCGGTAGCCGCAGCGGTGGGACGTCTGCGGAAACCGCGCGCACGATGGCGTCGGCAGCCTTCGCCGGATCGCCCGTTTGCGTACCGTGATAGCTGCTCATGTAACGACGCATCTTGCCCACGGTCTCCGTATAGACGGGTGATTCGACCTCGCTCCACTTCAGCGATCCGCCCGCGAAATTGGTGCGGAAGCCGCCCGGCTCGACCACGGTCACACGAATCCCGAACGGGCTCAGTTCACGAGCGAGCGATTCCGAAAGCCCTTCGATCGCATGCTTCGAAGCGCAATAGAAACTGCAGCCCGCGATGCCGATCACGCCCGCGACCGACGAGAAGTTCAGGATATGACCGCGGTTGCGCTCGCGAAAATGAGGCAGTACGGCACGTATCACGTTGACCGTTCCAAACACGTTGGTATCGAACAGCTGACGTGCTTCCGCGTCGGAGACCTCTTCAAATGCGCCGAAGAGACCGTAGCCCGCATTGTTGACGAGTACGTCGATCGGTCCCGCGCGCTCGATGGCCTGCGCGACGGCGCGAGGCGCCGCTGCTGCGTCGGTCACGTCAAGCAGCACACCGTGCGCGCGTCCGGGTGCGAGATTTTCGAACGGCGTGATCTGTGCGTCATTCCGAACGGTCCCGACCACTTTGTCGCCACGGGCGAGGACCGCCTGCGCAAGGGAACGGCCGAAGCCAGACGAAACGCCGGTAATGAACCACACGGCTGGGCTTGTCTGTGTTTCAGTCATTGTCGATTGGCCTTCAGATGAGTAGGAAACATCGATTTAGTTGGCGGTCCGGGCCTCGGTCATGTCGGCGATCTCTCCGCGGACGTAGGCGTCGATCGTTCCCGCGCAGGACAGCTTGTCGTCGCCGCCGGGCAAATCCTTGTAGCGCACCACGTCGCGAATGATCGGCGTGCGCACGCCGTCGATGCCGTGACCGAACTCCACGGTGACTTTGTCGCCGCTGATCACGCCTCCCCAGCGCCCATCCGCGAGCAGGTCGATCATGGCGAGCCGTCCCTCGACGATGCCTTTCCCGTCCGCAGGATTAAGCAGTTGTTCGCCGGTCGAGTCGAGCACCAGCGGGACGAGCCAGGGCGGGACCGTCCACGCCTTCGCTTCGTGAAACCACGGGCAAAAGCCCGATACTTCGCCCATGCCGTAGCCGTCGTTGAAGTTGGTCGCGTTGAAGTTGAAGAAGCGCTCGCACTGTTGCTGGAAGTCTTCTGGCAGGTTCGCACCTTTCTTGCCGCCGCCGATACTAATGATCGTGTCGGGGTGAAAGTCGGCGTCGGGAATGCCACGCTGGCGCGCCGTGGCGACGATCTGATAAAGCATGCCCATCATGCCCATGATGAACATGGGCTCGTGACGCCGTTCGAGAAGTTGGTCGATGAACTGCCGGAAATCGGCTTGTACGCGTTCGCTGCGTTCTCGACTTTCGTTCTGGAAGGCTTCGATTTCACTGGGGAGCACGGTGCCGTCCGCGATGGCCCGCCGCATGCGCGCCATGCGCGTGGTGTGCGCGGCGCTTTGCGGCACATGCGACATGTAATGAAGGTCGCCCGGCATCGCAATCGATTCGGCGAATTTCGCCATGCGCTCCGTTCCGGTGTAAGAGCCGGAGGAGGGCGTCAGAAGGAACACGGGATAGCGACGCGACGGATCGCGCATGCCGCTCGCCGCCCAGCGAATGCCTTGGGAGAGAAGGCGCCAGCCGAGATCGCGGTCGGCTTCGCTCTGGTAAATGAAGGACTGCTTGCCCGAGGTCCCGCTCGAGCTCATTACATAGTGGCCGTTTCGACGCAGCGCATGGATCCAGCCGTCGAGATCGGCGATCGTGCCGTAGTCGAGTCCGTCGATCTTGCGGGTTGTGAGCGTTTGAAGCCACGCCGTGAGGTGGCGCCATTTCCCCTGCTCGATGAACGAATCGGGATAGCTCTTGTAGACGGAGTCGGCAAAAAGCAATGGCACGGCGTCGCTCATGCTCTTCACTTCCGTCACTCCGGCCTCGCTTGCTCGCTTGTCGAGAATGCGAATCTGCTGCCGGCGCTGCGCGAAGCGCTCGCGCACGGCTTGCAGTTGCGCGGCATGGAGGCTTTCCGGCGCGTTGCGGAAGGGGTCTTGAAGATCCGTGAGTTGAAGCAGCGTGGAAAGGGCTTGCATTATTGGGTCTCCCCCGGATTCGGGCCCGATTCCTCCGAGACCCATTTCATGAATCGATGGATCGGGAACATGCCGTCGTGCGGATAGCCGCCAACCCCATCTGAAATAGACTCGCCCAGCGCCACGATGCGTTGCACGCCAGCGCACGCGAGTGCGTCGCGCACCTCTGTGACCCGGTGCGGCGGATAGATGCCGACCGTTTGCGTGGCGACGGTCGCATAGCGCGCACCGTCGCGCAGGCTTGCCACGGGAACGACGTTGACGGTCTTGCAAATGGGATGAAAATCGACCATTTCTTCCGAGCGAATGACGAGCCCCTTGCCGTCGTATCCGCCGAACACCCGGTAGAGCGGCTCCATCTCACGCAGCACATCAACCGCTTCGCGAATGTCGCTGGGCACCAGCGGGCCCTGGCCGTCGCCATAGCGAAAGTCCTGGCCGAGTGCCAGCGCCAGTTGCTCGGCATAGCGGTCGGCGTCGTCTTCGTCGCCTTCGATGAATTGATACCGGCTCGCATTGCACGCGTCCTGGTTGAACGACAGCACATCGGCTGCGCCGGCACGCGCGACGTCGCGCAGCACCTCGTCGGATGCAAAGGCTTCACGGCCGACCAGCGAGATAGATACCTTCGGATCGAACGCGACCAGCTCGAGCCCGGGGCCAGCGTAGCGCATCACGTGCCGAACCGCGCTGTCGCCACCCCATACGACAATCTTGTCGAAGTACTGCGGACGATAAAGAATCGACTCGACATTTTCGTCTCCACCGCGCCAATACGCAGCCGAAAACGACTGGGTGACGGGATGATCCGGGTCGATGTCGGCCATCGTGCGCAGAATTGCAGTGGCCGTGAAAAGATCGTTCGAAGGCAGCTTGAGCAGGTGGACGCCTTTCGTCAGCGCCGCGCGCATGACCGTCATGGCTGCCACCATCGGCGAGTTGCCTGCGAGCACATGTACGAGGCGTGGTGGAAACGCGCGCAGACGACTCGGGCGCCCGCGCAGCGTGCGTGCCACCCAACCGTCGACGAGGCGCGCGTCGCCAAGACTTACGCGCAACTCGTCCTCGATCACCTCGCGTGCGAAAAGGTTGGGAATGTCGCGATAGCAGTTTTCGAGAATCCGTCGCCCGAGCGGACTCACTTTGATCATTGACTCGAGCGCGGCCTGCATCAGCGGATTGACGTCCAGATGCAAACGCGGCCCCAGCTCGACAAGAAAGTCGATAACCTTCGCAATCTGAATTTCGAAAGCGGGACCGCGCTCGGCTCGCGGCCACACGAGGTCGTCAAGCTCGATCCTGGGCGTGCAGAAACCTTGGCCAAGATCACGCGACACGTGCTTGATGGCGCTTCCGGTGACAGTGCGACCGCGGTACACGTGAGGAACCGGCAGCGGCGCGAGGCTGGGCTCCCGCGCCGGGTTCCCGCGTTGCCTTTCCGTTGTTTCGGGGTGCTCCATAAAAGCTCCTTTCAAATATCGATACGCGTTGACTTGGGGCGCAGACGCTGGTCCATTCCGAGCTTGCTATCGCTAGTCAGCTCAGATTGACGATCATCCGATCGAGTAAATGTTTGACGGTTCGGACTTCTTCGACCGTGAAGCCGCGAAGCTGCCGATTGCTTGCATCGACGATGTGCGGCAGGGTTCCGCGCAACAACTGGCGGCCGTTTGCTGTCAGTGTGAGCTCGACACAGCGTCGGTCGGAAGTGCTGCGAATTCGTTCGATCAACCCTCTTTTTTCAAGCGAATCGAGCTTGCGGGTCATGATGCTACTGTCAGCGAGCAGCACCCGGCACAAGGCGGTAGGTGTGCGAGCACGTCCGTCGTACAGTGCTTTCAGGATTCCCCACTGTATTGCTGAAAGCTCGCTCGCAGCGAGCTTTGCGTCGATTTCCGCGCCAAGCAGAAGATGAACCAGGTTCATCTTGAACGCGACACTATCTTCAGTACGGTATTCCTTCGGCGCAATTCTCTGTGCGAGTTCGGCGCCAGCCGATTCTCGCTCGAGCGTGACGGAGTCGGATAGATTCATCGATTTCCTGCCAAAAAAGTAGCTGCATTTGCAAGCAACTATATGCACGGCATTCAAAATATGCAACGATAGGCGAGGTGTGGTTTTCCCCATGTTGCGACGGGGAGCAGGTATGCGCGACGATGCGCACGCGTCTTTTTGTTTGCAATCTTCGGGAGGAACCTTGTCGGAATCTGGTGTGGTAAGTGACATGGCGTTGCCTGTCGCTGTTGAGGAAGTGACCGCAAAGTGGCTAAGCTCCGCGATCGCGTTCCGCTTTCCCGGCGCCGAAGTAACTTCGTGCCGGCACGTGGAGGTATTGCCGGGTACGTCGACCAAGGTACGCGTCGCACTCGAGTACAACGACGCGGGACAGGCAATGGCGTTGCCGGCGCGCATGATCGTCAAGGGCGGTTTCGAGGATCACAGTCCTTCGATGAGAGACATGTATCGCAACGAAATGCGGTTTTATCGCGACGTTCTACCGTTCATCAACATGAACGCGCCTAGATGCTTTTTTGCAGGCACGGATCCTGACGCCTGGCAATCGGTCGTCGTGATGGAAGACCTGCGCGAGCGTAACGTTCAGTTTTGCCGTGCCCAGCAATCGCAGGGCTACGAACAAGTCGCCCTACGGTTGAGTGCGATGGCGCGCTATCACGCGCAAACATGGAACAGCCGGGAGTTCGACAAGGGCGGTCGGCTCGAATGGGTGGGAGAGCGCTTTTCGGACTGGTCGCTGGAATACCAGAACCGATACCTCGAACCGGACGTCTGGGCCCACTACATATCGCTGCCGAGAGGAGCGGCAGTAAGCCGGTGTCTGCACGATCGGGACTGGATGATGGCATCTCTCGCGCGCATTGCGCGCGAACATAAGAGCAAACCGGTATGCCTTATTCACGGCGATACGCATCTGGGAAATCTGTACGTCGAAGCTGACGGGACGCCAGGTTTTTTCGATGCCCAGGTCAGTCGGGCGCCTTGGAGCCTCGAGGTTGCCTATCACATAGGGTGCGCACTCGATATCGAGGACCGTCGCTCATGGGAGCGGTCGCTGCTCGAACACTATCTTTCGCAACTGGCGATTGGCGGGGTCGAGGCGCCCGATTTCGACGAAGCGTGGAACGACTATCGACGCGATCTCGCGTATGGATACTTCATCTTTGCGATTAACGAAACCCGCTTCCAGACCGAAGCAGTGAACACAGCGTATGCGGCACGCTTTGGCGCGGCATTGTTGGATCACGGCACGGTGCGCGAATCGACATGATCCAGGCCAATAATGCAACCGTATGTTGCATTATTGGCCTGGCGAGACTAAGCTCGACCATCGGCAGCCTCCTGGCGAGTTATGGCTTGAACGTGCAGGTGCTCGCTCGAACGTTCAAGATGACAATCGACTTTCATCGACCGATTACAGCATGCCTGTTCCGAAAATCTTTCATCAACGTTTAAGCGGCAAGATCGCGATCGTGACCGGCGCAGGATCGCTCGGTCGGGGTTTTGGCACGGGCAAGGCCATTGCCTGTCTTTTTGCGGCGGAGGGCGCGTCCGTCTGTCTCGTCGATCAGCAGTACGAGCGGGCGGCGGAAACGCTCGCGCTGATCACGGAAGCGGGCGGCCGAGCGTTCGTATCGACCGGCGATATCACGGACGGCGCTGTCTGTGCGCGCATTGTCGAAGAGACCGTTCAGCGGTATGGAGGTCTGGACATTCTCATCAACAACGTCGGTATCTCAGGCGCGCCGGGGAGACTGCAGGACGTCGACGAAGCGTCCTGGGACCGTGTGATCGACGTCAATCTGAAAAGTGCGTTCTTGATGAGCCGAAGTGCGGTGCCGAAGATCGTGGCGCGCGGGGGCGGGGCCATCGTCAACATCGGTTCGGTCGCAGGCATCCGCAGCCACGGGTCGGCCGCGTATGGCTCGTCAAAGGCGGGAATGGTCGGCTTTACGCGTGAACTCGCGGTGATGTACGGCCGCGATCAGGTTCGTGCCAACGCGATTGCTCCGGGGCATATTTTTACGCCAATGGTGGAAAGCATGCTTGACGATAAGGCTCGCGAACGTCGCCGCAAGATCGCGCCTCTCCCATTGGAGGGAGATGCATGGGACGTCGCGGCCGCCGCGCTGTTTCTCTCCAGCGACGAATCGCGATTCATTACCGGCACGTGTTTACCCGTGGACGGTGGCGTGACGCAGATTGCGGCGCTTGCGGCGTACGATCTGGTCCAGCAATAGCCACCGTATCGGGCCGGGTACGTCGGGCAGCAAAGCGTCACTTTTCGCTGTGCTTTCCTGGTCAAATTTTCTGGTAACTTAGCGGGGCCGAATTTGACCCGCGTTGCAGGAAACGGCACCTGTCTGGCATTGGCATGGCCGTCGAATTGCGGTTAATGCCAATCGCTCCTTTGCTCGGCACGCATTTTTGCGATCCGAGAGGCGAGGGTCTCCACCGATCGATGATGGCATGACTGCTCGCAAGGCCGCAGATTCGCTTTTTGCCGCGTTAGCGGACGCTTCCAGACGACAACTGTTGACGCTGCTGAGCAAGGGGGCGCAAAGCGCAGCCGCATTGGCGCGTGAACTGAACATGTCACGTGCGGGGGTGACGCGTCACTTGAATGCGCTTGACGAGGCCGGCTGGATCGATGTTGCCGTCGATAACAATGGCGAGGCGTTCTATTCGAGACGTTCTCAGGCTGAAGCACAATTCCTGACGGAATGCGTAGCGTTGCAGATGTCGGCATGGCCCGAAGATGGCGATGCGTTGGACCAACAGGCCGTAGTGTGGGCGCGCGAGTGGCCAGCGGAGGACGCGAACATCTATCTGATCGGGCAACGACTTCTACGGCTATCTGCGCACATCGACCGGGCGCTCAAGGAAGCCGCTGCGAGTCAGGGCCTGCTGGCAGCCGAACTGTTGCTATTGGACGCGCTGCTGGTTTCAGGGCCGCCTTATACCCAGTCTCCAACGCAGCTGCAAAAACCGCTGGCGATGACGCTCGGCGGCATCACCAAGTGCGTCAGCAGACTTGAGCAGATCGGCTTGGTGGAGCGCTTGCCGGATCCGGCGGATGGGCGTGGAATTCTCGTGAGAATGAAGTCACGGGCGCGCAAGGTTTTAACGAACATTCTCCATGAGGGGACGTATGGCACCGACTGGGTGGCATCCAGTCATATGACGCCTGAGCGGCGAGCGGCACTGTCGATTTTGTTGCGGGAACTGCATTTGTTCGCGGACGCAGAGGCCGCACGTCGGAGTGCCGAGCGCGCCTGACATAGTTGCGGTGCTCACCGTCTCGATAGCAACGCCTAACTCATCGCCATCTCGGCTGGCAACAAGCGCGCAAGACGCAAGACCAGTCACAGGCCAGCGTTCTTAGCGGGCCTTCTTCTGCGTCTTTTGTTGCCTCCGACGCATCCGGTGGCAATCACCACTCCCCCACAACGGTATCTTGCCGAGCGATAGCTCCGCGGCAACGCATTGGAGCGCTGTCTTCTCGTGCTCGCTCGGTACAAACACCTGGATTAACCGAGATACTTTCCCAGTAAAGTACATTTACAGATGTTGGTGACGAGCAGGACATTCACGCCAAACGGAGATCCGAGCGATGAGAGCCGCGTATTTCACGAGGGTAGGTTTGCCGCTGGAAGTTAGGAGTGTTGCCGATCCCAGTCCAGCAGCCGGAGAAGTCGTGCTAAAGATTCACCGCTGCGGTATTTGCGGATCGGATCTTCACATGACGGATGGGCACGCTCCGCATTTCACGCTTCCAGAAAATTCAACACTTGGCCACGAATTCGCTGGCGAGGTGATTGCCCTGGGAAAGGGTGTAGAGAAGCTGAAGGTTGGCGACCCAGTTACCGCACTGCCGTTCGTCGGATGCGGGCACTGCGCGACTTGTCTATCCGGCAAGCCCAACTTTTGCGCGCATTTCAAGGGCGCCGCCGCCGGCTTCGCTCAGTATGCAGTCGTCACCGAGCGCGTAACGACCAGGCTCCCGAAGACGCTGAGCATGGAGGACGGCGCACTGATCGAACCAATGGCGGTTGGCTTGCACGGCGTTGCGTTGGCAAAACTCACGCCGGGTGCGAAAGCGCTCGTGATTGGTGCGGGTCCCGTCGGGCTCGCGGCGACGTTCTGGGCCCGCCGCCTCGGCGCCGGACGCATCGTCGTCACCGCTTCCTCACTGCGCCGCGAAGCGCTTGCGCGGCACATGGGTGCGGACGAGTTCGTCGTTCCGGAGGAGGGGCAGGATCTGGCGACGCTGGCTGGCGAAGCTCTTAAGGGTTCACCGGACGTCGTTTTCGAATGCGCAGGGCAAAAGGATCTGATTGCGAAGGCGATTCATTGCGTCAAGCCGCGGGGTGACGTCGTAGTGCTCGGCTTCTGCACGGTGCCAGATCAATTTATCCCGGCAGTAGCGGTGTGGAAGGAAGTGCGAATTCAGTTCGCTGTCACCTACAGTATGCAAGAGTTCACTCATGTCGCTAACGTGTTCGACGCGGGCTGTGTCGAACCGCGCGCGATGATCACGGATCGCGTCTCTCTCGACGCGTTACCCGAGATGTTTGAGGCTCTGCGCAATCGCTCGACGCAATGCAAGGTAATGGTGAATCCATGGCTGAGCTGAAATCCTGGCGCGACTATCTCTCCCAGTTGGCAACCGCGGACAGTCTGCTCGAATTGACTGAAACACCCAGCGATCCTCAAACGCGCGCGGAGCTGTATCGGCAGTTTCAGATGAATCTTTCGCTGGCCTACTTCATCTACTTCCAATCCGATCCGTTTCATCCTGACTGGCTGCCCTTCCTTAACTCAGTCTTCATGCTGCAGCCGAATCCCGACGATACCTATTTCGTCGCACCGTTGCGAGGAGACCTGCGATACCGGATAGTCGGAGAGCGCGGCAGCGTGTATTTGCTGACGCTCGACCTCGGCCGCGGGATCATGGGCACTACCGATGAAGCCCATCCGCCGCTCGGTCAGTTCGACCTCGACGACGTAGAAATTGGCGATGACGGCAGCTTCGAAATTTTGTTGAGCGCACAGCGTCCTGCCGGGTACGACGGCAACTGGATCGAGCTGCATCGCGAGGCCGACTTCGCCATGCTGCGCCAGCGCTCGTATGCATGGGGAAGGGAACGCGACGCGCGAATCGCTATCGAGTGCCTCGATGCCCCGCTGTTGAAGCCGTCGATGGGCCACGAGGAGATCGCGAGGCGTACCGGCGAGTTGATGGGCTACGCGGAGCGTTTGTCACGTCGCTGGCTCACACATATGCAGCAACTGCGCACGCGAATCAAGGTGAACGAGTTCGAGTTTTTCGCTTTCGGCGGTGGGCTCGCGAAGCAGGCGTACTGGCAGGCCATTTTCGATTTCGGTGATGACGAAGCGCTCATTCTCGAAACCGCGCTGCCGCAGACGCGCCGCTACTGGAACGTGCAATTGAACGACACACTGTTCAACGCGCTTGACTATATCGATCACCAAAGCAGCCTCAATGGGCATCAGGCAAACGTCGACGACGACGGCCATTTTCGCGCGGTGATTGCTCATCGCGATCCCGGTGTCCTGAACTGGCTGGATACGTGCGGCGTCAATCGTGGGACTGCGATAGGCAGATGGTATGGGTGTAGCTCGGAACCAGTTCCGACACTCAAACGTGTGCCGCTTTGCGAGTTGCGCAATCACTTGCCGGCAGGAACTCGCTTCGTAGACGCGAGCGAGCGCGGCAGACTTCTGCGCGAGAGACGCATAGGTGCGCAGTTGAGACGGCGGTGGTAGCGACAAGAATGGATTTCGGGAGACAACAGATGTCAGTATCGAAACGATTCACGGGTGCGGAGGACGAACTTCACGCGAGCGCGAGTGCTGCCGCTGGCCTGACGGATTTCGGCTCCAGCGCTGAGTACAGGCCGGGCCTGACACAGTTTTTGAACGCGCTCGACGAAGATGGTCCGCGCTTCGCGCCGGGTGGACGGGAATTTGCGTGGAACGCTGTTGTCGGTGCTTTGGTTTCGCGCCTGACGCTGGTAGAGGGGCTGCGCAAGCATGCCGATGTGTTGTCGCGGACGCCGCGGCGCCCACTCGTCATCACCGGCATACCGAGAACCGGTACGACCGCGCTGCACAAGCTGCTTTCGGTTGATCCACAATTTCAGGGTTTGGAAAAATGGCTGACGGTCTTTCCGCAGCCGCGGCCTCCGCGCGATACGTGGACCAGCCATGTTCAGTTCCAGGCGACCGCGGCCGGGCTCGAGGCCTTTTTCAGGTCAGCGCCAGAGATGCGCGCGGCACACAATATCGTGGCTGACGAGGTAGATGAATGCCTCGAAATACTCAAGCAGGGCTTTTGCAGCAATCTGTGGGGCTCGTCGTTCCGTGTTCCTCAATACGATCGCTGGTGGCGTGAACAGAGCGAATTGCCTGCATATCGTTACCTGGCAAAGACGATCAGTCTCATCGGTGCGCGCGACAGCGAAAAGACGTGGCTCCTGAAGAATCCCGGACACCTGATGCAGTTACCCGCGCTGTTCGAGGTCTTTCCCGATGCATGCGTGGTACAGACACATCGAGATCCGGTGGCGGCGCTGCCTTCGCTCGCGAGCGTGCTGGCGATGGCGCGTCGGATTTCTGAGGGCGAGCAGGTCGACAGGCACGAGATCGGCAGGCGCGAGCTGGATAACTGGGCGCGCGCCAGCGAAGCGGCAATTGCGGCGCGCGCGTCCTTGCCGAACCGGCAGTTCCTCGATATCAGGCAGGCCGACTTCCACGCCGATCCGATTGGCACCATGACGCGTATCTACGGCCACTTCGGCTTCAGACTGACCGCCGAAACGATGGAAGCGATGCGCCGACGCGTCAAGCAGAGTCCCGAACGCGCTTATGGCGCGCATCGATATACGCAGGACGAATTCGGCCTTGCACCGGCAGCGATCAGGGAGCGCTTCTCCCGCTATATGACCACCTATGGACTGCACTGATGAAAACGCCGTCGCTTTCCCCGTTTTCCGGCTTTCTACAGATCGCGTACGTCACCACCGATGTGGACGAGGCAATTGAGCGCTTTCGCAGAGAACAGAAGGTGCCGACGTGGGCGCGCTTGCCGGGTATTGAAATAGAGTCCATCGCGGGACGTCGCTGCAAGCTGAACATCGCGCTCGCGTTCGTCGGGTCGCTTCAGCTGGAACTGATCGAGCCGCTGTGCGGCGACGACCGCGTCTATCGCGATGCCCTGCCTCGAGACGGCTTCGCGATTCGCCATCATCACATAGCGCAGCTGATCGAGAGCGAAGCGGCATTCGAAACACAGCGTGAGCAAATGGCTGCCGCGGGCGTGCCCATCGTCATCGACGGCCAGTCGCGTGGTTCCGCCCGGTACTTCTATACGGATCACCGGGGGACGCTCGGGCACTATATCGAGCATATCTGGTACACCCCTGCCGGTCTCGCAGCGATGGAACAGGTGCCTCGCAATGGAGCGGTCCAATGAACGCTGTCAGCACGGCGCTTCCGGTTGACGATGATCACTGTCTCGCAGTGCACATCGCTACGGCGGCCGGCGGCGCCTTGAACGCGATGCGCGCGTCGGCCGTGCTTGCGGGCAAACCGTTGGGCGCAGTCGGCGATGCCAAGGCGAACGAGCTGATTGCAGACATTCTCGCTCGCACCCGACCAGATGACGGCTTTCTGTCGGAAGAATCCGCGCCGGATCCAAAGCGGCTAGCTCTCGATCGTGTATGGATCATCGACCCGCTCGATGGCACGCGCGAGTATGGCGAACGACTCGAGGGGCGCGAGGACTGGGCGGTCCATGTGGCACTGACGGTTTGCGGCGAACCCCGCGCTTGCGCTGTGGCACTTCCGGCCTGTGGGGTCACATTCGGAACGTTATCGCCGCCGGAGTTGCCGCCAGCGCCCGAAGGGCGCCTGAAAATTCTGGTGAGCCGTTCCCGCGCTCCGGAACTGGCGCTGAGGGTCGCCCAGCGACTGAATGCTGAACTTGTCCCCATGGGCTCGGCAGGCGCAAAGGCAATGGCGGTACTGCGTGGCGAGGCTCACGCGTATCTGCACGCAGGCGGTCAATACGAGTGGGATTCGTGCGCTCCAGTAGGCGTCGCGCTCGCGGCTGGCCTTCACGCCAGCCGCATAGACGGGAACCCGTGCATCTATAACGGAGTAGACGTCTGGATGCCCGATTTACTCATATGTCGACGAGAGATCGCCGAATCGATGCTGGCCGCCATCGCGGCCGCGCTGTGACTCTGCTTTGTAAAGGATGTGCCATGCCGACGTTGACTCATTTGCGGCGACTTGAAGCCGAGAGCATTCATATCATGCGGGAAATCGTCGCTGAGGCAAATCGCCCAGTGATGCTTTACTCGATCGGCAAGGACAGCGCCTGCATGCTCCACCTGGCAAAAAAGGCCTTTTACCCGGCGCCCCCTCCGTTTCCGCTTCTGCATGTGGATACCACCTGGAAGTTCCGCGACATGTACGCGATGCGGGACCGGATGGCTCGCGAGACCGAAATGGAGCTGATCGTTCACCAGAATCCGGAAGCGAAAGAACTGGGCATCAACCCGTTCGATCATGGTTCGCAGGTTCACACCGACATGTGGAAGACCCAGGGTCTGAAGCAGGCGCTCGACAAGTACGGCTTCGATGCCGCTTTCGGGGGCGCTCGCAGAGACGAAGAGAAATCGCGTGCGAAAGAGCGAATCTTTTCATTCCGTACGGCAACCCACCAGTGGGACCCCAAGAATCAGCGACCCGAACTGTGGCGCCTATATAGCGCGCGAAAGAACAACGGCGAGTCGATCCGCGTGTTTCCCCTCTCTAACTGGACCGAGCTGGACATCTGGCAGTACGTCTACCTCGAGAATATCTCCATCGTGCCACTCTATTTCGCGGCGAGGCGGCCCGTGGTGAATCGGGACGGCATCCTGGTGATGGTGGATGACGAGCGCATGCCACTCAAGCCGCACGAGAAAGTAGAGGAGAAAATAGTGCGCTTTCGCACGCTTGGTTGCTATCCGCTTACCGGTGCAGTCGAGTCGAACGCCACGACATTGCCGCAAATCATCCAGGAAATGCTCTTGACGACGACCTCAGAGCGGCAGGGGCGCGTGATCGATCATGACGGCGCCGCGTCCATGGAGAGGAAGAAACAGGAGGGGTACTTCTGATGGCACATGTCTCTGAGCTGATCGGGACCGATATTGAACGGTACCTGAAGCAGCACGAAAGAAAGAGCCTTTTGCGTTTCATCACATGCGGGAGCGTGGATGACGGCAAAAGCACGTTGATCGGCCGATTACTCTACGAATCCAGAATGCTGTTCGAGGACCAGCTTGCCGCGCTCGAAGCCGATTCGGAAAAGGTCGGTACGCGTGGCGGGGAAATAGACTACGCGCTGCTGCTGGACGGTCTCGCTGCGGAGCGCGAGCAGGGCATCACCATCGACGTGGCCTACCGGTTTTTCTCGACCGACCGGCGCAAGTTCATCGTTGCTGATACGCCCGGGCATGAGCAATACACCCGCAACATGATAACGGGTGCTTCTACGGCCGATCTTGCCATCATTCTGGTCGATGCTCGCAAGGGCATTTTGCAGCAAACGCGGCGGCACAGCTATCTGGTGTCGTTGATCGGCATTCGCAACGTTGTTCTCGCGGTCAATAAGATGGACCTGGTCGAGTACTCGCGTGAACGATTCGACGAAATTTCTCGTGAGTATTGCGAATTCGCCGGAAAGATTGGCATCCCTGGTGTGACTGCAATGCCGATTTCGGGCGTAAATGGCGACAACGTTGTTGAAAGGAGCACGAAGACGTCGTGGTACGAAGGGCCGTCCTTGATGCGTCACCTCGAGACTGTCGAGATCGACGAAACGCATTTGCAGACGCAGCCGTTCCGTTTCCCAGTGCAGTGGGTCAATCGCCCCAATCTTGATTTCCGCGGGTTTGCAGGCACTATTGCGTCCGGTGTGGTGCGTGTCGGGCAGCGTATACAGGTACAGCCATCAGGACGGGAAAGCACTGTCGCAAGAATCGTGACGGTGGACGGCGATCTTGACGAGGCCTTCGCGGAACAGTCCGTGACGCTGCTGCTCGCCGACGAAGTGGATGTCTGTCGTGGAGATCTGATTTCAACGGCCGATTCGCCCGCGCAGGTTGCCGACCAGTTCGAAGCAACGCTCGTGTGGATGAGCGACCAACCCATGCTCCGGGGGCGCAGTTACTTGCTGAAAATTGGCACCCGGACCGTCACGGCAACGATATTGCCGCTCAAATACAAACTGAATGTCGATACGCTCGACCGCGTGGCGAGCGAGACTCTCGCCTTGAACGAGATCGGTGTCGCGGAACTGGAGTTTGATCGCGCGATTGCTTTCGATCCGTACGAGCAAAACCGCGAGACGGGCGGTTTCATAGTCATTGACCGTATGACCAACAGCACGGTCGGTGCCGGTATGCTGCGCTTCGCACTGCGCCGTGCGAACAATATTCGCTGGCAGACGCTGGAGGTCGACAAACGCGCGCGGCGGGTGCTGAACGGGCACCAGAGCGGCGTTGTATGGCTGACAGGGCTTTCAGGTGCGGGAAAATCGACAATTGCAAATCTGCTCGAGAAGCGTTTGCACGCGATGGGCAAGCGAACCTATCTGCTCGACGGGGACAATGTTCGTCACGGGTTGAACAAGGATCTCGGATTCACGGCCGAGGACCGGGTGGAAAATATCCGACGCATTGCCGAGGTGGCGAAATTGATGGCAGATGCGGGCGTGATTGTCATTACTGCATTCATTTCGCCGTTTCGCGCCGAGCGCGCCCTGGCACGCGAGCTGATGGAGGAGGGTGAATTTATCGAGGTCTTCATCGACACGCCACTCGAAGTGGCCGAGGAGCGCGATCCGAAAGGACTTTACAAGAAAGCGCGTAGCGGCGAGTTGAAGAACTTCACAGGCATCGATTCGCCGTACGATATGCCGCAGAATCCTGAGATCCACATCAACACTCTGACCGTTTCTCCCGAAATTGCCGTAGAGGTGATTTTCGAGAAACTCCAGACCGCGGGATTTCTTGACGTGTCGAGGGGAGCGCCGCTCTGAGACGGGGCGGGGCGGGCGCTTCGCCCGTCGGTCCCGTCCCATTGTTGATCCCTGTGCGTTCATATTGTTATACGTCATTCATTTATGTATACTCCTTTGCTGTCCGCTACGGGGAGATGCAGTCATGCGTTTCCCACGTATCTCATCGCGACGATGCAAAACCGAAATTTGACATAAAAGGAATTAGCATTTTCATTAGGATAACAAAGTATCGTGCGACATATAAAATCCGCCTGCGGACCGGAGAAGCCTCGTCAGGAACTGCTCAGGTGGGTGAGCTGTAAGACCGCAGGTTTTTGCACAGCGATAGCGCTGATCCTGGAAAGTGCCGAATGACGTGCCCGGGCGATGCCGTGCCTAGTGGATGTCATGCATATGCGCGATGCCGAGTTCACCGGCGAGCTGGGCGAGTCGTTTGTCCAAGGTCCAAAGTGACGCACCGGGAGTCATCAAAGTTGACGCAAGCAGCGTAAGGTCGCTGCTGCCGCAGCCTCGACCATAAAATTGTCTTGCCTCGATAAACTCCATCACCTCAGTCCATGTCGCGTGCGTCGCATGTTGCAGCAGCCCGATGTCGTGGAGCGTACGTGCGCGGGGTGCAGGCGGAGTGCCGCAGGCGAGCTCAACAAGCACGACTGGATGGGTGAGCGCCTGATCGCTGGTGATCAGCTGGACAAGTCTCGCATTCGCGCGACGGAAATGATCGACCCACACAGATGTATCGATGAGGACGCTCATTGAGCCGCAGGCTCCGATCGGCGCCGCGGGATGTCGGGCATACCGGGCTCGGTACCGCCCAGCGACGCCAGACGCTTACCAGCCTGAACGCGAACAAACGTCTGCATCGCCACTCGAAACAGGTCGGCCTTATCCATGTCAGGGTCGGCGAGCTCGAGAGCGCGCTCGTAAAGGTTGTCGTCGATCGTAACAGTGGTTCGCATTTGACTTCCAGTTGATGCTGAATTGCATCAATTATAGCATCAAATATTTGACGCTTCTTCCTGGACGAAAGATGGGGTAGGCCGCACGGGAGTATCGAAGGAGCTGTGTTGCGTGCAACGCGCCGGATCCACGGCGTGCTCACTGCGTCAGTGTGGGGCGACCATCCGCAACGACTCGACCAACTGCCGCAGCGACGGGCTCCGCGGAGAAATCGTGCTTCCACGCGATCAAGTTTTCGAGAAACGTGCCGAAAAACTGCTTATCCCCAGGCTTGGCTTCGCGCTGCTAGAGATCACCGCTCACACCCGGGAATGTCGTAGCTTGAACTCATACACCTACAAGCCAGTGCAGCGGCGCGAGTGTTACTCCTCGACGACGATAGGCGAACTTTCGGTTCCTGCGAGAAAATCCCTGAGTTGCTCTTCGGCGTGACGTACCGCATGCAGTGGTGCGCGGGCAAGTTGCGCGTCATACAGCGCTATCAGTTCTTCAAAGTCACCGATGACGTCCGGCGTCAGACGCCATTCGCCCGTCCCATACGCGTGCGCCAGCGCCACCTCCACTGCGCACTCGGCGACCTTGAAGTGCGCGGCGGGATGCCTTCCGTAGCCCGCGCGTTGCAAAAAATAAGCAAGATAGACGGCGCGCATCAGTTCGTTGATCAGGTGACTATTGGCCTGGCACTCACGACAAGCGACCAGCGCCAGATGCAGCCTCAGGGACTGTTCGCTAGCGGACGCACGATCCATCGGTAACAACAGCGCCTTTGTCAGCGGCCGGCGTGGCTGGCCGGTCCGAGACCGGTTTCGTTTGACGGACATCTGCTCGAAGCAGGGTGGTCTGGGAGGATAGCCCGATTATAGCGAAGCTGTCTGCC
The DNA here is from genome assembly GCF_014201025.1 of Paraburkholderia sp. MM5384-R2. Lineage (NCBI taxonomy): Bacteria > Pseudomonadati > Pseudomonadota > Betaproteobacteria > Burkholderiales > Burkholderiaceae > Paraburkholderia > Paraburkholderia sp. MM5384-R2. The sequence goes on from NZ_JACHDI010000011.1 coordinate 147,819, forward strand.
GGATCAGTTTCGGTGGTCACACCACCGACTTATGCGTACAAGTATTGGAAAGGGAGTGCATCCGCAAAAAGGTTGTGAAAAGGCCGTGCTCCTGGACGTCAATAGTTCGGCAGCAGCTCAATCAATCCTGATTTCTCGCAAATCGTCCCGCGCTTCCGTAGACCGCCGTGAATCTGTCACTGTTGCGACAATCAATCCATTACGGGCCACGCCTCTTGTCCCCCTGGGCAACCACTCCGGCCGTGTCATCGAAGAGGTGCCGGTCGGCCGGAAAGATACCGTCAGAAGGAACAAGCCGATCGACCGCCTCGGCTGGTTCCGGCCGACCGCATCAGGCAGTAGCCGGCCAACTTCCGCCGTTCGACGGGGCGATCTGCCGCCACTCCAACGGCTTAGGTATGTCGGGCCGTTCCAGCAACCGACAGAGAACGGCCCTTGCGATGGCTGAATCTCCGAAGTCGACAATAAGTCATGGTCCTTTTACGACGCCGCGTCTGGCTGTCTGCTCGGATGCGCGTTCTGAACGGCCTGTAGTGCGCTGCAGGCCTCGTCGATTTCCAATAAACGCGGGCATTGGGAGAGATCGACCTCGAACCGTCGCGCATTAAACAACTGAGGCACCACGCAACAGTCTGCCAGCGTGGGTCGATCGCCATGGCAGAAGCGCCCGGATGAACCCATATCCACCAGTAGCGCTTCCAACGCCTCGAGTCCGGTCGTCATCCAGTGGCGCATCCAATCTAGCCGTGCCGCCTCGTCGACATGTATCTCGTGCTCCAGATATTTTAGAACCCGCGGATTGTTAAGCGGATGGATTTCACACGCGATCGATAGCGCCAACTGCCTTACCTCTGCACGCGCAAATGGTGCGTCGGGCAGCAACGGCGGGTCGGGGTGGCATTCGTCGAGGTATTCGATGATGGCCAACGATTGACGGATGGTTCGACCATCCTCGCGGTAGCTCGGCACGGGCCCGAAAGGATTTACCGCGCGATATTCGGGTTGATGTTGCATCCGCCGTCACGAAGCAAGTGGACGGGCACTGTACGGTAATCGAGACCCTTCAGGTTGAGCGCAATGCGCACCCGGTACGCCGCAGAACTGCGGAAATATGTGTAAAGGACGCGATCTGAGACCGCAGCTTCCGGCTTGTTCGAAACTGTCATCGGTGGTTCCTTTTTAGGCCAGGACGGTGCCACGGACTTCGCCGAGTCCGATGCGAACCGCGCCGGGACGTTCGCACCATCCACGCAGAATCAGCGTGTCGCCGTCCTCCAGGAAGGTCCGTTGCTCGCCATTGGCCAGCACGACGGGCTGCCTGCCGCCCTCGGTCAATTCGAGTAGCGAGCCAGCCTCATTGGCGGCGGGGCCCGACAATGTACCGGAACCAAGCAGATCGCCTGGCTGGAGATTGCAGCCGTTGACCGTGTGGTGGGTCACCAGTTGTGCCGCTGTCCAGTAGGCCGCTGTGCCAGCGTTGCCCAGCGTCAAACGCTGAGGTGGGAGGCCTGACCCGACCATGCGCTCCGTTAGGATCAACACCTCAAGTGTGATGTCGAATGCGCCTTCCTTGCGATTACAGGCGGCGTCGAGGTAAGGGAGCGGCTGCGGGTCACCGTCGGGACGCGTCAACGGCGCGCGGAAGGGTGCCAGTGCCTCGGTCGTGATTAACCACGGAGAGACGGTTGTGGCGAAGTTCTTGGACAGGAACGGGCCGAGCGGCTGGTACTCCCACGCCTGGATGTCGCGCGCGGACCAGTCGTTGAGCAGTGTCACACCGAAAAGATGATTCTCCGCGTCTTCGATGGAGACGGGTTGCCCCAAATCGTTGCCGCGACCGACGAAGTAGCCAAGTTCGAGTTCGTAGTCCAGTCGTCGGCTGGGACCAAAGGTGGGTTGCGCGGCGTCCGGCGTTTTGGTTTGCCCACGCGGACGCCGAAACGTCTGGCCGCTCACGCGAATGGATGAAGACCGACCGTGATAACCAATCGGCACCCATTTGTAATTCGGCATCAGCGGCTGGTCGGGCCTGAACAGCTTGCCGACAGACATGGCGTGGTGAATGCCCGTATAAAAATCTGTGTAGTCTCCGATTCGGCAAGGCGTTGCCATCTGCGCCGCGCTCTGGTTGATAAGCAGCGTCGACCATGCTTGTTGCTGCTCGCTGCCGTGCGCCAGGCCTCGGGAAATGGCGCGACGCAACTCCAGTCGAGTTGTTGAATCAAGTGCCATCAACGCGTTCATGTCCGGACCGTCGATCAGGCCTGTGCCCTGCAGATCTAAAATCTGGTCGCCAATGGCTACCCCAATCTTGAAGTCCTCGTCCGTGCCCATCGGTCGATAACGACCAAGTGGAAGGTTCTGGATCGGAAAATCGCTCCCCGGTCGGTTTGCCTGTTCCACCCAACTTTTCAGAGCCGGGCTGTGCGTCTCGTCGATCAACGACATGTGATTTCTCCAACGTCCTATCAGGCTTGTGCCGGGTTGAAATGCTTCTTGAGGCCCTGCCAGCACCGGTAATACTCGCCTTGGAGCTGCGACGATTCGAGCGCATGGCGCGTCGGCCGGATGACGGCGGGCGTTTCGAACATGAACGCCAGCGTGTTCGTGATGTGATCAGGCCGGGTCGTGTCTGCGGTGCTCGCCCTGGCGAAGGTTTCGGCATCTGGGCCATGACCACTCATGCAGTTGTGAAGCGACGCACCGCCGGGCGCAAAACCTTCAGCCTTCGCGTCATACGCGCCATGAATCAGTCCCATGAACTCGCTTGCGAAATTTCGGTGGAACCATGGCGGACGGAACGTGTTTTCCATCGGCAACCAACGCGGCGGGAAAATGACAAAGTCGATCGAATCGACGCCGGGGGTATCAGTGGGGGACTGGAGCACCAGGAAAATCGAGGGGTCGGGATGGTCGAAGCTTATTGAACCAATCGTGTTGAAGCGCCGCAGGTCGTACTTGTACGGCGCATAGTTTCCGTGCCATGCGACGACGTCGAGCGGCGAGTGGTCGATCCGGGCGCGCCAGAGATTGCCTTCGAACTTCGCGATCAGTTCGAAGTCGCCTTCCCGATCTTCATACGACGCGACCGGCGTCAGAAAATCACGCGGATTCGCCAGGCCGTTGGAGCCAATGACGCCAAGGTCGGGCAGCTTGAACAGCGCGCCATAGTTCTCGCACACGTAGCCGCGCGCCTCGCCATCGGGCAGTTCAACCCGGAAACGCACGCCTCGCGGGATGACGACGATCTCCTGCGGTTCGACTTCCAGCAGTCCCATTTCGGTTGCCACGCGCAGCCGTCCTTGTTGCGGCACGACAAGCAACTCACCGTCGGCGTTGTAGAAAAACCGGTCGGTCATGGAACAGTTCGCGGCATACAGGTGGATACCGCATCCTCGCCCTACATCGGGCGCACCGTTGCCCGCCATGGTTACAAGGCCAGCCACGAAATCGGTCGGGGCATCGGGCATCGGAAGGGGATCCCAGCGCAACTGATCCGGTGGCGTCGGTACTTCGTCGAAGCGGCTCAACAGGCGCGAGTTCTCGATATGCTGGAATGGCGAGTGCATGGCCGCTGGCCGGATCCGGTACAACCACGAACGCCGATTGTTATGACGCGGCGCCGTGAATGCAGTCCCTGAGAGTTGTTCTGCGTATAGGCCATAAGGCACGCGTTGCGGAGAGTTACGCCCCACGGGAAGGGCGCCCGGCAGCGCCTCGGTGGCAAACTCATTGGCGAAGCCGGTTTGATAATTGACGGTCATTGTTTCGCGTTCCTGCGAAGGATATGGGAAGCCAGAAAAAGTGCTACGAGGCGGGCTTGTGGATTGGAACCCTACCGCGGCGCTGATTCAGTCATTCCTTCGCTTGCGTCGTCGATTAAATTCAGTGCGACGGTGGGGTCGTCGATCCTGTCGATCGCGAGCATGGCGAAGCGCGCGAGGAAAAGCGAAGTGTTCGGCTGACCCAGTTGAGTCATGGTCTTGCACAGCCGGGTATAAATGATGTCGAGGTCGCTGTCGGTCATGGCGTTCTCCTTTACCGGTTTGGTGATCACATTTGAAGGGCGTGGTGGATGGCGGCCGCAACATCTGCAGCCGCTGCCGCATGCCAGCGTCCCAGTACATGGCCGTCCGGGCGAACCAGGTATACGGTACCGGGTCTGGCGGTGTACATGGCGAACAGCCGACCTGTGTGGTCCCAGTTGTGATTGTTTTTCGTCTCGGGGTGAAGATGCGAAGTCACGGGAATCAGCTTGAAAGGCAGCTTTTCCTCTTGAAGCGTTGCTTCGAGTTCGGCAAATTCCACCGGTACGCGTCCGTCTTCGCTGAAGTACAGAGCGGTGAACCTTGGAGTGATCAAGTCCGTCAGATGAGCCTCCCTCGCGCTGCCGCCCTCGACGATCGTCAGTGGGCATTCGGTCAACACGGCCCCCGGCGCAGGACCAGCCTCAAACGCGCCCGACTGTGCTTCAGGCGTGTTGAGCGGCGACTCCGTATAACTGATGGCCGAAGTCTGCCGCGGGTTAATCAGAGAACGCACGCGTTCATGCTTGATCGCCAGACTCAATACGGCCTTGCGCATCAACTCGAAGGCGAATGAGGGCGGCGCCATGAATTCGGTGCTCTTGGTACCGTAGCTAAGGTTTTCGTGGGCCGCAAAGACGCGCTCGTCTGAATAGCTGTCGAGCAATCCTTCGGACGCAAGGCCACGGACGACGAACGCCAGTTTCCACGCGAGGTTGTCCGCGTCATCGATTCCTGAATTCGCGCCGCGCACGCCAAAAATCGGCACCAGATGGGCTGCATCGCCGCCAAACAGCACGCGATCGTGACGATAGCTTTCCAGGGTCAAGGCATTGGCCTTGTAGATCGTGATCCAGATGGGTGCCCAGGCGCCACGTTCGCCCATCATGTCCAACAGGCTTTGCACCCGTGGCATGACATTTTCAGGCTTGACTGCCTGTTCGGCGTCCTCGCCGTCCCGCAATTGGTAATCGATGCGCCAGACATTGTCAGGCTGCTTGTGGACCAGCACAGTGGAGCCCGGGTTCGACGATGGATCGAAGTAGGCAAGACGCTCGGTCGGCCGCTCGCTCTCGAGCTCGATATCGACGATGACGTAACGGCCCTCGTAGCTCGTCCCATTGAGCTGCAAGCCCAATGCCTCGCGGATCGTGCTGCGCCCACCATCGCAGGCGACCACCCAGTCCGTATTGAGCGAATAGTCGCCTTCGGGAGTCACGAGGCGAAGCATGGCGCCGTCCGTACGCGAATCGATGGCGGTCACCTTGGTCTGCCAGCGGATGTCGATCAGATCAGACTTCCGTTGCGCGGCGTCCAGGAGAAACTGTTCGATGTGATATTGCGCGACGTTCACCATCGGAGGCAGTTTCTGGTTGTCGTCCTGCGGCATCTTGAAGTGCAGCACTTCGGTGTCGCGATAAAAACTGCGCCCACCGGCCCACGGCAGTCCGGTCTTCAGAAACCCGTCCACTGCACCCAGGCGCTCGATGATTTCCAGGCTTCGACGCGAGATACAGATGGCCCGGCTGCCAAAGCATACGGAATCATCGGCTTCGATCAATACGGAAGGAACGCCGTGATTGGCGAGGCCAAGTGCCACGGCGAGTCCGACAGGGCCACCGCCGACGATCGTCACTGCATGTCGCTTTGTCTCGATGCCGTTGTCAAGATTCGGCATCTGGCCAGCGTATTTTTTTGCAGTGAAGGGATAAGCTTTGAATTCCATCGTTTGCTCCTTAACGAATTCTGGTAAGCGGGGGGCCACGCATGAGCTGCGCCTCGATGCTGCCGTAACGCCATCGGCGTATTCGCCCAAGTAGGGCAATCCGCACTAACGTGCGTTGCTAGATAGTTCCGCGTCGCGGGAGCGCTTGGGCTGAACGGGCAGCACTGCCACCACGATGGAGCCGATCACGAGCAATGCCGCTGCATAGAGCAATCCGGCCGAGAAGCTATGGGTGAGATCCTTCAGCCATCCCACGACCAGGGGGTTCAGCGCCGACCCGATGTTGCCGGTCGCGTTGATCACTGCGATCCCAACGGCACGGGCCCGGAGGCTCAATGCGTGATCAGGGGTTGTCCAGAAGATCGACATGGCGGTGTACGATCCCGCCGACGCGAGGCAGATGCCTAACATCTGAATCACGGGGTTGGTGGAATAGGCGGTGCAAAGCCAGCCAGCAGCGGAAAACAGCATCGGCAACATCAGGTGCCATTTGCGCTCCTGTTTGCGATCAGAGCGCCTTCCCCACCAGATCATTGCAACGATCGTGCAGATTTGCGGGATCGCGGCCAGCAGGCCGACGGTCCGGTTGCTCGCGTCAGCGCTGAAGCTTTTGACGATCAGGGGCGTCCAGACGGCAACCATTGCTAGCGTGTTGACCAGACAGAAATAAGCGAGCGCAAATTTGAGGACCGTTGGCGAGACGAGCTCGCTGAGAAGGCTTCTTTCGTCGGTCGCGGGCGAATGCGGCACGGGGTCGGTGTTGTGCTCGGCCGCGAGGATCTTCGAAAGCGTGCGCTTCTCATGGGCAGTGAGCCAGTGCGCCTTCTCGGGGACATCGCGCAGATAGCCGAATACGACCAGACCCAAGATCGCCGAAGGCAGACCCTCCAGACAGAAGAGCCACTGCCATCCTTTGAGGCCAAGCGTTCCATCCAGCGCCAGAATGTATCCCGAGAGTGCGGAGCCGACCGCGGCCGTGACGGGCATCGCGATCATGAACAAAGCGTTGGCCCTCGCGCGATATGCGCTCGGAAACCAATACGTCATGTAAAGCAGGATGCCTGGTAGAAAGCCCGCCTCGGTCACGCCGACGAGGATTCGCAACAGGTAAAGCGTTCCCGGACTCGATGCGAACATCGTCGCTGTAGAGGCCAGACCCCAGGCGATCATGATAGTCCCGATCCATTTCCGCGCGCCGATGCGCGCCAGGACGATGTTGCTGGGAATGCCGAACGCGATGTATGCAACATAAAACAACGTGGTCGCCAGACCGAACTGGACGCCGGAGAGGCCGAGATCCTTCATCATGGTAAGACCGGCAAATCCGATATTGATCCGGTCCATGAACGAGAAGAAGAACAGGACGAAGAGAAACCACAGAAGGTGCCGGGAGACCTTGGCGATGACACGCTGCTCTCGCATCGATTCACCAGATCCAGCACTGTTTGCCGGACCGCCAGGAAGCGGACTGCGGTCAGCCAATGGGGTCGTTTCCATACGGGTCGTCTCCAAACTCAGCTCTATGTCGAGCACCACAGCACTCAATGCAATCGCGTCAGGCTCGTCAGGGCGGCGAGGTATGGCGATGAGTGGAGTATGGAGATTCGCCCGCGCGCGCTGTCCCCAAAATGGGTACGACTCGACGGGTGAAATGGATTAGGAAAAACCCTCAGTGCCAGGCAAGCAGAAGATCGGGCACGGTCAGAGAGATGACGCAGTGCATGATCATTCTCGGCTGGTAGCCAGGCACAAGGCAAACAACTGACGCTGGCTCGAAATGCCGAGGCGGCGAAAGGCCCGCTTTTGATAGGTCACGACGCTGGAGGCCTTGACGCCCATAAGTTCTCCGATGTCTTTCGCGGTACGGCCCTCCAGAACGCCGCATAGGACATCGAGTTCGCGCTTCGACAACTCGGGGCAGATCCCTCGAATACGCACCAGCATCAGTTGCGGAATGCCGGTCTGGATCTGGCCGCATAGCGCGTAATGATGCTTGGCGGTCTGGGCGATGAGCGGCGCAAAGGCCTCAATCAGCGCGATCTCGTTCGCGTGGAAATGGCCGCGCCTGCGGTCGCGGTAGAGATTGACGGAGAGCCAGATGTCCTGCGAGGGCTGCAGCAAAAGGGAGAGTCGGCCCGAAACGTCCGGCTGGTGATAGCAAGCGGCTCGATACCCTTCATGCGAGATGTCTTCGATGGCCTGCTGGTGGAGCAGGACGGCCGAGTCGAGCTTCTGAGGACGGGCAGAGGAGATAATCGTCTGATTTCCGTCCAACGCATAGAAAGTCCTGGCGTAGGTATCCGCGACGTTGCTCAGATATCGACCGCCACGGTGGTCTGCGACCGAGACCGTCCGAGGACGATTGTTGAACTCGTAAGCAAAGACGGTGCACTGCGATATGCCTGCGGCGTCCCCCAGGAGTTTCAGAACTTCCGCGGCGAAGGCGTTCGCATCGTTAGACCCGATGGCCGAGACCAGGCTCGTTGCCCGTGACAGATCCAGATGGCCGGAGAGGTTGGGACGATCAAGCCGCCATGAGCGCATGATTGGCCTCGAAGAGTGCCGAAAAGATGATTTTAAGCGACTCTGCGGCGGAAGATCGCTCGCTTTTGTTCCCATCAGAACTTGCGGCAAAGAGGAGAAGGCGACGCAACGCGATGGCCAAAATACTAGCCTTCGCGTTCGTAGCACTGACCGAGCGTCGTGGTTGATTTCCGGAAAAATTCGTCGGGAGATTAGCAGATCCGGTGACCGTTGCAGGACCGGATACAGACAATCATTCTGCTTGGGTGTACGGCCATTGGGCCGGCTTGCGACGGTCGCCGACTTGCTTTATCTTCCGTTTTCTGGAGCGGCCCCTAAACGTACCGTACTGGCGCGAAGTCGTATCGCTTTATCTGGTCATCGTGGGTCAACAACACGATTCCTTCTGCCATCGCTTGACCGACGAGGAGCCGGTCGAACGGGTCCTTGTGAAGAGGCGGGAGGGCCGCAACTTCGAACGCATGCTGTGCTTCAATCGACAGCTCTTCATAACCAGCATCAAGCAGGTTCCTGCGAAGAACGCGTGCATCGACCTGAAAGTCCTCGCGGCCCAGTGCGCTTTTGATGACAATTTCCCAGATGCTGGCGACGCTGAAGTAGAGGGTGTTGTCGGCGTCCTCGATGGCAGCGCGCGCTTCGTTCGACAAGGCAGGGTCGTCAGCCGCAGCCCAGACCAACAGATGAGTATCGAGCAACAGCCTCACTTTGTCTTATCCTCAAACATGTCACAGATCTCGTCCGCTGCCATAGTGTCGAAATCTGCGGGTACCTTGATTTGCCCCTTCAGGAACCCGATGCGCCGCGGCGGCTTTGCGGCTTCGGCATCGATGCGCACGACCTTGACCAATGGCTTGCCGGCCTTAGCGATGACGAACGGCTCGCCGCCGTTCACGGTTTCCTCGATCAGCCGCGACAGGTTGGTCTTGGCATCGTGAATGTTGTAAATATGCATGGCAGCCCCACATGAACTTAGTTTAATGAACTTAGTTTACTTCAAACTTTATCCTCCTGCAAATAGTTCAAAGTGATGCTTGAAGTGGGGGCTTTACCGCGCGCGCTGCCTCAGATGGCGTGTTCGCGTCCATGCCCGCAGTGAGGTGGCTAAGCTTTACGACCGCTGACATCAGCTCAATGTCAGGGCTGAAGCAGGAGGGAGCCGCCTGCTCCGCTGTTCGAAGCGTGGGCCGGTCGCGCAGTCCGTGCTGCAGACGGGCGAAGCTTCAAGGGTTGCGCAGCATTGTAGCAATTTGACATAACATAATTTATCAACACAATCGTGTGTGTGTGGTGCATTTAAAACCTCAAGGATCCACTGTTGATGGTACGTCTCTATAGCGCCAAAGGTCTGACTACCCGGCTCAATAGGAACACGACTCAATTTGCTGACCTGAACCGTGCTTCGAAAAATGACGTCGTGGACCAACTCGGCCGTGCTGGCGGAGCGACGAAGGTCACGGGTTGATCCCGCATCCAAAATGGATCAGACGGATGCCTGGGGTGTTGATGGAAACAGGACGCAGCTAGTCCGAATCAAGCAGACTTGCCGCGGGTCGCTTGTATGGACCATAATGCACATAAAATGCAACGTGGATGGGCACATGGGTAAGGCACTCGAAGTTCGACCGCGCAAGTCCACAAACGTCACATTGCCGCCTGAAGTCCTGGATCGGGCCAAGGAGCTGGGGATTAACCTTTCGCGAGCGAGCGAGCGCGGTGTGCGGGAAGAAATTCAGGAGGCGGAGGCTCGCCGTTGGGCCGATGACAACGCCGAATTGGTCGCCGCCTACAGTGCGATGGTCGATCGCGACGGGCTTCCGCTAGCGAAATTCAGGACGTTCTAATGGCGCGGTTCGATCTCTACGTCAACCCCGACAAAGAGACGCGGAGACTCGCGCCGTACCTGCTCGACATACAGAGCGCGCACGTTGGGATTTTGCCGACGCGCATTGTGATCCCTCTGCGACCTGTCGAGCATCTCGCTTTTTCGGGCAAACCATCCGATCTGCTGCCGGTTTTCGAGGTTAACGGCGAAAAATGTTTCCTTGATACGCCCGGCATGAGTGCAGTTCCTCTGAACGCGCTCGGCAAACGCATCGGTTCTCTTTCGGATGAACGTGAAGCCATCCTGGCGGCGCTCGACCGGATCTTCGGTGCATTCTGACCGACAGCAATGCAGCGCGATAGCCAGCGACGTGACGATCACAGCGCCGGACCGGCGCTGTGATCGCCGGTCACAAGGCGCCTGGTTCGATCTTCAGAATCGCCCCTTTCGCTGCAAGCCGGGTTTGCTTTTGTGGTGTGAGCAGTTGCCACAGACCGTTAGTTGCGAATCTGCAATTGTTAATCTTTGCAAATGGTGAGCTTTTACAGGAGTAAGGTGCGCCAACCGGAACATCGAAACCCGGGCGCTCAATGCGCGAATCGCTGCACCCTGCGTGGGAAGTTAAAGAATTCTGTCGTGGCAGTTCAGGCATCTCCGGCTAGGAACTGCCCGTCTGAATCAGTCACCGAGGAAGCAGCCGTTCCCGCTTGACCGCATCCGGGAAAGTCACCACGAATGCGCGCCCTGCCCGGCATGTCCGTTAGCCTGCGACGGGCGCTGCCGCGTGCTGACGGGCAGCGCCGCGCTGTTCAGGCTCCGCCCGCGGTAGGCTGGCTCAACAGGAAAAACAGAATCGGATCCGGAGCGCACAATTTTAACTAAAAAGTTCACGAAAAGTGATCATGTTAATTATGTCAAATCAATCCTGCGACGTCTCTTAATCGTATGGTCGGATGCTTTTCACGAGGTGTTCATGCATCTCGTCTCAAACAGCATTCGGCACGTCACGTGCCTACCGAAAATCTTTCATACACGAAACGCTCAGGCAATTAAGCCTTCACTGGCGACAGGGTGTCGCACTCCGCACTGGGATAACCCATTTATAGTGCACTGCACAAGGCTTGTCGAATCGTCAATTTCGATCTGAAGACCGTGTTATACTGCACTGCACAAACCGCGTCCGATCAGCAAATGCGATTCGACGACCGTGCCCGGCGGTGCCCGGTCGCGGACAGACATGCCGCTGAAGGTGATTCGACATGCCTGTCAGCTTCGCCAGTTCCTGTTTAGCCATCAAACGAGGTCTCTGTGAAATACCTTCCCCGCATCGCCGCGTCTGGAGCGCTCCTGGTCGTCGCTCTCGGCGTCGTCACGTTCGCCCAGATCAAGTTCGCTCCACAGTCCGCAGAGGCCAACCCGGTCGCACGGATCGTCCTGAACGTCGAGTCGCAACTGAACGGCTGAGCGACTCCACCGCTTCATGTAACCCGCGCTCCGCAGGCAAAGAGAAACCTGCCAGGCTCTGAAGAGAACTGGCGGGTTTGAGCCACTGATCTCGGATTCACATACCAGGCGATGTAACGGAGTTGACGCATGTTCAGGCTCCTCCAGCAACCAGTCAGCCTCCATGTCCACGGCATCCAACACCTTGGCGAGGTCACCAATCGCCAATTCGAGACGTTTCATCGTGGCCTCATGAGACGGGCAATTTTCCCCCTTCGACGTTTCTCATCAGAAACCTGAAGAGCGTGTCGCCGCACTGATCCAGAGCAGCCCGAAATGCCTCGAGGGTCGGACATTGCAGCCCGTACGCAAACTCACCTTCGGCGCAATCGTCACCTGTGACGGTGTCAGTTCAGGCTTTGACGCGGGCATATCCTCAGCGGCTTGTTCAGCCTTGCGTGCCGCCATATAGGAGCGCGTGGCGTCACTCGCTTCATCGAACGCTTCCTGAATCTGGTCATCGTCGTCCGGGAACATGCCCTTCATCTGCTCCACTGCATTTCGAGCAAATCGACCGCGCCATACAACTCCCCGGCCACGTCCTTCCGGTTCACCGAAGGGACCACAACATCCTCGACGTTTGCGGAGTTTTCCCGAAAAGGTGAAACCTAATCGTGCCATTGGGTAAGTCTTCGAATCGGCTCCGGGGAGAGTGAGTCTTGCTGACGAGCGTCGCCATCCCGATGGTGGTGTCGAATGGAGACACCTACCATGCTCGCTTCGTTGCGCCTCGCAGGGACCACTATGAGCCTTCAGCGAAAATTGACGATGGATGGAATGGAAAAATCCGTTCTGTTAATTGAGTCAGATTGACCGTGCTTCGAGGCCAAACTGGATCAATAGACGCGGCGCGGTGCGCATCCATCGGGAGGGTCCAGATGTCCGGACTTCTTCTTGCCGGCGACCGCACGCCGAAGCGGTGCCAATTTATACCTTATTAAATAAAGTTAAGGTATAAATTGCCATGCCGTTTCTTATACCTTATAATGCGAATTCAAGGTATAAGAGCGTGAGCCATGACCTCCTTCCATAACGAAGCATTGCAAACGCTGTATTCCTCGGTCGCAGAGCGGGCGAGCGCACAACCGCGCATCCCATTGCACTCCCCGGGCTCAGCCGCCCAGAAAACCGTTGACGGAAAAGCGTACACCTACTGGCGCGTGTACCTCGCTTCTGGCAAACACAAGGAAACATCGCTGGGGCGCACCGGGGAGCCGGACACCGACGCCGCACTTGAGGCGCAGCAACTGGAGAGCGCGGAGATACGGGCGCTGGCCAATGATGTCCAGGTTTTGCGGAAAGCAGGCTTTGCCGCCGCGGATAATTCATCGGCCCTTACCATCGCGACGCTCTTTAACGCCGGCATCTTCACGCACGGCGGACTGCTTGTCGGCTCCCACGCCTTCGGCGCGCTCCTGAACGGTCTCGGTGTCCGTCTGCCTGCGAACTACAGGACCGAGGATATTGACATCGGTAGCGCGGGCTCGATTTCGGTGGCCATCCCGGAAGACCGCAGTTTTCTCGACATCCTGCGCGAGACCGGTCTTCCCTTCATCGAGGTGCCAGAACTGGACTCGCGGAAACCGTCCACCTCGTTCAAGGCGCGCGGACAACCCCTCAAGGTGGACCTGCTTGTACCGGGCACCGAGGCGTACGAAACGAAGCCCCTCCGCCAATTGCGAGCGCATGCGACTGGTTTGCCGTACTTCGGTTATCTGGTCGCCAACCCGGTGAGCGGCTTTATCCTCGGCAAGGAGCACGTGGTTCCCGTAACGCTTCCTGACCCGGCCAGATTTGCGCTGCACAAGCTTGTCGTCAGCACGCTTCGCGACCCGGCGCGCGCACTTAAAGCCGAGAAGGACCAGCGGCAGGCAGCAGTGCTCATTGATGCACTAACAGAACGATTCCCTGAGTGGCTCACGACGGCTGCCAACGAGCTAGATGAAAGCGCACGCCCCCGCGTAGCTACTGCAGCCGCTCGAGCGATGGCTCTTGTGCCCCATCTGTCCGAGCGCGCACGGGATATTCTGGCGGAGCTAAGTGCGCAGACGTAGGCCGGTTCGAATCTCGTAAGCGACCGCATTAATGCCGAGCAGGCGCGATGTCACCATTCGGTTACGTCCCGCAATTGGAGTCTCCCAACCGTCGGAGGCCACCCCGTTGGGCAGAGCTCTGCTAGAGACGAGCGCAAGATTTCACTAAACATAGGATTCCGAATTAAAATTTTGATCATTCCTTTTATGTAAAATCACACGGGCGGCGACTAAGCAACCAACTTCCGGATCCAACGCAGTGCTCGCACGTAAAGTTCCCATGTGAGCCCACCGAATTGCGTCCGGACGATCACAAAGCTCGTTTTTGCAAATTTCGGATGGCTTTAGGTAGATTCGCGTACCAGATGTTGCAGGCGCTTTGTCCTGATTACGCGCAGACGCCGTACCGGCCCCCGCCGGGGCGTCAGTGACGCTACCAAGCGGGACAACTGTTCGAACGCTGGCGGCGACTGGGCGACACTACCGCCGGTTCCAGGATATAAAAAGTTCGTCGCCAGCGAGAAAGTCGGTCGTGTTCTGGCGCTTCATATGCGAGACAGAACTGTGAGCGGAGGCGCCGAGTCCTGAGCGGACGTCCTTAACGTTCTCCTTGCAACTCCCGACGTGTGTCGACCCGCAGCACAACAGCAGAACACTAGCTGTTCAGATCGACCCCGCGCGTTTCCGGTGCAAAAAATGTCGCAAGGAACGTGATGCCCGCTAGAACCATGACATACAGCGCTATCGGCCAATAGGCACCGTGTGACCAGCCAATCAGTGCAGCGGCAATGAAGGGCGCCACGCCTCCCGACGCGACGGCAGCGAACTCCTTGCTCACAGCAACACCTGTATACCGGAAACGCGCGCTGAACAACTCCGGAAAGTACGCTCCCTGGATACCGTACATCCCGAAAACGCCAACGCCTATCGCCAGAGCCATACTTACGATGATCAACAACGGATCCCTTGTCTCGAACAGCCAGAATGCGGGAAAGGCCCAGGCACAGGTGAACAGCGCCGCAAGCCGGTACATCAAGCGACGTCCAAACCGATCCGACAACCAACCCATCAGCGGAATCGTCACAATCGCCAAGCCTGCTGCAACCGTAATCCCGAGCGTTCCAACCGACTTGTCGACAAGCAGTATCTTCGTGAGATAACTGAGGGCGAACACCTGGTACAGATAGGATGAACCATTCTCCCCAACGCGTAGCCCGAATGCGACGAGCAGCGTTCGAGGCGACTCGGAAAGCAAGTCCCTCACCGGACGTTCGCTTACCTGGCCAGATCGGCGGATTTCCTGGAACACGGGACTCTCTTTCACCCGCATCCTGATAATGATGCCGGCGAACACCACCAGAGCACTAAAGAGGAAGGGAATCCGCCAGCCGTACGACATGAACTCATCCTTCGGCAAGCGTTGTACAAGCGTGAACATCGCACCGGCAAGCAATATTCCAAGAATACAACCGGCGAATGGCAGGGCTGCATAAAAACCTCGCCGGGCTGGCGGCGCAAACTCCGACACAATCAGTGAAGCGCCCGCCTGCTCCGCTCCCGCGCCAAACCCCTGAAGCAGCCGTAGTGCCACAAGCAGCACGGTTGACCATACGCCCGCTGTTGCATACGTCGGCAACAACCCGATAAAAAACGTTGATCCGCCCATCAGCAGAACCGTAGCAACAAGTACGACTTTCCGTCCCAGTTTGTCGCCCAGCCATCCGAAGAATAATCCTCCAAAGGGACGTGCGAAGAAGCCCGCCGCATACGCGCCAAAGATGGCAAGGAGCCCGGCCACCTTGCTTAGCCCAGGGAAAAACAGGTCAGCAAAAATCAAGGCGGATGCCGTTCCGTAAATGCTGAAGTCGTACCACTCCATTGCACTGCCGGCTGTGCTCGCCGCGATCACACGGCGAAGATCCGCCATACCGCTTGTCTGCGTGGCATCCGGGCCGGCAGCCACCAAGCCCATCGTGTCAGTTTTCATAAGGGCGTCTCCTTTACAGTTTTTCTCTCAACAGTCAAGCCTGCGTTGGCTCACTCGACTGCATGCGGGGCGCGGCGTGGATATGACAGCACGCAATCTATATGCGGAATTCCGAGGTGCCAGCACAAAGCTTCGATGACCAGTTCATGATCCTTAACGTGATCCAGTCCGGACACTGACACGGCGCCGACGACACCCGCATTGGCCACGCGAAGAGGTACGCCTCCGCCGAATAGCGTGTAGTCCCGCCCGGACAACCCATGCGATGGCAGCGACCACCCCTCGTGCGCGAACATCAGGCCCACCTCAAGAGAACTCCTTCCGAAGTGGAAGACAGTATTCTCCTTGCGGCGAATCCATTGGCCGTTGTCTGCACAGCTTCCTTCCAGCGCGCAATAGAAGAGCGCACTGCGCGGATGAACCACACTCACGGCGACAGGAAGGCTGCGACGGGAAGCGATATTCACAACGATCTCTCCAAGCTTGCGCGCGACTTCCGCGTTGAAAGCAGGCAACATCGTTCGCATCGCCTGTTGATCGAATGTCTCATCTTTCAAACTCAAGGCTCTACTCGGCATCTCACCCTCTCACCGCGCAATCCGGTCCGCAGCCATTGCGATCCAGTTCATCGGACGATTCCTGCCCGCACCTGCAAGAAGGTTTTCATTCGCTGCAGGGCGAGCTCGGGCCTGATCAACACGCCACAGGCGTCCGCTTTCCGGAACACTTCGGCGAAATGCAGCACCGACCGCGCCGACTCCATGCCGCCGGCCATCGAGAAATGGTCCTGATGTCCGTTGAGCCACGCGAGGAAGACAACGCCCGCCTTGTAGTACTGTGTCGGCGAACCGAAGAGCTCACGCGACAGCGCCACCGTGGGTCGCATCGTGTTGTGGTAGGCCGCGATATCGTTTCTGGCCAACTGGCCCAGCGCTTTCGCCGCGACTGGTGCAATCGGATCAAATATGCCCAGTAACGCGTGCGATATGCCCGTGCTATCACCTGCGATCAGATCGCCGTAGTTGAAATCGTCACCGGTATACATCCGCACGCCGTCCGGCAACTGGGCGCGAAGCTCGCACTCGTATTCGGCGTTCAGCAACGAAATCTTGATGCCTTCGATCTTGCCCGAATGCAGGCGGATGATGTCGAGTACAGTTGCCATTGCGGCGCGAACGTCACTACTGCCCCAGTATCCTGCGAGCGAAACGTCGAATGCTTCGCCCAGCCAGTGAAGCACGACCTTGTTGCGACTCTCGGCAAATACGGCGTCATACACCTTCTTGTAGTCATCAGGCGATCGGGCTGCGGCGCACAATGCACGACTCGCCATCATGATGGCCCGGCCACCGGCCGCTTCCACGACTTCGAATTGCTCCTTGTATGCCTGGATCACATCCGACAGGCTATGCCGCCGCCGGTCGTCCAGATGATCGGTGCCAGCACCGCAGGCTAGATCCGCTCCTGGGATAGTTCTCGCGTGCGCGATGCTTCGGCGAATGAGTTCGGACGCCGTGTTCCAGCCCACACCCATGCCTCTTTGTGCGGTGTCCATGGCTTCGGCAACCTTGAAGCCGAGGCCGTACAGATAGGTCCGAAACGCGAGCGTCCTGTCCCAATCGATCGCCGGCGCGTCCGACCACGGCTCATAGCCGAGCGCGGGATCAACCACGACATGCGCTGCAGCGTATGCCACGCGATTGAACTCACATTTCGACTCCAGCGTGATGTTCTCCTCCAAGGTCTTCAACGTATACGGATTCAATTCGCCATTACGGGTTGGCAGAAGGATTTTCATGGCTATCTCTCAGAAGGCGGTCGATGTCGGGATCTCGTTCGCACCTCGTTTGGCACGCACAGCGTTTGGCGCCGGGATGCGACCGAGGATATGATCGGCCGCCTTCTCCGCGACCATGATGGTCGGTGCATTGGTGTTACACGACGGAATGAGCGGCATCACAGAGGCATCGACAACGCGTAGTCCGTCAATGCCAATCACGCGCAGGTCAGGTGTGACTACGCTATGTTCGTCCTCAGGGCGCCCCATCCTGCACGTACCGACCGGATGGTGATCGGTCTTGGCATTGGCACACGCATAATCAAACAACTCGTCGTCCGTGTTGACACGCGGACCGGGCAGGACTTCCGTCTGCACAAAACGCTTCAACGCGGGCTGATTCATTAACTCGCGCGCAAGGCGCAGGCCCTTGAGCGCTGCATGGCGGTCTTCCGGCTCCGACCAGTAGTTCGGGTCGATCAGCGGCGCTGTCGCAGGATCGGCACTTGCCAGGCGTACGCTGCCGCGCGATTTGGGCCGAAGATATGCGGTATTCAACGTGACGCCGCCATGGCGAAGTTTCGCCATGCCCGCTTCGATTCCTGAACCCAGGCCGAGATGGAACTGGATGTCGGGCGATCGGGCCTGAGTCGCTGCGACGCCGTCCGCATACCAGAAGCCGCCTGTCTCGAACAGGCTCGACGCAACCGGGCCCTTCTTCAGGAGCAGGTACTGCAGGCCTGCCCACGCTGCATGCTGGAGCTTGTTGTACTTGTCGTACGTATGATCGCCAGTACATTCGGCGATGACAAACAGATCGAGATGGTCCTGAAGATTTGAGCCGATGCCCGGCATGTCATGCACGACGGGTACACCCGTGGACCTCAAATGATCAGCCGGGCCGATGCCTGATTGCATCAGCAGCTTGGGGGATCCAATGGCCCCGGAAGACACGATCACTTCGCGCCTCGCTCGCGCAACAACTGGCGTGCGGTCGGTTCCACTGACCAGTTCTACGCCGACTGCGCGCCCTCCTTCGACGATCACGCGCAGCGCCTGTGACTGTAACCTGACAGTGAGGTTCGGCCGGCCGAGGATCGGGTCAAGGAACCCGACGGATGCCGATGCGCGCCGCGCGTTGAACTGCGTCAGCTGATAGTAGCCGAGGCCTTCCTGTTCAGCGCCGTTGAAGTCGGCGTTGAAAGGCATGCCCATCTCCTGACCCGCCTGAAAGAACGCTTCGCAGATCGGCAGAGGACTGATCGGATTTGACACGCCTAGCGGACCACCGTAGGCATGGTATTCATTTGCGAAGCGCTGATTGTTCTCCGATCGTTTGAAATAAGGCAGTACATCGCGGTAACTCCAGCCCGTTGCGCCACCCATGCTCTCCCACTCGTCGTAGTCCGCTGGCACGCCGCGCGTATAGATCTGCGCGTTGATCGACGAGCCGCCACCGATGACTTTCGCTTGTGTGAAGCGCAAGACACGGTCCTTCAGATGCTTTTGAGGCACGGTATGCCAGCCCCATGAACCGATGCCCTTGGTCATCTTCGCGAAACCAGCGGGCATGTGAAAAAGCGGGTTCCGATCGCCGCCGCCAGCCTCAAGCAGCAAAACCGTCACGGAAGGATCGGCGCTCAGGCGATTCGCCAGTACGCAACCGGCCGACCCTCCGCCTGTAATGATGTAGTCGTAGCTATCGGTCTTCATGCTGCTCACCTTCAAAAGGCAGAAATGGAGAGGCCACCATCAACCTGGAGCACGCTGCCGGTGGCAAACCGCAACGCACCGCCCGCAAGCTGGCCGACCGCCTTCGCGACATCGTCGGCCTCGCCCCAACGGTTCATGGGAACGAGCCCCTCCTTGAAACGCGCTTCGTACTTCTGCGCAACCGCTTCGGTCATCGGCGTCCGGATAATCCCCGGCCGCACCTCAAAAACCGGGATGCCTGCATGAGCAAGCCGTAGTGCGAACAGTTTTGTCATCATCGGCAAAGCGGACTTTGAGAGGCAATACTCGGCCCTCTCAGGTGACGCCATCGTGGCTGATACCGACGAGACCGTGATAATCGCGCGCGGGCGATCTGGCTCTCCGCTCAACATATGGCGAGCAACCGCCTGAGTCATGAAGAAGGTTCCGCGCAGATTCACTCCAAGCACGGTGTCGAACGCCTCAGAAGTCACATCCAGCAGATCACCACGCGCGGGCGAGCCGATTCCCGCGTTGTTCACCAGGCAATCCAGATCGCCGCACCACGCCAGCACACCTTCGAGCACTCGCGTGTGTGACGCTACGTCCTGCAAATTCGCCTGCACAAAGAGAGACCGCCGTCCCTGGTCCTCAATCGCCCTTAGCGTCAGAGCGGTATCTTCGTCATCGACGACGTCGGTAATGGCCACGTCGTAGCCGCGCGACGCGAGTTCGACAGCGATCGCGCGCCCGATTCCGCGGCGGCCGCCCGTGACGAGCGCTGCGAGAGGTTGCATTGCGTCATCAGGCATGTCGGCCTCCGTCAAAAGCGTGGTCTCCGCTGGCCGTGCGGCTGCGCGTCAGTTCCGAACGAAGGTGTTCGCCGACCCGTAGAGCCTGGGCTGCTACCGTCAGTGCCGGATTGACCGCAGCAGACGAGGGGAAAAAGCTCGCATCAACGACGTACAGGTTCTGGTGGTCATAAGCCTTGCAGAACGGATCGAGCGGCGCGGCGCCAGCGTCATTGCCGAACCGGACCGTCCCACACTGATGGGACGGCGTGTCTTCCCCAAAGCGTCTGCTGACCACCAGCGGATAGCCCGCGTCCTTGAGCAGACGCTTCGCTTTCTGAACGAAGCGTTCATGAGGTATGAGATTGGTGCGATTCCACGTCAGCTGGATCTCACCGGCCGACGTTAGCTCTACGCGACTATCTGCGCTCGGCAAGTCTTCCGACATCGCGTAAAGATCGACACTGTGACGGCTTATGTATTCCAGAAGCTTCCTCGGCACGTACGGAAGCGCGCCACGAAGCATCGGCTCGCGGATCTTTCCCAGCATTTGCAGATTGCCCAGCGGCCACCGGTCATGCACGCCGCCAAAGTAGAAGTCGTTGACTGAAAGCGTCTTCGGAAAACGGGTGTCGTTGACCGTCCTCGGGTCGATTGCCAGAATCGCGGTGCAGTTATGATTCATGTAGTACCGCCCGACCGCTCCGGACGTGTTCGCAAGCCCGTTCGGAAACTTGTCGTTAGCCGAGGCGAGTAACAGAACAGCGCTATTGATCGCGCCTGCCGACAGCACAAACGTGTCGCCAGTGACCGTAAGCGGACCGTCCCGCGTCTGAACTTCGAGGCTCGAAATTCTTCGCCCTGTCGGGTCGGTCAAGAGTCGTGTCGCGCGCGCGCCCGTCAGCAGCGACACGCCTCCTTGTTTCAGCGCGGGGCGCAACAGGCACATCTCGGCGTCTCCTTTCGCGTCAATGCGGCAAGGAAAAGCGTCACATGTGCCGCAGCGCACGCACGTGCCGCCGTCGCCGAAATCGACCGAAGCCGGCATAAAGAACGGATGCAGGCCCTGCTGCCGAAGCTTCTCCCGGAGCCTGCCAATCACAGGTTCGTCAGGTATCGGTCCATGACGATAATTGACGGACCTCGGCGGCTCGGTCGGATCCTGACCAGCGGACCCTCTTACGCCGAAGAGCTCCTCGGCCAGGTCATAGTATTTTTCGAGGTCCTGGTACTTGATGGGCCACGCGGGCGACACGCCTTCCTCATGCGCGAGTTCTTCGAAGTCGGCTTCACGCAGCCGGAACATCGCGGTGCCGAAGAACTTCGTATGTCCGCCGACAAAGTAATACTGACCAGGACGATAGCGCTCGCCAGCGCCGTTGAGCCACGTGTCGCGCGTGCGATACCGGAGCTGGCCGAATACGGCTTCCGCGTCCCAGTTCTGCAGTTCGCGGGGAAGATTGTCGCCCCGCTCGATCACTACGACACTGGCACCCGTAGCCGCGAGTTGCAGGGCAATCGCGCTGCCGCCGACGCCCGAACCAATGATGACGACATCGGCATGCATCACGCTATCCTTTCTTCCGTTTGCGCATCGAAGAGGACCAGCTTCGACAGATCGACCCGCAGGTTGCAGTGCTCGCCCGGGCTATGCGGCATGTCGGCGCCCAGTCGGGCCGCGACTTCGACCCCGCCCATTTCAAGCGCCGCCAGCGTGTCCGGTCCCGTGGGCTCCATGACCAGTACCTTCACCGCTACCTCGCGCACCGCATCCGGGACCCGCGAGGATTCCACGCCGATCGCTTCTGGCCGAAGGCCGGCAATCACTTTCTTGCCAGCGTATCGCGCGACCGCCGCGGGCTGGGCCGGCAGATCAAGGCAAACCGCCGCACTGCCCTCGCCCATCGTTAAAACGAGTGTGTCGTTTCGGGTGGAGAGCACTGCCGGAATGAGGTTCATCGACGGCGAGCCCATGAACGTCGCGACAAAGGTATTGGCCGGCGTACTGTAGATTTCGGCTGGCGTGCCGAACTGCTGGATCACGCCACTCTTCATCACCGCAATCCGGGTCGCGAGTGTCATCGCTTCGATCTGATCGTGAGTCACGTACACGATGGTTGCGCCGAGCCGTTGATGCAGCTTCTTGATTTCGGTGCGCATGTCAACGCGCAGTTTTGCGTCAAGATTGGACAGCGGCTCGTCGAACAGGAAGATTTTCGGGTCCCGCACCAGCGCCCGTCCCATGGCGACACGCTGCCGTTGACCGCCCGAGAGTTGGCCCGGGCGGCGCTTGATCAGGTGCTCGATCTGAAGCAGTCTTGCAGCGTCCGCGACGGCCTTATCCCTCTCCACTTTCGACACTTTGCGCATCTCCAGACCGAAGCTGATGTTCTGGCCGACCGTCATGTTCGGATACAGCGCGTAGCTCTGAAAGACCATCGCGATATCCCGCTCGCTGGGATGCAGGTCGTTCACACGGTCGTTGTCGATCCGGATCTCCCCACCGGAGATAGTGTCGAGTCCCGCGATCAGCGACAGCAGGGTCGATTTTCCGCAACCGGACGGCCCGACAAGTACGAGGAAATCGCCATCGGTCACATCGATGTTGATGTTTTTCAGGATTTCCGTCGGGCCGTACGCCTTGCGGACATTTGAAATATGCAGAGAAGCCATTTCCTTACCCCTTTACCGAACCGGCCATCATGCCGCGCACGAAATAGCGGCCGCCGATCACATAGACCAGAAGAGTGGGCAGCGCGGTAATCACGGCGGCTGCCATCTGAACGTTGTACTCACGCACGCCGGTTGACGTATTCACGATGTTGTTCAGTGTGACCGTAATAGGCGCCGTGCTGCCCGTCGTAAATGAAGCACCGAAGAGGAAGTCGTTCCAGATATTGGTGAACTGCCAGATGACCGTTACTGTGATGATGGCGCCGGAACACGGCAACAGGATGCGCAGGAAGATCCTGAAGAAGCGCGCTCCATCGATCATCGCGGCCTTCACCAGTTCATCGGGAAACGCGACATAGAAGTTACGGAAGTACAGCGTCGTAAAGCACAGACCGTAGACAATGTGCACGAACACGAGACCCGTAATGGACTGGGCCAGCCCGATTTTCCCGAGGAAGGTCGCCATCGGAATGAGCACGATCTGGAACGGAATGAAGCATCCGAACAGAACGAGCCCAAACAGGATGTTGTCGCCCTTGAATCTCCATTTGGTCAGCACGTAACCGTTGAGTGCGCCAAGGAAGGTAGAAATCGCAACGGCGGAAATGACCATCCTTGTCGAGTTCCAGAAAAACCCCTTCACGCCGGAACAATCAAGGCCAACGCAGGCTTCCCCCCAGGCTTTAAGCCACGGTTCCAGTGTCCATGCACGTGGCAACGCGAGAATGTTTCCGCTGTACACCTCCGAAAGAGGTTTGAACGACGTCAGCATCATTACCGCGAGCGGGATCAGATAGACGACGGCAAAAACCGCCAGCAGTCCATAGATCACGATCCTCGATATGTAGTTATGCTTACCCATCACCATTTGCGGCGAGTCCCAGCCTTTTTTCAACATGACGATCTCCTGACTGGACTAATGCGAGCCGCTGCCGCTGCGCGGACGAAGCTCTGAATAGAGATACGGGACCATGATCGCCGCGACCGTGCACAGCATCATGACCGCACTCGCCGCTCCCATTCCCAATTCGTTTCGCGTGAAGGTGAATGAGTACATGAACGTCGAGGGCAACTCCGTCGAATAGCCGGGACCTGCGCCTGTCAAGGCCACGACCAGCTCATAGCTCTTGACCGCGAGGTGAACCAGGATGACGAATGCTGAAACGAAAGCCGGACGCAATTGCGGAATGATGATGCGTCGATAAATAGCCGGCATTCTTGCCCCATCGATCGACGCGGCCTTGACCATGTCCTGATCGATACCCCGCAAGCCTGCGAGGAACATCGCCATGACGAAGCCGGACGCCTGCCACACCGCGGCGATGACCACGGTATAAATGGCCATTCGATCATCGATGATCCAGTCGAACCTGAAACCGGTCCAACCCCAGTCGTGGAAAAGCTTCGTCAGCCCGAGACCAGGATTCAGTATCCATTTCCAGGCCGTGCCCGTGACGATAAAGGAGATCGCCATCGGATAAAGGAAGATCGCACGCAGCCCGCCTTCCGCCCTGATGCGCTGGTCGAGAAGAATGGCAAGGCCCAGCCCGATCCCCATGCACAGGACGACATACAGCGATGCATAGATTCCCAGGTTGGCGACCGCAACGTGCCAGCGCGGATGTGCCCAGACGCGTCCATACTGCATCAGGCCGCCCCAGTGCAGATTGGCAAACGCGCGTGAGCGCGTGAACGACAGGACGGTGGTCCAGACGATAAAGCCGTAGACGAAGATCAGCGTCGTAATCAACGTGGGCGACAACACGAGCTTTGGCAATACCTGCTCGAACCGGTTTCTCAGGGTTGACCGGCGTTTGACGTGAAGCTGGGATTCGTCCGTGGTACCTCGTGACGAGGTATGGGCGGTCCGGTGTGTAGTGTGCATGGCAATCACCTCTACTTCGGGAGCATCGGGTCTTCGCAGGGCACGCTGGAGCGCCCCCGTGAGTTTTAAGACGGTGTACGGCCTACTTGGCGTTGTTGACAGCGTCGACCAGCTGTTTCACCGCATCGGCAGATGACTCGTTAGAGTTGAAGAAATGCGTGACGACGTCATAGACCGCGTTCTTCGGCCCATCGGGCATTGCGTGTCCATGCGCGAAGCTGCCTACCATCGTGCCGCTCTTCAGCGCAGTGCGAAGATCAGCCATCGACTTCTGGCCGCACTCGTCGAACCCATCGGACGGCACATCGAGACGCGCCGGAATCGCTCCCTTGATCTGGTTGAATTTCGCCTGCACGCCCTTGTCCATCACCGTCGACGCGAACGCATATTCACCAGGCAGGCTGGCGTCGCCCTTCTTGAACGTCGCAAACTGATCCGTATTGAAGATGAAGTCGCCCTGGGTGCCGGGGTACTGGAAGCACAGGTAGTCGACATTGGCCTTCTTGCCGGCGTTCACGAACTCGCCCTTCGCCCAGTCGCCCATGATCTGCATCGCGGCCTTGCCGTTGATGACCATCGATGTTGCGAGGTTCCAGTCACGACCCGGGAAATTCGGATCGACCATACCGCGCAGTGTGCGCATCTGGTCAAATGCCTTTTCCATCGTCTTTGAGCCGAGCGCGGCAGGGTCAAGATTGACGAGCGCCTGGGTATAGAATTTCGGGCCGCCGGCAGACATGACGGCGCTATCGAAAATCGTCGCTTCCTGCCACGGCTGCCCGCCGTGGGCGAGCGGCGTGTAGCCAGCCTTGCGAATCACGGCGGCATCGGCAACCAGCTGGTCGAACGTCTGCGGCGGAGTCAGATGCAACTGATCGAAGATCTTCTTGTTCGCCCAGATCCAGTTGGTGCGGTGAATATCGACTGGCACCGCTACCCAATGACCATCGACCTTCGAGAAACGTTGAATCGGACCTGGCACGAGCTTGTCCCATCCTTCCTTTGCCGCGATTGGATCGAGGTTGGTCAGAAAATCCTGCGACGCGTATTCAGGAATGGTAAAACCGAGCATCTGGATGGCGTCAGGCGGATTACCGGATGCAACGCGAGCTTTCAGCACCGTACGCGCTGCTTCGCCGCCGCCCCCTGCAATCGGCGCGTCCTTCCAGGCGTATCCGCGCTGCTTCAAACCGTCCTTTAATACCTCCAGCGCGCGGGCTTCGCCGCCCGAGGTCCACCAGTGCATCACTTCGACGGATTTGGTGTCGGCCGCCGATACCGCGCTACTGCCACTGACGGCGATGGCTGCCACGAGTGCAAAAAGTGTCTTCCTCAACATGTCTCACTCCAGATGGGTTGCTCTCTCTGATGGAGAGGGTTTTCAGTCTTTTTCCCGGCGGACCCTTCCGCCCGAGGCTTGTTTCTTGCCTGCTATTTCTTCGCCGGCAGCCAAAGGTTCTTGCGTTCTCCGATATGCAGTTGAATTGTCTTCGTCTCCGTATAGTCCTCAACCGCCTGCTTGCCGAGTTCGCGGCCGACGCCGCTCGCCTTGAATCCGCCAAACGGGAGTTCCGGATATCCGTCGAGGAAGGTGTTCACCCAGATCGTCCCTGCGTCGACACCGCGTGCGACCTTCAGGCAAGTATCGATATCGCTGCTCCACACCGCGGCTGACAAGCCGTACGCGGTGTCGTTTGCGATTTCGATGGCATGATCCAGATCGCGGAACGCGATGACACTCAAGACAGGGCCGAAAATTTCCTCTCTAGCGACACCCATGTCTGCCGTGACATCGGTCAGGACGGTCGGCTGCAGATAAAGGCCGTTAGCGCTTACGTAACGCCCGCCGCCAAGACGCACCTTCGCACCTGCCGAGACACCGGTCTCGATATGACCGAGGATGTCGTTCATTTGCTGTTCGCTGACGATCGCGCCTACCTTTGCATCAGGATGAAGCGGGTCGCCGACAGGCACTTCGCGGGCACGCTCGATAACAACAGCGACAAACCGCTCCACGATGGACTCATGCACGAGAACCCGGCTACCGCTGTTGCAGCATTCCCCAGCGTTGAAGTACACGCCGAACACGACCGCGTCCACCATTGCATCCCAGTCGCAGTCCGGGAAAACGATCTGAGGATTCTTGCCGCCCAGTTCCAGGGCGACTTTCTTGAGTTTCTTCGAGGCCACCCCGGCGAGCATCGACCCCACATGGGTCGAACCCGTGAACGAGAGCATGTCGACCCGTGGACTCTCGGCGAGAGGCTGACCGACGCGTGAGCCCTTGCCCGTCACGACATTCGCGACCCCGGCTGGCACGCCTGCCTTTTCAAGGATCTCCATCAACATGACGGTCGTGCCGGACGTCAGTTCGCTAGGCTTGATCACGCATGTGCAGCCCGCCGCCATGGCGAATGGAAGTTTCTGGCACAGGATCCACAGCGGAAAATTCCATGGCGTGATGATGCCGACCACCCCGATCGGCTGACGCAACACCAGTCCAAGCATGTCCTCGCCCAAGGTGTTGTAGGCGTCACCGCTGGTGGTGCGAGCAAGGCTCGCGGCGTATTGCCACAGATCGACGCAGCCGGCGACCTCCGCGCGCGCCTGGGTGAGCGGCTTGCCGTTCTCCAGCGATTCGATTAGCGCAAACCGCTCGATCTGGGCCTGGATGCCATCCGCGATCGCCAGCAGCACGCGGGCACGCTCCGCTCCCTTCATCTTCGGCCAGGGGCCGTGGTGAAATGCACGATGGGCCGCATCGATTGCCGCGTCGACGTCCTCGGGCGTCGCCACGGCATAGGTGCTGACCAGCTCGCCGTGAGCCGGACTGAGCCGCTCGACACGTTCGCCGCCACCAGCCTCGCGCCACTGCCCGTCGATGTAGAGGCGACCGTGATACACCTCGAAGTCAGTCTTATGAGACGCCACAAGCAAGGGCGCCAGTTCCGGATTTATGTTTGCAGTCGTCATGTCAGTTACCCTCAAAGTTCGCTGGCCGCTTTTCGCGAAAACTCAGCATTCCCTCACGCGCATCCGCAGTGGTTGCCGCCAATGCACCCGCCATCGCCTCGAGGGTGGCCGCAGCACCCTCGCCGTTTGCCGCGTTCACCAGTTGCTTGGTCAGTTGCACCGACACGGGCGCGAGACGTGCGATCTGTTCGGCCATCTCCAGCGCGGCGTTCAATGCGCCGCCCGCTGACGCCACTTCGTCAATCAGACCAATTTCGTGAGCGCGCGCGGCGTCGATGCGCCTGCCGGTGAGCGCGAGCATCTTTACCCTGCTCGCCCCAATGACCGAGACAAGCCGTTGTGTGCCAGACCAGCCCGGGCACGTCGCTATACCCGCCTCTGGCAGGGCGAAGGTCGCGGCAGGGTCTGCAATCCGGATGTCCGCGACCGCGGCGAGCTCCAGCCCGCCTCCGAGTGCGTGTCCATTGATCGCGGCGATGACCGGTGCACGAAGCGCAGCCCAACGATCAAAGACCCTGTGACCGCGCGGTACCCACTGACGCCACATATCAAGTGGCGTCAGCGCGGACCATTCATTGATGTCCGCACCCACGCAGAAAGCCTTCGTTCCCGAACCCGTCAGGACCACGGCGCGCACATCGGTCCACGCATCAAGCTCAGCGGCGACCGCCTCCAGACGCATCAGCATCGGTGGGGTCAAGGCATTGAGCTTCTCGGGGCGGTTCAACGTGACAACAGCGACTGCGCCGCTGCGCTCAAACTGGATTCCATCGATATCAGCCACGACGTGCCTCCCTGAGTTGCAGGCCGTACGGCGATTCGCTGAAAATCGCGGCATTCATGGTCTTCAGTTCCGATGAAACAATCAAAGGAAAGTCCGCCTGCTCAAGCACGTCCCTGTTCAGGTCGATGCCGGGCGCCACCTCGATCACTTCAAGACCTTGCTTCGTAAGCTGCAACACACAGCGTTCAGTCACATACAGCACCTGCTGACCACGCTGCTGCGCCATGCGGCCGCTGAACGTGACGTGGTCGACGTCGCCGATGAACTTCTTCGATTTGCCTTCCTGAAGGATCGTCAACCGTCCGTGGCCGACCTCCAGCTTCGCACCGGCTGTGAAAAAGCCGGAGAAGACGAGCTTCTTTGCGTGCGTCGTAATGTCGATGAAGCCGCCACATCCGGCAGTCAGGTACGGCTTGCTGGGCAGCTTCGACACGTTCACGTGGCCGTTGCGGTCGATCTGCAGGAACGACAGCAGCGAAACATCGAAGCCGCCTCCCTGGAAGTAGATGAACTGCGAAGGCGACGGCATGATCGCGTCGGCGTTTGCCGAGCAACCGAAGGCGAAGCCGAGCAGCGGCATACCGCCCACCGCACCCTGCTCGATGGCCCACGTCACACGGCCGTTGAGTCCTTCTTCAAGGAGAATGCGCGGAACGTTGGCCGAAATGCCGAAGCCGAGATTCACCGCGTCTCCGTCCGCGATTTCCATCGCCGCGCGGCGCGCGATTACCTTTTCCGCGTTCCAGTCGGCAAATGCAAATTCGCTGTCCGGAACCTTGATTTCGCCGCTGATCTCCGGGTCGTAATCGATCTGCGTCGTCTGTTTCTGCTCGGGGTCGACGACCACGTAGTCAACGAGGTTGCACGGAATATGCACCTGCTGCGTACCGAGCGACCCTGCCTTCACGACTCGCTTGACCTGGGCGATCACAATGCCGCCGTTGTTACGCACTGCAAGCGCCTGGTCGCGGCCGCCGAGCAGCGCGCCTTCGTGTTCGTAAGACAGGTTGCCCCGCTCATCCGCTGTGGTGGCACGCACGATAGCGACGCGCGGCACGATATTCGGAAAGAAGAGCCACTCCTCGCCCGCGAACGTGACCTTGTCCACGATCGGCTCGGATTCCGAGAGACTGTTCATTGCGCCGCCCTGCCGGTCCGGATCGACGAAAGTGTCGAGCCCCACCTTGGTGAGGACACCAGGGCGCTTCGCAGCCGCGTCCCGATGCATGTCAAACATCACCCCGCTCGGCAGGTTGTATGCGCGGATTTCGTTGTCGACGACCATCCGCCAGATGTCGGGCATCGGTAGACTCGATGGGCCGCTGGGAAACGAACCGGCGATGATCGACTTGATAAGCCCGTGCTTCGCCAGATGATCAATGCCTTTGACGCCATACATGTCGCCAGCTGCTATCGGATGCAGCAGCGAAAGTTGTCGCGGATGGCCTTCGGTTTCAAAGCGCGTCCCGATCGCCGCCAGCATGGCGTCGGGGCAGCCAAGGCCACTCGACGAACTGACGGTCACAACGTCACCATCGTTGATCAGGCCTGCGGCAGTCGCCATCGAAATAACTTTGCTGGAACCCACAATAGATCTCCTCAAACTGACTCAGTGCACGAACTGCTGCGGGACGGCGACGTGTGCACCGGTTGAAGCCGACTCTTCAAGCGCAAGCGCGGTAACCAGTGACCGGTATCCGTCCCGGCCAGTGGCTGCGGGATCCTCACCGAGGAGAACAGCGCGATGGAACTGGGCGACCGCGTTGACATAAAGGTCCTGGTGGACGACCTCGATGATTTCGAAACCTGCTGCTGAACGCAGCTCGATTTCTCCGACGGCGCGCTGGGTCATCACGTCACGTGCGATGAGCGAGCCTTCGGTCCCGTGGACCTCGAGGCCGGTCGGCGCGTACGGCACGGTGAACGCGTCGTGAATCTGGGCAAGCACGCCGTTACTGAACCGGATGATTCCCATCACGCCGTCGGCGAGGCCTTGGGTACCCATGCTTCCGGACGAGGTCATCGCGCTCACTTCGACGGGTTCTGCATCCAGAATGAAGCGAAGGGTGTCGGCGTCGTGCACGGAGATGTCGAGCACGACGCCGCCGCCCGCATCAGGGCGCTCGATTCGCCAGCCGCGGAGGTGCGGCGGTAGTGAGACCGCGTGGAAGACTCGCACGTAAAGCGGCGTGCCAACCGCACCGGAAAGGATGAGTTCACGCAGACGGCGGTGTGTCGCTGCACACCGCAGGTGATGGTTCGTGCCAAGGACAACCTGGTGGGCGGCGCACGCCTCGATCATCTGGCTCGCATCAGCCTCGGAGAGCGCAAGCGGCTTTTCGCAGAGCACGTGTTTGCCGGCAGCGGCAGCCGCCAGTACCTGAGGCAGGTGTTTTTCGTTCGTGCTGCTGATGTAGACCGCGTCGATGTCGCGATCGGCGAGGATCTCATCGAGGTTCGTGCCGGACTTTGAAATCCGATGCTTGTCGGCGAACTCGCGGGCGCGCCCGGCGCTGCCGCTGACGACCGCTTCGATCGTGCCGTCCGGCTGCGACCGGATCGCGTTGACCATCCACTCGTCGGCTATCGTGCTGGCGCCGATCAGCGCCCAGCAAATCTTGGAAGTCATTGTCTCTCTCCGTTGGAACGTTCCAACCAGCGTTTATTGGATCGTTCCAACAAACTGTAGTAGACTCATTTCACCGTGTCAAATACTTTTTGGAACGTTCCAATTGTGCAAAGCAACATGAAAACAGTTCCGACGATTCAGGACATTGCGGCGGCTGCGGGGGTATCCAAGTCGACGGTCTCGCTGGTCCTTCAGCAGAGCCCAAAAATCAAGGCGGAGACGGCCGACAAGGTTCGGGCGGCAGCACAGCTCCTCGGCTACGTCTATAACCGCGGCGCAGCAAATCTGCGCGGAACCCGAAGTACCATCGTCGGGATGGTCATTAATGATCTGACTAACCCCTTCTTTGTCGAGTTGCTCGTCGCCATCGAGCGGGTACTCGCGCAGTCCGGATACACGACGCTGATGGCGCATACTGCCGAAAACGTCGCGACCCAAACCCGTGTTCTGCAATCGATGCGTGAGCAGAATGTGGCCGGCCTGATCATGTCTCCTGCGCTGGGAACACCTGAGCAACTGCCGGACGAGATCAAGTCCTGGGGAATTCCACTTGTCCTTGTCATGCGACCAATGGGCACGGATGTCGACACGGTCGGAGTCGACAACAGCTTTGGATTCGCTCTCGCGACGGAACATCTGATTGCTCAGGGCCATACACGTATCGCATTCGCCGGCAATCGAACGGGGTATGCGGTTGCGAACCAGCGCAGGCAGGGTTACCTCACGGCGATGGCCAGTCATGCCCTGACTGTCGCCGACGAGTGGATCATCGATGTTGAACTGACTCCGGAAGGCGGTCGCAAGGCGGTCCGCTCCATCTTCGAGATGCGGCCTCGTCCGACGGCGGTGGTTTGCTATAACGACCAGGTTGCGTTTGGCGTGTTGCATGAGCTGGACCGAATGGGCAAACGTGCGGGCAAGGCGCTCGCGGTCGTTGGCTGTGACAATGTGGTGGCGGCAGAACATACCAATCCGCCACTCACTACTCTTTCCGCTGGAGCGGACAAACTCGGCACGATCGCGAGTGAGACGCTGCTGGCCAGGCTCGATCCAGCGGCGGACGGAAAAGAACCACCCGTGCAGTACTTCGCCATTCCGCAGCTGGTCGTCAGGGAATCAAGCGTGGGCTCCGCGGGGCGCCACCCGCATCTTTCCGTCGATCCCACCCGCACAGAACGTCGCGTTGCAGGCCAGCGGCAATAGACTTCTGCCCCCTTGATGCATCGCGCGTCAGCCAGAGGGCCTGGCCGGATCGTGTCGGGCTGTCTGGCTAACCCCGAACCGACCAGGCTACCCGCCTACGAATCAGTGGATTGCCTTTCAGCCCCCAGCGACCGCGTTTCACAGCGTAAAGCCCATCTGGTCCTTGCCGAGTTCAGTCAGGTCTGTCTCCGCCGCACGTCCGACAAAGTCGACTTCGAAATTGTCCGCAGGAAAGTCCGGCGGGCTATCTCCGTTGAGAAAGGTCGGCAACTGGCGTTTAAGGTAGGCGTCGTTCTTTGCACACGCTGGCGCAGCCGATATGTACATGACGTTGCTGTAGCCCTTGCCACGATGGGCATCTTCGACCGCGTGAATCACGTCGCTATGCCAGAAGACGGTGTCCCCTGCCTGCATCAGTGGAATGGAGGACAACGCTTCTTGAAGCGGACCATGCCACTCCCGCTTGATCGAAAGTGCGCGGCCAGGTAATGCGCCGCACAGGTCGTCATCTGGCACGTCATCCTGGAGCGCGCGCAACAACACATACACCATGGCGTTGGCAATTGGCACAAGCTGAAGCGTGCCGTCTCCCGGACCTTGCGCAGTGAGCGCTGTCCAGCCCTGGAAAGTACGGAACATCGAACAGACAGTCGGTGACGGAATCTCTCTCGCCTCGGGGCGATACGCGGCATCGAACGCGTCGTAGCGGCGCCAGTCGCCACTAAACACGTGTCGATAAACACGCCGGAAATTGTCGTCAAGCCAACGTTCGACTGACCCACCGTCGCAATGAGCAGACAGCCCGAGCGACTCCGAGCCGGGGGGGCGACGCCGCAGCCGGTCCGCGTACACTGGAACGCGGTCCGGATCGAAATGAACGCGCCCTTCACTGTCGTGTTTCCAGAGGCGGTTCAGAAAGACGCGCGTCTGAGTGAGTTCGGGCGCCTGGCGCGCTTCGATCTGAGGCTTCGACCAGTAAATGCCGTAGATCTGAGGCTTGCTCGAAGCGAGGTTACCGAAGTACTTGTCTTCCGCACGATGCGCGAGTTTTTCGTCGAGGCCATTGGACTCGACATACTCGGCGACCTGCGCGTCCCAGCGTTCAGCGCGCTCGCGGCTGAACACACCCCGAACGACGCAGGCTCCTCGATCCTTGATCGATGCGATCTGCCCGGCGCTCACCCGGTCAGCCGCGATATCCGCATACTGGATTTCAGGAATGACGGACTCACCGCGGACACGCTGCTCCGCGATGGTAGCGACCTTGCGCTGAATTTCAGCTTCGACCTGCTGGAATACCTCCTTATAGTTCGGAAGGCCGGCGCGCAACAGCTTTTTAGCCGCCCGAATAGCGGTCGGCAAATCGTCGATGTGAAGGGATTCCATGGTGGCGTCTCCTGGTGTTCTTTGATGACTGAAGCTTAGCCTGGGCCAGGATGGGCGGGTGATACAATAAGGTCAACTTCTTTGCGATTCCAGCCATGAAGGCTCTATACGAACATGTCGAGATGAGCGCCGGATGCTCCGTGCGGGTTTATCACCGGAAGCTTCCGCGTATTCCGTTCGAATGGCACCATCACCCGGAATATGAACTCACCTTGACGATGAATAGCCGTGGCAAGCGCTACATCGGTGACTCGATCGCCGGGTACGAGGGCGACGACCTGGTGCTCGTCCCGCCGGACTTGCCCCATACCTGGTCGTCAAACCGTTCGATCGACGACAGCGCCCCGCAGGTCGCTATCGTCATCTGGTTCGAAGGCGACTGGGCGCGACGACTGGCAGATTGCTGCCCCGAGTACGAAGCACTTCATCGGCTTCTGCGACGCGCTGCCTGCGGCCTTGCGTTCAGAGCGGAAGCCGGGGCAACGGTGCGTAGCCGACTCGAGGGTCTTTTGTCAGTGTCTCCCAGAGAGAGACTCAGCGTTGCGCTGGACATCCTGTGCACATTGGCCGATGAGGAAGCACGGCCACTCGCATCCCCCAGCGCATTTGATCAGGGCAACGTGGGGCGGCCTTCCGGCCACGAGCCGGAGCGGATAAATCGGGCGTTAGCAGTTATCGAGGCACGGTTTGCCGAACGGTTGACACTGGCGGAATTAGCCGCCGCCGCGACCCTTTCAGAGCGCACACTCAATCGATATTTTGTTCAACATATCGGCGAAAGTGTCGGGAAGTATGTGAGCCGCGTGCGAATCGGTCACGCATGTCGAATGCTCGCAGACACCTCATGGCCCGTGTCGGTTATCGCCGCGCATTCGGGATTTCCCAACGTTGCCAATTTCAACCGTCAATTTCGCGCGCTGAAAAAGACGACTCCCGCGGCCTATCGGAAAGAATTCGCGGGTCGGCCACGACATCAACTGAATGCCCCGTTGACACTGGAGGCGAGGTCGCCATCCTTGGACCGCTGATGAATGGCCTTCAGCTTGTGACTAAGCGGACCGCTTGGCTCGCGATATCGTGTGCGACGAAGCTGCGGCCCCGGCTCCC
The DNA here is from genome assembly GCF_014201025.1 of Paraburkholderia sp. MM5384-R2. Lineage (NCBI taxonomy): Bacteria > Pseudomonadati > Pseudomonadota > Betaproteobacteria > Burkholderiales > Burkholderiaceae > Paraburkholderia > Paraburkholderia sp. MM5384-R2. The sequence goes on from NZ_JACHDI010000011.1 coordinate 182,359, forward strand.
CTACTTTCGATGACCGCGCGCGTGCGCTGAGAGGTTCGCGCCGCTGCCTCCCGGATCGATTCTACGAGCCGGTCCAGATTCGCAAATTCGAGTCGCTGCGTCGGTACGATCACCGCAAGCGATCCGACTGCTTCGCCCGAATCGTCCGTGAACAGCGGCGACGCCAGTGCAGAAACGCCGTTTTCCAGTTCGTCCCTCGACAGGTAAAAGCCCGCGCGTCGGATTTTGAGCAGCGACGCGCGGAACTCGTCGAGTGTCGTCCCCAAGCCGCTTTGCGCGATCTCTTCGGCATACTGCTCGAACAGGACCGCCAACTTGGCCTTCGGAAACGTGGACAGGATCGCTTTTGGAGCGGCGCCGAGAAACAGGGGCCGCGGACGGCCTCGGCCGTATCGGAGGTCAAGCGCCGCCTCGTGCGTTTCGCGATGCGTGTCAACGAGCTCGCTCCCGTACCAGCGCGACATCACCACATCGAAGCCCGAGTGTTCGCTCAACTCGCGCATGATCGGCTGGCCGATCGCAAGCAGCGGATCCGACACGCGCAGATGGTAATCAAGCTTGATGATGCGAGGGCCGAGACCATAGTCCCCGCCTGCAAAGCGGATGAGCAAGCCGGCGTCCACGAGCTCGCGCACATAGCGGTAAGCCGTTGGAATCGAGCAGTCGAGTTCGGTGGCAACGTCTTCGACGGACAGGAACGGCTTCGCCTCCGAAAACAGCTCGAGTATGGATAACAGTCTCGTGATGCTCGACATCTCTGTGCAGGGCTCCTCGTGTGTGAACGGATTATATCCGCGCTTATGCAAGCCCCATCCGCTCGGCCATTTCTGCCTGCCAGACGCTGCGCGGCCTGAACCCCGATAGCGCGCGCGCATGGTGTTCAACGGCCGCGATCAGTTCAGCATCGGGCAAGTTGAAGTCGACAGGCACCCGCATTGGCTGATCGACATACCACGGCGTGTCGATGAAGAGTTCGAGGCGGTTGCCTTCGGGATCGCGCGCATAGATCGAGATCGCATTGCCGTGAGTGACGGGGTTGATTTCCTCCAGGCCTTCCGCGACGAACCGCTGGTAAAACTGCCTCAGCGTGGCAAGGCTGTCCGCTTCGAACGAAATCTGGTTGATCGGATTGAACGTCAAGTGTTCGGGGCGGCCGCTCGCGAGCACGATCTGGTGATGCACCGCGGGATCGCGGCTCAAGAACACGAGTCGCACAGTGCCGTGCGGCGTCTGCAGCGTGCCCCGATCCGTCACGGTGAACTCCAGCACCCGGGAATAAAAGTCCTCCACCCGTGCCATGTCGCTCACATAAAAACCCATGTGACTCAGCGACAGGCCCGCTCGCGCTTGCTTCATACCGTTCATGCTTGTCTCCACGTAGTGATAAACCCCAACAAAAAAGACGTTGTGTCCTTTGTTAAATTTAGTTTATTCTCAAAATAAGATAAATGCACAACTTTTTGAAGGATCGAAGCGCTGATCGCATCGACTTTTTATCCACCGGAGCATCAATGAAACTCGCCAGCTTTTCTACCCATCAAGGCCCCTCGTTCGGCATCGTTCGCGACGCAACTGTATTCGACCTCGGCAAGCGTCTTGGCGGCCGCTATGCGGATCTGAAAGCGCTGATTGCCGCCGACGCATTCGGCGAGGCTACCCAGGCGGCCGAAGACACGAAGGGCGACTACCCGCTGTCGGAAGTCGCGCTGCTGCCGGTGATTCCGAACCCTGAACAAATCTTTTGCGTGGGACTCAACTACGCAGACCATGTCAAGGAAACCAATCGCGAAGCCACCGAGCATCCAGTCATCTTCATGCGGGTGCCGGCTTCGCAGGTTGGCCACGGCCAGCCGATGCTGCGTCCGCCTGAGTCGCACAAGTTCGACTATGAGGGTGAGATTGCCGTCGTCATCGGGCGCGGCGGACGGCGCATTGCCGAAGCCGACGCGTGGAATCACATCGCTGGCTACGCCTGTTACAACGACGGCTCCGTGCGCGACTGGCAGCTTCATACAGGCCAATGGGGCCCGGGCAAAAATTTCTATCGCACCGGCGCATTCGGGCCGTGGATGGTGACGAGCGACGAGATCGAACCCAACGCGGTGATGACGCTCGTCACCCGCCTGAACGGCCAGGAAGTACAACGCGCGACGACGCAGATGCTGATCCACGGCATCGCCAAACAGATCGCCTACCTGTCGACCTTCACCCCGCTCTCTCCAGGAGATGTGATCGTGACCGGCACGCCCGGCGGCGTCGGCGCGAAGCGCAACCCGCCGCTCTTCATGAAGCCGGGCGACGTGACGGAAGTGGAGGTAGACCGGATCGGTGTGCTGTCCAACCCGGTCGCCGACGAGTAACACCCAGCGCCGGACTCACGCTGTGCGTGCGCCCGGCGTCTTCCAGACGGACTCAGACATGTCAGATAAAACCATTTCGACGCACGCGTGTGATTACGACGTGGCAGTCATCGGCCTCGGGCCCACCGGAGCGACGCTGGCCAACCTGCTCGCAATCGAAGGCTTGCGGGTGCTGGTGCTGGAGCGAGACAAGGACATTTTCGCGCTACCCCGCGCAGTGCACTTCGATGGCGAATGCATGCGCGTGTTCCAGACCGTCGGCATCGCGGACTCACTGCTTCCCAAGCTGTTTGTCGGTCCCGGCATGAAATTCGTGAACGCCGAGGGCACGTTGCTGATCGACTGGCAGCGCCCCACTTGCATCGGGCCGCATGGCTGGTGCGCGAGTTACAAGTTTCATCAGCCCGATCTCGAGAACGCGTTACGTGAACGCCTGGCCGGCCAGCCGAATGTCGATGTGCGCCTGCGTCACGAAGTGTTCGCGCTAGACGAGACGAGCAATGGCGTCCGGCTCCGCTTCGAAGACACGAGTTGCGGCAAGCTCGGCCATGCCACGGCCCGTTACGTCGTCGGCTGCGACGGCGCGCGCTCGATTGCGCGGCGCTTCATGGGCACTGAACTCACCGATCTGAAATCGCATGAACGTTGGGTGGTCGTCGACGTATTGCTCGATGCACCGCGGCCAGACCTCGGCGATTACTCGATTCAATACTGCGACCCGGTGCGCCCGACCACCTACACGCGCGGCCCCGGCAATCGCCGCCGCTGGGAGATCATGGTGATGCCCGGCGATGATGCGGCACAACTCGGTTCTCATGAGTGGCTGTGGGGCAAGCTCGCTCGCTGGATTTCGCCGGCCGACGCACGCCTCGAACGTTCCGCCATCTACACCTTTCACTCGGTGGTGGCCAACGGCTGGCGCCGTGGGCGACTTCTGCTTGCCGGAGATGCCGCGCATCAGACGCCGCCTTTCATGGGCCAGGGAATGGCGGCCGGTATCCGCGACGCTTCGAATCTCGCATGGAAGCTGGGTGCCGTCATCCGCGCAGAGGCGCCTGATACCCTGCTCGATACCTACGAATCCGAGCGTTCGCCGCACGTGCGCGAATTTATCAAAACAGCGGTGCAGCTCGGGTCCGTGATTCAGACGACCCGTCCGGAACTTGCCAGCAGCCGTGACAGCGAAATGAGCGCAGCGATTCGCAATTTCGTCACCCCGCAACCGAAGCTCGGCCCGGGAGCCTGTCTCGATGAACCATCAGGCGTTGTTGGACAAATCGCACCCCAACCCCGTCTGGCGGACGGACGCCTGCTGGACGACGTGGTCGGCTATCGCTTTGCACTCGTCGTGCTACCGGAGTTGCTCGCTGAATGTAGCGACATTTCTAGTCGCGCCGCGCAGGCTGGCGTCGAGATCGTCGCCTGCGAAGGGGCTGCCGTCCGTGAGTGGTTAGCTTCAACCGGCGCTTCAGCTGTGCTTATACGTCCCGACCGGTATGTGTATGGCGTCGCTCAGGAGGCGGAATCCTTGTGCTGTCTGCTTGAACACGCATCACCTGGCTTGCAGACAGAGAGCGCATGACCGGGTAAGTCCGCAAAACGCGTTGAAGCGCGAGAGACATCGTCACCAACGCACGCAAATCATTGGACAAAGAAGCCAACAATCACTGGAGGAGTCATGGAGACAACCCGTAATCCGGTCGGCGGCGCCGACCACCCGCAGCCCCCCGGCCTGACATGGTCGCAGTGGAAGATGATTCTCATCGCGAGCCTTGGCGGCTCGCTGGAGTTTTACGATTTCATCGTCTACGGCTTCTTTGCGCATAACATCGCGGCCCAGTTTTTCCCGAATGCGTCGTCGCTGATCAGCATGCTCGCGACTTTCTCCGTGCTTGCGATCGGGTACGTGATCCGGCCGCTCGGCGGGATCGTGCTCAGTAGCTGGGGCGACCGTTATGGCCGGCGTCCGGTATTCCTTGGCTCGATCATTGTGGTCACGACCGCGACCATCTGTCTGGGGCTGCTGCCCAACTACCAGAGTTGGGGCATGACCGCGTCGATCCTGTTGATCATGCTTCGCATGCTGCAGGGTTTTTGCGTCGGCGGAGAAATGCCCGGCGCCATCACCTATGCGGTGGAAGCGGCACCGCATCGCGCGGGCCTTGCCGCGGGCATCATCATTTGCGCGGTCAACGTGGGCGTGTTGCTGGCTACGTTCGTCAACCTCGGCATCCAGACCTACCTGTCGAGTGCGGATGCGGCGGCGTATGGCTGGCGGATCGCGTTCCTGTTCGGCGGCGTTTGCGGGATTGTCTCCTACTGGATGCGCCGCAATCTGGACGAGTCTCCCGAGTTCAAGGAGATGCACGGAGCCGTAGTCAAACAACCGTTTCGCGAAACGCTGCGACGTCATGGCAAGGCCGTTGCGACGGGAGCGCTCACGATCGCGGTGATGGCCGGCGTCAACGGCATACTTTATGGTCACATGCCCGCCTACCTCGTCCAGCAACTGCACTACGCGCCGCGGACCGCGGCAGTTGCCCAGAACGCTTATCTGATCGTCAGCTCTTTCGGCCTGCTCGCTGCGGGCTGGCTCGGCGACAAGATCCCGCGCCGGTACCTCCTGCGCACGTCCGCGGCGCTATTGGTCCTGTTGAGCTACCCGTTCTATCAAGCGCTCGTCAGCCATACCGTCAATCCGGTCGTGCTATTTGTCCTCGCCGGCGTGGTTTTCTCACTGGCAAGCGGGACTTGGGCGTCGGTACTCGCCGATCAATTTCCTGTCCAGGTCAGATTCAGTGGAATCGCGCTTGCATACAACCTGTCAGTCGTCGTCTTCAGCGGCTTTGCGCCGTTGCTGGCGACTCTACTGATTCGCCAGACCGGTTCGCTCGCAGCGCCAGCCTACTACGTTATGGGCGCATCCGCGGTCGCGCTGCTTGCAAGCTATGCATTGCCGATGGGAAGGTTCGCGGCCGAACCCATTTCGCAGGGAAATCGACTGAGCGGCGAATTATTGCGTTGACCGCGGCGAATGATTCGCCGCGCGGAAGATGCCCGCGAACACACAACTCAACAGGCAGCCGGTGCCGTTCCTGACGGGCCTCGCGCATGCCGCATCCGCAGGGGAATCATGATGAAGAATGCGTTCGCTCAAACCGCCGTCGACGCAATGGAAAAACAACGCTGCGACGCTACGGTGTCAGGGGACATGCTGACACTGGCCTCGCTTCTCGACGACGAGTTGATGTTCGTTCACTCATCCGGCTACGTTCATGGCAAGTCGGAGTATCTGACTTTCCTCGCCGAGAAGATCGAGACACGGCAGATCAAGCGGCCGCAGCCGCTCGCGTACCGGTTTCTGCCGGACATGGTGATTACGACGGGTCGGCTTGAGCAATCGCTGGTGCGCAGGACTGATGGATCTGAGGTCGAGATTCGCGCGCTGGTCACGCAGATCTGGATCCAACGCGAAGCTGTATGGAAGCTGTGGCACGTCCATTCGGGGCGCTTGCCGGACTGACGCGAATCGCTATCAGCCCGGCCTCGCAGGACTGCTGCAGGAACTCGGTCACCATTTGCCAGCCGACCTTCAGTCCACGTTCGTAAAACAACGCTCCCACATGCGAGCGGCCGCCTTCATGATTGGCCAGACGGCGTACCGCGAGCAACTGCGGCTTGAGCACCGCGCTCAGGTAGTGCTTGCCGAAGCTGATCAGCGTGTCGCGGATCGGCACCGACGTCTTCAGCAGGCCAATCGTCGCCTTTGCTTCTTGCGCGGCGGCGAGCATGACCTCGGCGAACATCTCTTCCCGCCACGCGATACCCTGATTTGATTACCGCTGTGGCGCGTTTCCGAGAGGCGTCTGAAAAGAGCCATGCTGAGGCCACTGATGACATGACAATCTTCGCCGTGGGGCTCACATCCTCGTTCAGTGCAGACAGTTTCCGGCAAAGATTCGGATGGTAGCCCCTGGACGGCTTACTGCCGCCGCGGCAGCGCTCGTCATCGTGTGGCTCAGCATGAAGACCGCCAAATCAGCCCCGCGAGGCGGCTAGGTCGGGAAGTGGACGGGCTTGCTCATGCCCGCATCGGACAACGCACACAACGCTACGGCCGACCAGTCGTGCGCGGCGCCCAACCCTTGCGAACGCAAGGTCAGGAAGCGGTCACGCACGAGGCTCGCCAGCGGCAACGGCACACCCAGCGCCTCGGCGGCCGCCAGCATCAGACGGTTGTCCTTCTGCCCGAGCGGCAACGAAAAACCCGGCGGCTGGAACTGCTGGGACGCGATCAACGGGCCGTAGATCTTGTACGGCGGCGCGTTGAAGTTCGCGCTCGTCAGCAATTCGACGAGGCGCATCGGGTCGATGCCCGCCTTGCCGGCCACCGCACAGGCCTCGCCCAAAGTCTCGATGATCGCGGACAGCATGAAATTGCCGATCAGCTTCACGAGGTTCGCCTGCGAAGGATCCGTGCCGACGATGCCGACCGACTGTCCGAGTTGCTCGAGAAGCGGGACCGCGACGGTGAGATGCGCGTCCTCGCCCGCGGCCATGATGAAGAGCTTGCGCGCCGCCGCGGCGTCGGGCCGGCCGAATACCGGTGCGGACACGAAAGGGAGTTCCGCTTCGCGGTAGCGCGCCGCGTGATCCTGCGCGGCCGCCACGCTAATCGTGCTCATCGAGATATGCAGCGCGCCCGGTCGCAGCGCGTTAACAATACCGGCCTCGCCGAACGTGACGGCGGCATGCGCGGCATCGTCGGCGACCATCGTGAAAACGACGTCAGCCGACTCTGCGGCGTGCGCCGGGCTTGCGGCGACCCGTGCGCCAGCGGCGCGCAAAGGCTCCGCCCTCGCGGCCGTGCGGTTGAAAACATGCACCTCATGCCCCGACTCGATCAGGTTCATCGCAATTGCGGCGCCCATCGAGCCAAGACCTACGAATCCAATCTTCATGGTGATAATCTAGGAGAACAGTCAAGCGGACACGGGATCGCTCAGACTGCAAGTTGATAGACCTGGCGGCTGACTTCGAGCGTCACGTTGCCGTGCTCGCCCAACGCCGTCATCCCGTGCTCTTCGAGCTTGTTGATCAGCGTGCCGATGGAGTTGCCGCCAATCTGATAGTCGCGCAACCGGGTCCCGAGCGACATGCGCTCGAAGAACACGCGGGTTGCCGTGATCGCCGCGCTGATGCGCTCGTCCTCGCTACCCTCGGTAATGTTCCAGACGCGCTCCGCGTATTGCAGCAGCTTGGCGTGCTTCTGTTGCCGTCGCACGCTCAGCATGGCCGGCAGCACGATCGCGAGCGTCTGCGCATGATCGAGCCCGTGCAGCGCGGTGATTTCGTGGCCGAGCATGTGAGTCGCCCAGTCCTGCGGCACGCCTGCGCCGATCAGGCCGTTGAGCGCGAGCGTCGCGGTCCACATGAGGTTGGCGCGCACGGCATAGTTGTGCGGCTCGGCAAGCGCCTGCGGGCCCACTTCGGTCAACGTGATCAACAGCCCTTCAGCAAAGCGGTCCTGCACTTTCGCATCGACCGGATAGGTCAGGTACTGCTCGACGACATGAACGAATGCGTCGACGACGCCGTTGGCGATCTGCCGCGGCGGCAGCGAGTAGGTCGTGACCGGATCGAGCACGGAAAATCGCGGATAGGTTGCATCGCTGCGAAACGGCAGCTTGTCGCCTTTCGCGCGATGGCTGATCACGCCGCCGTTGTTCATTTCGGAACCCGTGGCCGGCAACGTCAACACACTGCCGAACGGCATCGCGTCGCGCACTTCGACCTGTTTCGCGAGGATGTCCCACGGCTCGCCGTCGAACTTCAGTGCGGCCGCGATGAACTTCGTGCCGTCGATCACCGAGCCGCCGCCGACTGCGAGCAGAAAGTCGAGGTCGCGCTCACGTGCGAACTCGACCGCCTGCATCAAGGTTTCGTAGGTGGGATTGGGCTCGATGCCGCTGAACACGAAATAGGGGCGCTCGCCGAGCGCTGCCTGTACTTGCGCGAGCACGCCATTGCTCTTGATGCTGCCGCCGCCGCACGTGATCATCACGCGCGCGTTGGTCGGGACCTCGGTGTCGAGTGCGGCGATCTGGCCTTCGCCGAACAGAATGCGAGTTGGATTGTGGAAGATGAAGTTTTGCATGGGGACCTTGCTTTCCTGCATTGATATGACCGGTCGTCTCAACTGCGGACAAACCGCGCACCGCAGAGCGATTGCGCGCCGCCCGGCGTGCCGACCTCGCTTACTGTTATTGCCGGGACTTGAAAAACAGATCGAACATCGAATGCACACAGGCCTTCAAAGGTTCGACCGAGTCCTCCAGCTTCATCCGCAACAGGCTGCCTTCCCACATGTTCCAGAAAAGGTCTGCCATTGCTTCAGCCGGAAGATCGCGGCGCACCGAACCGAACTCCTGTCCTCGGCGCAGGTACTCCGCACAACGCATGCGCCATTCGTCGACCGTCAGGCGCGCCGCACGACGGCACAGATCGCTCGACTGCGCGATCTCGCCGGCAAAATTGCCTAACAGGCATCCGCAACGATCTTCACAAGCCTCGTAGTCGGCCACCATGCGCTCGTAGATGCCGCGTAGCGCGAGCAGCGGATCAGGCGCATCCGCTTCGATCGAATACTGCTTCCACTCTGCCGCCTGCTCGTCCGCGTAGTGACGCAGGATCGCCGCGCCAAACGCTTCCTTGCTGTCGAAGTAGTTGTAGAACGAACCCTTCGGCACGCCCGCGCGCGCAACGATGTCCTTCACGCCGGTGCCGTGATAACCGGTTTCGGCAAACAGCGCGACGCCGGCCTCCAGCAGCTTCTGGTGAAAGTCCGCGGTTCTGCGCACAGGTGCTCCCATCGCCGCGTCTCAGGCTCGCCGCGTGGCGAGCTCGGCGCCCTGACGCAAGGCTTCGAGGAGACTGCGCTCATCGGCAATGCCCTTGCCGGCGATGTCGAACGCCGTGCCGTGATCGACCGAGGTGCGGATCACATCCAGACCGACCGTCACATTGACGCCCGCCTCCAGCCCAAGAACTTTGACCGGACCGTGACCCTGATCGTGATACATCGCGACCACCAGGTCGAAATCGCCGCGTCCGGCGCGAAAGAAAAGCGTGTCGGCAGGCAACGGACCTTCAATGTCCCAGCCTCGCTCGCGAAGACGCTGCACCGCGGGAACGATCTTTTCTTCTTCCTCGCCGTAACCGAACAGGCCGTTCTCGCCCGCATGCGGATTGATGCCGCACACGGCGATGCGCGGATTGGCGATGCCGGCCTTCACGAGCGTCGCATGACCGCGTTCGATCGTGCGCTGCACGAGGCCCGGCTCGATCTTGCGAATCGCATCGATGATGCCAATGTGCGTGGTCACGTGAATCACGCGCAATTTAGGCGCGACGAGCATCATCGAGACTTCGTCGATGCCGGTGAGATATGCGAGCATCTCGGTGTGGCCGGGATACTTGTGACCGCCTGCGTGAAGCGCCTCCTTGTTCAAGGGCGCCGTGCAGATCGCGTCGATCTCGCCGGCTTTTGCCAACTCGACCGCGCGCGCAATGTAGCGGTAGGCGGCGTCGCCCGCGAGTGCCGACAGCTTGCCAAATGGCAGGTCGACGGGAATCAGCGCGAGGTCGATACACTCGATGGTCCCCCGCTCATAGCGGGCCTCCGACACGTTCTCGATACGACGCACCGTGGCGCTACCGCCGAGAATCTCATTCGCGCGTTCGAGGCGTGCCGCATCGCCGATGACAAGCGGGCGGCACTGCTGATAGACCGACTCGTGCGTCAGGCTCTTGACCACGATCTCGGGACCCACGCCGGCTGCGTCGCCCATCGTGATGCCGATGACAGGAAGATAGTTGCTCATAGTGTTTTGGCTGAATTCCGTGGGCTCGTGTTGCAAGCCGTTGAGGGTGTGGAGGGGCCGGCCGGGCTGCTGACTTCCGGCCCGCCGCGCGCGGAGTCGGTCGCGCTCCTCAGATGAAGGTAAGCGCCGTACAGCGCATGCGCGCTGCCGAATGCGCCGGCCTTGGTGACAATCCTGAGGTGCTCGCGGCCATGCGGACGCGCTACCGCTACGCCCGGCTCGATCTCCGACAGCAATTGCAAACTGGCGATACCGACCGCGCTCAGCATCGCGCGCGCCGTTTCGCCGCCGGTGGCGATCAGTCCGCTGAGATGCGCAAAGGATGGCGCAACGAGCGCCGCCAGCGCCTTCGACAGATGCGCACCTTCGGCCGGATCGAACGCTTCGTCGCGCCCGATTCGCAGCAGCAGATCGGTGCGTTCGCCAAGGTGAGCGGCCACGCGGGCCTGCCAGCCCGGCCATTGCGGATGCCGCTCGGCGTCTCGCAGCAAGGCGGGCGGCACCATGAACTCGGCGATGCCCGCCCGCTCGCGCAGCATCGCGCATTGCTGCTCCGAGACCGCCGAGAGGCTGCCGACCAGAATCAGCACCGCGCCGTCCTGCCGGTACATCTGCGGCGGCGCCGCGTTTTGGTCCGGCGCGGGCGCGGACTGGCCGCTCACCAAAGCCAACTCGCGAGCCAGTCCGCCGGAGCCGACCCAGAAGAACGCGCCGTCCAGCGACGCCGTGGCCTCGGCGAGCGCCCTGAGGTCCGCATCGGTTTGCGCATCGACGACCAGCGCCTGCATGCCGCCGCGCATCACCGCGCCAAGCGTCTCGCGCAATGCCTGCCGATCGCCGCGCAGCGCTACGACCGTCAGCAGCGCCGTGGTGAGGCCCGCGGACTCCAGCATCGTCGCGAGATCGGCAGAACGTTCAGCGTGTTCGAGCTGCCAGGTTTCGGTCTCTTCGAGCGGAATGCCGTGCACGAAGACCCGGCCGTCACACACAGTACGCCCGGTTGCCGGGTAAGCCGGCGCGACAATGGCGAGCCCCGCGAGCGGCTGCAAGCCGGCGACTTCGGCGGCCCAGTTGCCGCGCAAGGTGGAATCGATTTTTTTGTACAACCGGCAGGCCGGCGCGCCGCATACCTGCCACGCCGCGCCCGTGCAACGTGCCGCGTCAGCGGGCGACATACGGCGCGTGTCAGTATCCACCGCGATCACTTCGGCGTGCGGCATCGCCTGCGCCGCCGTGAGGCTCACCGCCGTGCGCAGACCAGCAGCGGCGAAGGCAATCGCGCAATCGGCGGCGCCGGACAGGTCGTCGGCGACGATCACAAGTTTGGTCATGCTCAACGTGTCGCTCCGACGGTCGAGTCTCTCGCTTCCGTGCGCGTGGCGACACGCTTTGCGACAGCCGCGGTGAGCATGGGCGAGACGATGGCCGTCACGACCACGCACGCGGCGACCAGCAGCGTCGCACTTTTGGCGGCTTCAGCGTAGACCGGATTGGCCGCGGCGATCAGCGCGGGCACCGCCGCGCCGTTGCCCGCCGTGTTGGCGGCCGCCACCCCAGCGACACCCGTGCCGCCCGTCAGCCGATCGGTCAGGTAAAGGGGAATGCCCGTGACGATCACCACGGCAATGCCGAGGCCGATGCCCAGCAGGCCCGCTTGCCATACCTTGTGCAGGTCGAGGCTCGCACCGAGCGCCAACGCGAAGAACGGAATCATGACCGGCACGGCGCGGCCAAGAAAGGCGCGCATTTCCCGGTCGAGATTGCCCAGCAGCATGCCGGCCGCCAGCGGCAGGACGCTGCCGACCAGCGTCTGCCAGGGAAACGCCGAAAGCCCGGCCACGCCGAGCGTGACCATGGTGAGGAACGGGCCGGATTCGAGCGACATGATCGTGTACGCGCCGACGTCTTCAGATTTGCCATATTGCCCCATCAACGCCATGTAGAGGCCGCCGTTGGTGTCGTTCATCGCGGCGACCACCGCGAGCGTCGACATGCCGGCGAACAGTCCGGAGGAGACGGGCATCTCGCCAAGAAAATGGCCTAGCACGAAACCGACGACAATCGCCGTCCCCACCTTCGCGGCAAACAGCGCGCCGCCCTTCTTCAGCAGATAGGGCGTCGCCTTGATATCGATGGACGAGCCCATGCACACGTAGAACACAGCAAGGATAGGCAACGCACCCGTAAACAGCGCATTCGTGAAGGAGCCGAAGAATTCCGGCATGCCCGGCAGAAAGGTGGCGATGACTGCGCCGAGCAGGAGCGGGACGATCATCATTCCGCCGGGTACGCGTTCGATTGCGCGCTTGATGGGTAGTTGGGCCATAGTTGTCTCACGGTTGTTTGTGATCGACATGATCACTTTAATGATCGGTTCAATCATTTATGAGTCTACGCCCGCCCCTCGCTTCACGCAAATTTTTCTGGAATATCCTCTTTTTGCAGATGGAATCTTGAAAATGATGGTGGAGATGGCTTTCGCCTGAATTGATCGATTCAATCAATTTAGTCAATTTGACGCAACAGGCCTGCAGCCGCAGGCGGGCACATTCGCGCGGCGCACACCTGCCCGCCCCGCCCCATTGCCCCGCCAGCCCGTTTGATTACACTTACGCGATTCGACGCCTTTACACGGCGCACCACCCAGGCAAACCCTCACCATGAAAGTTACGAACCGCCGCGAGGCAATGCTGCAGGCCGTCCTCTCCGGCATGACCGATGTGAGCGCGTTGTGCGAGCACTTCGGCATGTCCGAGGCGACGGTTCGCCGCGACCTGCGCGCGCTCGCCGACGAACGGCGCATCGTGCGCACCTACGGAGGCGCGGCCGCTTCGCTCGGTATTCACGAACCCGAGGAATCGCTCGATAGCCGCCGCGAGAGTTTTCGCGAGCAAAAGGAGGCCATCGCGCGCGTGGCCGTGAGCCATGTGCAGGATGGCGACGCCATCTTTCTCGACGGCGGCACCACCACCGCGGCAATGGCACGTTTGCTCGCCGGCCGTCGCGAGGTTCGCGTTGTGACCAACAATCTGTTGGCCGTCAACACGCTCGCTGCGAGCGAAGTGCCCGTCACGCTGATCGGCGGCGATCTGCGTCCCACCAGCATGAGCACGCTCGGCCCGCTTGCGCAGCTTGCCTTGAGCCGCCTGTCGGTCGACAAGGCATTTCTCGGCGCGGACGGCGTGGTGGCTGACCGAGGCCTCTGCGAGGCGTCAGCGGAGCAGGCCTACCTGAAGGAATGCGTCATCAGGCAGGCTGCCCAACTCTTCGTACTGGTCACCTCGCACAAACTGGACCGCGCAAGCCAGCAATACTGGACACCGCTCGAACGCGAGTGGACGCTCGTGACCGATGCCCGTCGCGACGCACCTGAGATGACCTCATTCCTGTTGCACGGCGAGGTGACCGTCGAGACGACGCGGTAGCATGGGCACATTGACTGCCAGGTATAACGGCTGCATCGAGTCGCTGTTCAACTCGGCCTGCGAGCAATGAAGTCAATTTCGACGAGCGCGTCACGCGCCAATCCGGTTACGCCGATACAGGTCCGCGCCGGCAATCTCCCGGCCGGAAAATAAGCTGCATAGACCGCGTTCATCGTTGCGTAATCCCGTTTGAATTCGGTCAGGAAAATCCGCGCCGAAAGGACATGTTCGAGGCCCAGACCCATCCCCTTCATCACCAGGATCAGATTGTCCATCACTCGTGTCGTCTGGGCGGCCACGCCTTCGGGAAGCGGTGCGTTGTCGTCCTCCGGCGACGTCGGCATCTGGCCTGTGAGAAACACCCAGCCGTCGTGCTCGGTTGCATGGGAGAAAGGGCCTACCGGTGTCGGGCCGCCCTCGACCATCCAGAATTTTGTAGATACATCCATTCGAAGTAACTCCGGAAAAAGGAAAGCACCGTGCGCACCGCTTCGGCAGACCGATCGCGCACGCACGACAAGATGATTATTCCGTGAACAAGGCCTTGCGGATGATCGCGTGCACACCCCAGTTGCCGTCGACGACCTGTGTCACACCAAAGTCGACTGCGACCGACATCAACGAGATTGCTTCGTCTTCGGTAAGGCCCTTGGTCGTCATCAGAAAGCGGCGCGTCTTGATGAACGCGTCACGCATCGCGAGATCCAGCGTCGACTTCTCGTAGACCTTGCTCTGCGCGTGCGTGCCGAATTCAGCCAGATAGTTGGCATGACTGAATCCATGCAGCACCCACTCGTCGGCGGTTTCGACGAGCGGATACGTGAGATCCGCGTACGGTTGGCCGGCCAGAGTTGCTCTCTTGTGCAACACCAGTTGGAACTCGCCCGTCAGCGAGCATTCGATCGCCGTCCCACATAGCTCGGAATCGCCCTGCGATGCGTGCGGATCCCCGACCGACAGCAATGCGCCGGGAACACCCACCGGCAGATAGACGCTCGCACCCTGCGCGACGCGCCAGTTGTCCAGGTTGCCGCCGAACGCGGACGGCGGAATCGAGTCGATGAGACCGTCCTGTTGCGGCGCGACCGCGATCAGACCGAAATGCGGGCGCACCGGAATCTTGACACCCTTGAGAATTCCATAATTTTCCTCAACGGTGGAATGATCGACCGGAACGCCCGGATAGTCGATGGTCGGATGCACGACACCGAACGGATCGCATTGTGGCGTCCAGCGGTAGTTGTAGACCGCGCGCGCAAAGGGCGTGCCCTGGTCCGGCCGGGGCTCTGCGTCGAGTTCGTAAATCGTGACGACTTCGCGCGGTTTAGGCTCGGTCAACAATTCACGGTAATGGAAACCCCACCACGCGGCCGCATTGCTGCCGAACGCCCGCCCGCTGAATTGCGGATTCGCGCAGCGCCGCGGATGCACCTCGAGGATCCTGACTTCCAGTATGTCGCCCGGCTCGGCGCCACGTACCGCAATCGGGCCGGTGCAGATATGCACCCCAAACCCTTCGCCTGCGCCTCGACCGTAGATCGATGCGTCGATCGGTCCGGCGCCGCGCCGGTTCACGTTTTTGCGCTCGGCGGTCCAGTGGAACACGCTTTCAGCGCCTGGATCGCCGGCCACCATACGCGCCCAGTCGTCCGACGCATGCTGCGTCAGTGTCTCGATCGTCACGCTATCGCCGCTGTCGACTTCGAGCACCGGCTTCAGGTCGTGTGAGAAATAGCCCCAATGCACCGTGTTGGCCGTTGCACGCAACAGGTGGTGGCGCGGCTTGCCGGACCGGCTGCTGATTGCCTGCCTCGAGCCGGTTCGCGTGTCGACGGGGCGACTGGCCACGATCGCGCCGGCAGCGTCGAGCGTTGCTTCCCGCGCCGCGGCTTGCGCGGGAACCAGCAGCGCATCCGTGTTGAGCGGCAATCCGCGCGAAATGCGCTGCACCACATGCCGGGCCAAATCGAGGCTCGCTTCATGACGGAAGGCGCGCGGCGACGTCTTGTACTGCTCGCGAAACGCACGGCTGAAATGCGCCGGATCGTTGAAGCCCCAACGAAAACAGATATCCGAAATCGACGTCTTTTCGTGGAGCGGATCGACGAGTTCGGCCCTGCAGCGTTCGAGTCGGCTGAGCCGCAAATACGTGGAGAAGCTCTGGCCGGCACTTTCGAACAGCTTTTGCAGGTAGCGCTGCGAGACGCGCTCTTCTGCGGCGAGACGCGTGAGACTGATGTTGGGGTCGCCCAGTTGCGCATCGATACTGCGGCACACGCGCGAGAAGATGGCCGCCTGTGACGATGTCAGTCCGCTAATCGGCGTTTCGCGCTGTTGCACGGACAGAATCGCCACCAGAAACTCGACCAGTGCGAGCTCGAGCGGACGCAGGTCGTTGGCGGACAACATCTCCACGCCTTCCGCAAGCGACGCAAGAAAACCGGAAAACACATGCCCGACACCGACATCTCCGGCGATCCGGCCGGCGTTCATCGACGATGCAAACAGCCGCCCCCTGATCGCCGAGCGCGGTACACGCGCGACAAAAGCGCGGAAATCGGTCGCGAAGAGCAGCGAGGCGCCTTCGCCCGACGGCAGAAAGACGAGGTCGTTCACTGCCAGAGGCTGACGTCCGCTGTTGGCCTGCAGCGTCGCCACACCGTCAAGGTGCAGCACAATCAGCACGCCGTCGCCACCGGCAGCGTTCGGTTCGAGCGTCTGCGCCACCGACGCCAGCAGGCCCAGATCGAAACCGCCGGGCGAGCGCTGCGCGACGATCGTGCCACGCAACGCCCGCACAGAAGCAATCGCACCGCTACGCCACCCCATCGTGTCAAGCGCTTTAACCCACGCGCGAAGCCGTTCGGCCTCCGAATAGGACTCGGTAGTAAAGCGCAGCAAATCCAACGTTGACTCCAGAACAGACGCCCGTCGCACGAGCGCAACGCCCGCTACCCGAGGACAGATTCGACAAGCGGTACGGGTCGCCCAAAAAAGCAATAACCGCACCAACTCGGGTCGGGTGCATCGCGAGGGCGCGGCGGCCCGAGCGCCGGTGGCCGCCCGACCGCGATGATTGCGCGCGCAGGCACCAGCAACGCCCCTGTGCACTGATCTGACGCATACGGGACGCCCGCGCACACGCGCGGCGAATCGCCTGCGGCCCGAGCGGGACGTCTCAGCGGCCGGCGCCGCCGACAAAGACGTTCTTGCGAATTGATCCATGCACACCCCAATTGCCGTCGACCACTTGTGTGACGCCGAAATCCGCGGCGACCGACATCAGCGCAATGGCCTCATCCTCGCTTAGCCTGTGCACGGTCATCAGGAAACGGCGCAGCTTGCGGAACGCGTCGCGCATTGCCTTGTCGAGGCTCGCGTGCTGTGCCACCTCGGTCTGTCCGGCCGGGCCGAGTTCTGCCAGGTAATTGGCGAAAGTAAATCCGTACACGGACCATTGGTCGTCGGTTTCCAGCATCGGGTGCGTGAGGCCTTCGAGAATCGTGCCGCCGAGGTCATTCTTCTTGTGCAGCACGAACTCGAAGTCGCCGGTGAGCGAGGTTTCGATCGCCGTACCGCCAAGTTCACTGTCACCCTGCGCTGCATGAGGATCGCCGACAGAAAAGAATGCGCCTTCGACCGCGACCGGGTAATACATCCGCGCACCTTTTCCGACGCGCCAATCGTCGATATTGCCGCCGGTGTAGCTGGGCGGAATCGAGCTGACATAGTCGAGTTCCGCCGGCGCGAGCCCCATCGTGCCGAAATGCAGCCTGGCCGGCACCTTCACGTTCGGCAGGATGTTCTCGCGTTTGTTCACCCGCGTAGGGTCGACCTTGACGCCCGGGTAATCGATCATCGCGTGGACCACGCCGTCCGGGTCGGTTTGCGGCGTCCACACGTAGTTGTAGACCGCACGCGCAAATGGCTCGCCCGAGGTATCGAGCTCGAAGATCGTCACGACTTCACGGGGCTTCGGCTCCTCGATGAGATCGTGGTAATGAAAGCCCCACGATGCGGCGACATTCGAACCGAAACAACGGCCGCGATAGCACGCATTGCAACTCGGCCGCGGGCGCACGTCGAGGATTCGCACTTCGAGCACGTCGCCGGGCTCGGCCCCTTCGACCGCGACCGGCCCGGTCAGCAGATGCACGCCGACACCTTCGCCCGACCCAAGCGTAAACGGTCCATCGGTTGGCCCCGCGCCCCGGCGCGGCATGGCCTTGTGCTCGCGAGTCCAGTGGAAGATGCTTTCGGCGCCGGGGTCGCCCGCGACCATCCGTTCGTGGTCGTCGTTCGCATGGTGGGTCAGCGTCTCGATCGTGATCCGGTCGCCGGAACGCACCGTCAACGCGGGCGCGACCTGCTTGCTGAAGTAACCCCAATGAACCGTTTCAGGCGAAACCGGGAGTGTATGGTGCTTCATGTCTGTTCGAACCTCGTAAGACGCCCGGCACGAACGGCCGGGCGATGCTGAATGGCGCGCGCCGTCAAGACGCGACTTCGAGCCGGTCGTCCGCGCCCATCACGCTCAGGAATCGAGCTGTCAACGGATGGCGCGGCTGGGTGAGCACTTCATGCGTGGGTCCCTGTTCGACCACCGCGCCGCCGCTCATGAACACGACGCGATCGGCGACCTGATCGGCAAAGCGCAACTGGTGCGTGGAGATGATCATGGTCAGGCCGCCTTCGTCCACGAGCCGCTGAATCACGTCGAGTACCTCGCCGACGAGTTCGGGGTCGAGCGCGGAGGTCGGTTCGTCGAGCAGCAGCACGCGAGGATTCGGCGCCAGCGCGCGGGCAATCGCGACGCGCTGCTGCTGGCCGCCCGACAGATGTCGCGGCAACGCATCCGCGCGATGACTGAGGCCGACGCGTTCGAGCAGTTCGCGCGCGCGGCGCTCGGCGTCGGCCGGTGGTATCCCGTGCACCCAGCGCAGTGGCCCGGCGATGTTCTCGCACGCCGTCAGATGGCTGAACAGATTGAAATGCTGGAACACCATGCCGACGCCGGCACTCGCTCGCTCGTTGGCGAGGTCGCCCTGTGTCATTGGCTGACCGTCGACCCGAAAACCGATGCGCTTGCCGCCGATACGGATTTCGCCGGCATCCCACTGCTCCAGGTGATTGATACAGCGCAGCAGCGTGCTTTTGCCCGATCCGCTCGGCCCGAGCAGCGCAATGACCTCGCCGAAGCGGACCGTGAGGTCGAAGCCGTCGAGTACCGTCTGCTTGCCGTAACGCTTGCTCAGCCCTTTCACCTGCACCGCCGCTTTCTGCTTCTGCAATAGCTCGTAGCGGCTTGCGCGCTCCGCATGGGCCTTGCGCGCAACCGGCACGGGCGCGGCGTCGAGCGGCACACCGACGGATAGCGTCGCGCTCGCGGCGGAGGGCTCCGCGGCGGTCGCGGCCCGGCGCCACGGCAGCAGTCGCGCAAACCGTTCGGACGGACTGCGATCGAGATCGAGCGCGGTTTCGGCGAATAGCTGGATCGCGGCAATCAAGCCGGTCAGCACGAGATACATCAGCCCGGACGCAAAGAAGATCGAGAAGAAATCAAACGTCGACGACGCGAGTTGCGTGCTGCGCAAGGTCAGTTCGTCGACCGCGATCACGGAGGCCAGCGACGAGTTCTTCAACGCGCTGACCGATTCGTTGCCGAGCGCCGGCACCATGGTGCGGATCGCCTGCGGCGCGATCACACGGCGCAGCAACACGGTCGGCGTCATGCCGAGCGCCTGCGCCGCAAGAACTTGCCCACGGTCGACGCCGAGCACGCCGGAGCGCAGGATTTCCGCGATGAACGGCCCCTCGTTCGCCGCAAGCGCAAGACCCGCGGCGCCCATCGCGCTCAACTTCAAACCGATGTGCGGCAGCGCGTCGTATGCGAACACGAGTTGCAGGATCAGCGGCGTTCCGCGAAAAATCACCGTGTAGCCGCGTGCGATGGCGGCAAGCGGCCCCACCTTGCTCAGTTGCATGCTCGCGAGCACCAGTCCCACGATCAGACCGCCAGCCAGCCCGAGGAGCGTGACTGCGATGGTGAAGCCGATGCCGCTTAACAGATACGGCAGGCCGACATAGTGCAGGAACAAATTCATCAGTTCGAGGCAATCAGCTTGGGAGTTTCGAGATTTTCAGCACCAAGCGACCACTTCTTCAGCAGCTCGGTCTGGGTGCCGGACTTCTGGATCGCGACGAGCGCCGCCATTACCGCCGCGCGCATTGCCGGATTCGTTTTAGGTACGCCGATACCGATCGAATACGGCAGTGTCACCGCATTGGCCTTTTCGAGCTGGCCGGGATACGCCTTGACCGCCTGGTCCACCGTATTGACGTCGTTGATGTACGTATCGGCGCGGCCCGAGAGAATCGCCTGGATTGCGTTCGCGTTGTTGTCGTACAGCTGCACGGCGGCTTCCGGCTTGTTCGCCGCCTTGCAAAGCGGTGCGAGCTTCTGGATCAGCGGCACTTCGACGTAACCGGTGTTCTCCGCAGCAGTCGTGCCGCACATCGTCTGGTTGATGCCGCTGATTTTCTTCGGATTGCCCTTCGCAACCAGCACGCCGTCGAACACTTTCGAATAGGTGATGAAGTCCGCCGCCTTCGCGCGCTCCTCGGTCGCATAGATATCGGAGATCACGATGTCGGCCTGACCGCTTTGCAGCGTCGCCAGCAGCGCCGAGAACGCGACAGGCTTGTACGCCATCTTGAAGCCGAGGCAATTGCCGATCGCCTCGCCGAGATCGATGTCGAAGCCGATGTATTTCGTCGGATCGTTCGGGTCCAGCGCTTCGTAACCCGGCGTGTGCGGGTTGATCGCGTTGATCAGCGTCTTGCCCTTGAATTGCGGGTATTTCGCCTGCAACGCGGCGCACTCGGCGGGCACCGGCGCGGCGGCTTGAGCGTGACCCGACATCAGCAGCGCCAGCAGACTGGCTGCGCCGAGAAGCAGCTCGCGCCAGCGGCGGCCAAAACCGCCTGCGCGCGGCATGCCACGTCCATGACCGACAATATTTGTGTTCATCCCCATACTCCTGAACGGCAGATGTCAAAGGCCCACCCTATGTACGCCTCGTTGCATCGCACGAGGCCAAGGGTAGGTGAACGAAATTCCGTGGACTTGTTCCAGCGCGCCCAAATGCTTGCACGGGCGCGAAGCAGACATCAGCGCCGCGAGCGGGTCGATGCTGTCGCACGGCCAGTCGAGTCGGCAGCGCGCCCGGCAAGCTGGACGCTTCGACTGCCGGGCGCAATGCGTCGTACTCAATGCGATGACGCCGTCCCCGCCTGCAGCGTGGCGGCAGGTATTTGCGCTTCGCGCGGGAAGTAGCACGCCGGCGATTTGACGTGCACTTGCTGATTGCCACCGGGCAGGCCCGCATAGTCGACGGTCCGGGTTGTCGCAGTCTGCGCAAGCGGCGCACGGTGAGCCTGTGCCGACGAATAGGCGCAGCCGTTCAGCAGAGCGACGAAGATCAGGCCAACGAGAGTTCGTATCATGAGGAATGTGTCGCGTGATCCGACTCAATGAGCTTCTTTTAGCGCCGCGCTCGAGACCAGCGCATCCGACCTGTTCCACCAACCGCCGCCGACGGCCTGAAAGAGCGCCGCCGTGTCCGCGAGCCTCGCAGCCCTCGCCTGGATCGCGGCAACGTGCGCCGTTTCATAGCTTTGCTGTGCCGTCAGCACGGACAGGTAAGCGATCTCCCCCGTCTGCAGCTTCCGGCGAGCGATATCGAGGCTGCGCGATGCAGCCTGTTCGGCGGCCACGGACGCTTCCAGCGTCTTCGCATCGGCTTGCACACTTTGCAAGACATCGGCAACGTTCTGGAACGCGTTGATGAGCGTCAGGCGGTACTGCCCCGGCCTGCTCGTAGACCGCCTGTGCGGCGCGCTGGCGGTGCAGCAGCGCCCCGCCCTGAAAGATCGGCTGAAGCGCATCGCACTGCAGCGCCCGTTGCTTTTCGAGCGGCGGTACCCGAGCGGAAGCTTGACCTGCGTGGCCACGGCATGTTGCGCAGCGAGCACGAACCCGGCGAAATCGCGGCCGCGCACGTTGGCCTGCACCATGATCACGCGCTGCCCCTGTTCGCGCTCGATCGTCGAAGGACCGGGCTCCATCCGGATGTCGGCGACTTCGGCGAGCGGCACGGCCTTGCCCGCGCCGTTGCTCACGCGTAGCGCGCCGACTCGCGCCACATCAGTGCGGTCTTGCGGCGTCAGACGAACGCGTATGTCGAAGCGGCCATCGTTATTCGAAATCGAGCCAACGGTGCGGCCTCCAAGCGCCTGCACCACGTCGAGCACCTGGCTCGCATTGAGGCCGTAGCGCGCCACCGCATCCCGGTTCACGATGATGCGCAAGTACGGCTGGCCGACCGTCTGTCGCGCTTGCACGTCGGCGGCTCCCGGCACGCGAGCGATCACGCTCGCAATACGCTGCGCGGTAGAGCGCGCCGGTTGCCTGCTCGAGCGCGCTGGCCTGGAGCTCGGTGCGCGCGCCAAGATCGGCATTGCCGGCGGCAATCGCGTGACTCATGCCGGCGACTGCATCGGCGCCATCGCGCACCTGTCCCACGATGTCCGCGAGCGCTTCTCTCATCCGCACGACAGTCGCCATCACGCTAGCCGTATCGCCGGTGCGCAACCCGGCGCGCTGGGAAAGATCGCCGCGCCGAATCGCATCGGCGAACGCGATCAGCTCACGCGGCTCCGCGCCGAGCGAGCGGCCGATGTTGCGCACGACAAGCACCGCAACGCCACCACCGATCACGCACGCAAGTCCGGATAGCGCAAGCATCATCCAGCGGAAATCGACGCTTATCTGACGTGCCTCGGCACCGCCCTGCCGGTTCAGCGCTTCCTGAAAGTCGATCAACTGGTTGATTGCCGCGAGCCACTCGACCAGCGCGGGGCGCGCTTGCTGGAGCAGCACGGTGCGCGCCCCTTCGGTGTCGCCGGAGGTTTGCCGTGCAACTACCTCGTCGATAAACGGCGTGGCCTTGTTGCCCGCATCGATCACGCGCGCCCAGTGATCCGCAATGCCGATAAGGGTGCGCCCTTCGCAGCCGCTATTCGCGCGTCGGCTGAACAGTTCTGTAAGCTCGGCTGCAAGGTGCTTGCTGAAGGTGTCGAAACGGCAGCCCAGCACCACGCATTGCAGAACTGCGGCATCGAACTTGCGCAAGGGTGGCTTTACGGCAAGCCGGCGGCCGTTGCGTCATTGCCAGGCGGCAGATGACCCAACGGCGGGTTCGCAAAACGATTTCGAAAGAACTGGCGCGCACCGAAGCGCACTGAACACCGCCGCCCGCGCACAGCGTTCCGTTGACGCGACAGCTCTATCGTTTAACGCTGATTTCATTCTCACGGTAGGCAGCCGCTCGAACTCCGTTGCATTTTGCCGCTACGTCCGTTTCAACAGCGACGTATCCACCGGTAACGCACGAATCCGCTGGCCGGTCGCGTCGAAGATCGCGTTGCAGATGGCCGCTGAAGTCGGCGGCACGCCCGGCTCGCCAACGCCGCCAGGCGGCGCATCGCTCGGCACGATATACACGTGTGTCTCGGGAACGGAATCGATACGGGCGACCTGGTAGTCCGTGAAGTTCGATTGCTCCGACGCACCGTTCCGGAAAGTGAGTTCACTGTATAACGTGTTGCCGAGCGCCATCACCACCGCGCCCTCGAACTGCGCAACAACCCGATCGGGATTGACGATGCGCCCGCAGTCGACGGCCAGATCGACGCGTGTCACACGCACCGAACCGTCGTCGGCCACCTGCACATGCGCGACCGCGGCCACATAACTCAGGAAGCTGCGATGTACCGCAATCCCGCGTCCATGCCGCGCCGGCAATGCGGTCGACCATCCGGAGCGCACGGCGGCCGCGCGAACCACGGCCGCATAGCGGGCGGTGTCGATCGGATACTCGTCGATCGACGCGCCGTAGTTCGGGTAATCGACCCCTAGTGCATGCAGATCGACATGCCGCGGCGTGCCGAGCAGCGTGAGCAGGTGCTGCACCGGATCCTGCCGCGCGGCCGCCGCAAGCTCATCGACGAACGACCCTAACGCGAAGCCGTGGGGAATGTTGTATACCGATCGATACCAGCCGATGCGCGTGTGTGCAGAGGCGGCGCCGTTCTCACACCGCACGTTGGCGATGTCGTAAGGCATGTCGGTCACGCCCTGCCCCAGTTCACCCGCCGCCCCGTAACGGACATCAGCCTTGAATGTCGAACTGATCGACGGAAACACCGTGCGGTGCAACCACGCGACCGTCTTGCCTTGCGCATCGAGCCCGCCTTCCATGTGCTGGGCGCACACCGCATGGAAATAGTCATTGTGCACATCGTCTTCGCGAGTCCACGTGAGCTTCACGGGCGCGCCGACCTCGCGTGACAGGAACGCCGCCTCGGCCACGTAGTCAGGCTTGGACTTACGGCCGAAGCCGCCGCCCAATAACGTGACATTGATCGTCACGGCCGGCTCCTTCACGCCGAGCACCTGTGCCACGGTCGTGCGAGCCTGCTGCGGATTCTGCGTCGCGGTCCAGACTTCAACCGCACCGTTCGCATAGGACGCGGTCGCGGCGAGCGGCTCCATCGCCGCATGCGCCAGGTGCGGCACGTAGTAGTCCGCCGAGACATGGTGGGCGGCGCTCTTTAGCGCAGCCGCTGTGTCGCCGTTGTTGCGAACGATTTTGCCCGGCTGCCGCGCGGTGTCCTCGAGCGCCTTGCGATAAGCCTGACTGTCATACGATGCATTCGGCCCAAGGTCCCAGTCGAGCCTCAATTTCCGCCGCCCTTGCATCGCGGCCCAAGTGCTGGTTGCCACCACCGCGATGCCGCCCAGCGGCTGGAAACCGGCGGGCAACGGCGCAGCGGGAATGCGCACCACATGCAGCACGCCGGGCACTTTCATCGTTTCCGTCGAATCGACGCTCTTGAGCGTCGCGCCATAGACCGCCGAACGTTCGATCGACGCGTACATCATTCGGGGCAACACGACATCGATACCGTACGTCGCCCGGCCGTGGACGATGTCGTCGAGATCGACGATCGGCAGCGACTTGCCGATATAGCGCCAGGTACCCTCGTCTTTCAGATGCAACGTGTCACGGCCCGGCACCGGCTGACGCGCCGCCGCCGTTGCGAGCGCGCCGTAGGCCACGCGCCGCCCGCTCGCCGCATGCACGACATGACCCGGCTCGGTGTGGCAGGTCGCCGGCGCCACGCGCCATTGCACGGCGGCCGCCGCCACGAGCATCTGCCGGGCCGTGCCCCCTGCTTCGCGCAATGGCTGGAAGAACTGGCGGATGCTGCGCGAGCCGTCGGTATTCTGGTCGCCATACTTCGCATCGCCTTGCGCCTGCACGACCTTGACGGCGTTCCAGTCGGCGTCGAGCTCGTCGGCAAGAATCATCGCGAGACTGGTGCGGATACCGGTCCCCATCTCCGAACGATGCACGACCAGAATGATCTCGCCGGACGGCGCGACCGAGACATACACGTTCGGTGCGAAAGCCCCTTTCGCGCCATTCGCGGATGACAGCACGCTCGCCGCGAGCGCGGTGCCCGCGCCGCCGATTTGCAAGCCCAGCACAACCCCACCCGCCAAGGTCCCTTTCAACACCCCGCGCCGGCTCAGATTGACGATTTCGCCCATCACGCCTCCGACGCTGCCGCCTTGATGGCGGCCTTGATGCGTTGATAGGTGCCACAGCGGCAAACATTGCCGGACATCGCTTCGACGATCTGCTCGTCACTCGGCTTCGGCGTCTGCTTGAGCAACGACGCGGCCTGCATGATCTGTCCCGGCTGGCAGTAACCGCACTGCGGCACATTGGCGGCCTTCCACGCGCGCTGCACCGGGTGATCGCCGCCTTTGCCGAGTCCCTCGATGGTCGTTACGGGCTTGCCCTGAACATCCGCCAGTGCGGTCACACACGAACGCACAGCGACACCGTCCAGATGGACCGTGCATGCGCCGCACGCACCGACCCCGCAACCGAACTTGGTCCCGTGCAGCCCGAGCAGATCACGGACTGCCCACAGCAGCGGCATATTCGCATCCGCATCGACGTTGTGATGCACGCCGTTCACAATGAGTTCCATCATCTGATTCCTCGTAGTCGACGCGAACGGCACGAAGTCGTCATGCGCCGTATCGCTTTACCCGCACAAGCCGATCAGGCTCTCGCCTGATAGGCGTTGCACCATCCCGCGCCGCTCACCTGCTTCGCACCGAACAGCGCGCAAAGCGCGCTCGTGTCGGCTGGCTTGCCCTGATAGAACTGGCAGTTCGAGCAGCGCTGGGTGGCGCTGAAGCGCGGATATTTCGCGTGATCGACACGCGATGCGTCGCTCCGGTAGCCGAGCGCCTGCGCGGCCGGATCGCTTTCCTGAAGCTGCGTGGGCGCGGCCCACGCCGTGCCGCCGGTCATTGCCAGCGCCGCGACGCCAACGGTATGCACAATGAAATTTCGTCGATTGGTTCGCATGTTCAATACACTCCTTTCACGACACCAGAACACGTTGCGGCGGTGCCATAAACTCCGGACCTACCGGGTCCTTGACGAATTGCGAGACGATCGCGTCGATTTGCGCGAAGGCCTTGTCGTCGAGTCGCCAGCCGAACGCGGCTTCGAGTCCGTCCAGTTGCGACGGACGGCGCGCACCCCACAGCGCGATCGTCGGGCCGCGGTCCAGCACCCAGCGCACGGCAAGCGCAAGCACCGACTTGTCGAAGTTATCGCGCGCGAAGACGTTCAGTGCTTTCACAGCGTCGACATACTGCTGACGACGCGGCGCACGGAACTTCGGGTCATGTTGACGCAGATCGTCGCCCTCGAAACGCGTTTCGGCGCCGATGCGCCCTGCCAGCAATCCGCGGCACAGTGCGCCATAGGCGAGTGCAACCAGCCCATGCTGTTTCACATAAGGCAGCACGTCGCGGTCGATGTCGCGTTCAAACAGGTTATAAGGCGGCTGGGTGGCGGACAGCGGCGCCACGCGACGGAACGCGTCCATTTGCGCCGCAGAGAAATTGCTGACGCCAAGCGCGCGAACCTTGCCTTCCTTGCGCAGGTCGTCCAGCACCGCGGCGGTCTCTTCGATTGGCACGAGCGGATCGGGCCAGTGAACCTGGTACAGATCGATGTAATCTGTCCGCAAGCGCCGAAGTGTATCCTCTACTTCATGACGAATACGCTCCGGCGAAGCATTGCGAAATACCTTGCCGTCCTGCCATTCGAGAGCGACTTTCGTCGCGATGACTGCCTTATGGCGATATCCATCGGCCAGCGCTTTGCCGACGATTTCCTCCGACGCGCCGAAGCCGTACGCCGGCGCCGTGTCGATAAGGTTCACGCCGCTGTCGAGCGCCCGGCGGATCACCGCAATCGAGTCCTTCTCATCAGTGCCGCCCCACATCCATCCGCCGATCGCCCACGTGCCCAGGCCGATACGCGATACAGGCGTCGATAAACCCTCAACTTCAATTGTTTCAATAGTCATGCGATGCTCTCTGGTTAAAGCGCCGCATCCATGTCGAATGCGGTCCGAGAAAATGCGACGTGCCAAAAGGACGGGCAAGCGAGTCGATTATTTCAGCCGCATCCGGCGATCACAAGAAGGCACCTGAAGGTTCCATACTTTCCCCATGGAAACAAATTGCTACGACGGCCCTCACGCCGCCGAGAACCCGCAGAAGAAAACCGATGACCTCGCGCGCAACGTCATCGAGCAGATCGCCGACAAGTGGACGATCCTCGTGATCGATGCGCTGGGCACCCATGGCGAGATGCGTTTCTCGCGGCTACGCGACGAGGTGGGGGGCGTCAGTCAGAAGATGCTCACGAAGACCTTGCGGCAACTCGAACGCGACGGTCTCGTCACGCGCTATGTGCATCCCGTGATACCGCCTCGTGTCGACTATCAGTTGACGCCGCTAGGACGCAGTCTGCTCGACAAGATCTGTGGGATCTGGGACTGGGTGGAAGCGCATATGACGGAAATGGAATCGGCGCGACGGCAATTCGATCTCGGCGAAAAGCGTACCGATCGCGCGCCTTCGAACCGTGACGCGGAGTCCGGCTCACAAACGCGCCTGGAATAGCCGAACGCGTTCGCAGCGCGCTTGCCATGGGTGGTCGAGTCGCCGGTGTCTTCCTGAACCGTCTCGAGACACGCGAGGCCGGCCACGATCGATAGCGGCTGTTGCTCGGATTGAAGGCCACCATGAGCGAGGCCGAACTGCATCTCCTGCGTGCCCGGCTGGACGGGATATTCGCAACAAGGGCGCCCGTGGCGAATTGCGCCGCGGCCTGCCCACCGGGATGGGTGTGGGGCGAAGCCGACGGCGAGGTCAGGCTGCACCCCGACGAAGCCGTCGTCGGAGCATTGCGCACCGTGTTCGCACGTTTTGGTGAGGGTTCTGTCGCAGTAAGGCCTTCCACCCGTCTGATTTAAGTGAAGGCATGCACCAATGCGACGCTCGAGCTAGCGACGAAGTCTTTCGGACATCGATGAATTCATCGACCCCACGCGATAAGCCAAGGAATAGCAGACGCGAGAGAGGCCGCCCCCGACACTGTTAGCAGTCCAAGCACGATTTTCCGGAACGCGACTTCACTCATGCCAATGTAAAGCCGTGCGCCGATTACGGATGGGACGACCATTGCCGGCGCCACTACGGCAAACATTGGAAGGTCCGTTGCCGTAATCGTTCCGGTGAAAGTGTACGTGACCATGGTTACCGAAAGTATCGTGAGATTGAAGTTTTGAACGAGCCCGCGCTGATGATCTTTATCGAATCCACGAAGTATGCACCACAGGTTCGGAAATACACCTGCAAATCCCCCGAGGCCGCTCATGACGCCACCCAACAGGCCAACCACGCCGTCGGCCATGGGACCGCCGCGTGAGATTCGCGGCAATCTGGTGGCGAAAAACATGATTGGGCACCATAGCACCAGTAGGGCGCCAAGGAAGGCCTTGAACCGGTTGACGTCCAACACCGGGAGGAGCGCAGCGCCGACCGGAATCCCAATCAAGCCGCCCAGTATGAACGGCAAAAGATCCCGCCAGCAGATCCTTCGACGCACGGTGATAACCGACATGATCTGGCCGGTCAAGGCTCCAAAAATCGCTAGCGGGGCTGCGAGCTGTGGGTCGAGTCTCCATACCCATACGGACATTGCCACAAGGCCAAAAGCAAAGCCAGAGAGCCCCTGAACAAAGCCGCCCGCTGCAGCGCCTACCGCTACGACAATAACGGAGCTTACTGACATGGTAGCGGCCTTCTTCCTGGCTACGAACTGCGATTGATAGATTGCAACCAATGCACGGCATGCGGACCGACGATCAACCCCGTCGATTCAACCTATCCCGCTCTACGACCGAAGCAACCCGCGGATCGCGGCCGACAACCCCGCATCAGGCTTTTCAGGTGGCTTGGCAAAGCTGCCGATTTTCGGGCTGACCGGGCGCAAGCGGCAAAGCGTCTCTGCCTGGCAAACCGCGCTGGATACGCCATCGATGACAGGTACCGGAAGCCTGTCCGCGACCGTTCGCGCGAGACCCGCGAGCGGCGCACCGGCAAGGATTAGCACGTCAGCCCCGTCTTCCTGAACGGCCTGATCGCACAGATCCAGCAACATGGACGCATGGTCATCCTGGACCGTTGAGGCGTTGCGCAGTGGACGATCGAGATGGCGAATACCTGCCAGTCTGCTCAGCATGCCGTATCGATCGACGGACTCGCGATACCAGGCGGTGATGCGCCGCGAGATGGCGATGATGCCGATGCGCTGGCCCATTTGCGCAGCCGTCATCAGCGCAGACTCGGTCATGCCGACCACCGGCACGTCGAGCACTTCGCGCAGTTCGAGGAGACCCGGATCGCCGAACGCCGCGATCATCACTGCGTCGTGTTGTCCAATGCGCTCACCTGCGATGGTTGCTGCCGCGTGAGCACCGAGCAGCGCTTCAAACCGCGTTTCGATATAGGCGACCCCACTCGCCGCCGTTGCCATTTCAATTTGCGTCTCGCTGGCGGCAACATGCCGCGCTTCGGCCTCGATCAAGTCGGTCACGCCGATAGATATATTCGGGTTGATGATCAACAGTTTCATGTTCACTCTCGAAGGATGACTGTCCAGGCGCAGCCACGAGGCGGCGACTAGCCGAAGATCGCGGAAAGATCGACTTCCGTGTCTTCCGGCAGAGAGAGATCAAGAGTTGCCTCGATATGATCGAGATGCGTGATCGCTGCTGCTACCGCCGCAGTCAGATCGCCCCTCTGCATCAGTTCGACGATTTCCGTGTGTTCGTGATTCGGACACGCGGGCACGTTCGGGGAATCGAACAGCAGGATGATCAGACACGTCAGTGACGCGAGTTCCCGCATCAATTTGGTCAGCGGCGGGCTGCCGACCATCTCGGCGATCAGGAGATGAAATTCGCCAGACAGGCGAATGACGGCGTGCTTGTCGCCCTTGTCGCGAGCTGCCCTCTCCTTCGCAATATGCGCGTGCAGCCGGCGGAAATCGTCCTTGTCCGCGCGCTCGACCAATGTGCGAATCAGCGCTGGCTCCATAATGCGGCGAGCCTGGAAGATATGACGTGCGTCATGCACCGATGGACTGGCGATATAAGCGCCGCGATTCGGAATAGTCGTCACGATGCCTTCGTGCGTCAGCCGGGCAAGCACCTTACGAATTTGCGTGCGGTTCACCTTGAATACGCCTGCCAGCTTCTCTTCCACCAGCTTCGTACCCGGGACGAGCCGGTGCTCCATCACGGCCGTCAGGATGCGCCTGTAAATGGCATCGAGCTTGTCGTCATCGACGCCCAGTATCTGTTCGGTGCTGCGCGCCTTGCGCGAGCGTGGCTCTTTCTCGGTCAACACTTCGGGCACCCTCGTCAAGCATGTATGTGTCGATGCAATTGTAGATTGTCACAAAACAAATTGGAATTGTTCAACTGTGCACTGCCATTTGTTCAGCAGCACCATGTGCGCGCTTAACAATACACGGCCGCACCTGAAGAGTGCCGCCGACGCGTCAACGCTTGACTTCCGCCAAGGCGGCCACGCGAGGATCACGAACTGGCAGATACTGCGCCGGTCGCGGCTCACCCGCAATTCAGACCGCCGAGACGACTAAACCAGACGAAGATTGGCACATGAGTTGCTTTGTCTGTCACAACGACAATCTATTTTGTGACAAAAAAGGAATCTCCTGATGCAGCTTGCCCGTCTGTCTTTCTCTACGCTGAGGCGTGCCGCCCGGGCGCTCGTCGCACCCGTCATGATGGCCGTCGCACTCGCCCCGACCGCCGGCCATGCGACGGACGCCGATCCGGTACAGCTTGGATACGCGAAGTGCGCGCATTGCACGCCACTGTCGCTGACTCCCCAGTACGCAACTGGCGTGAAATTAACCGCGGTGCCGTTCAACACGGGCAACGACGTGCTTACCGCGCTACTGTCGAAGAGCATCGACATCGCGCAGGTCACCTACCTCCATTACGTGACCGCACTCGACAAGGGGTTCAAGGTCGTGGCTGTCTCCGGCCAGATCAACGGCGGATCGCGCATTCTGGTAGCGAACGGCCTTCCGGTTCAGCCGGGCGACTGGGACGGCCTTAAAAAGCTCATCATGGAATACAAGAAGGAAGGCAAGCCTTTCCGCGTCGCCGCCTCCCGCGGCAATGCGCAGGATATCCATATGCGTGGCGCGTTTCTAACGCACGGCATCGATATCAACAAGGACGTTCAGTTCATCAACATTCCGAATCCGTCCGATCACGCTTCAGCGCTCCGCCGCGGTGAGGTCGAACTGATCACGTCGGTCGAGCCGTTCGCGACGCAGATCAGTGCCGTGAAAGCCGGCAAGTTCTTCGCCTTTCCGTACGACCAGGCTGCGGGCAAGCTGACCAACCTGATCGTCACGCGCCCGGACGTGATCGAGACCAACCCCCAGGGTGTGCTCGAAACAGTCCGTGCCATCGTCAAGGTCGATGAACTGATGGCGGGTAACAAGCCGCTTTTTATCGACACGATCCAGAAAGTGACCGGTCTCGACAAGGAGATCGCGACGGGTGCGGTACAGAACCTTGATCCGGACTACAAGATGTATCGCACCTCGGCAGTGGCCATTGCCAAAATGATGCACGACCTGAGGTACGTGAACTCGGACGTGAGCGACGCGGTCCAGAAGAACCTCGACTACAGCTTCCTGGAGAAGGTGACCGGCAAGCCCAAGGCTCAACTCGGCTATTAATTCGGATCGCGTGATGACATCGATAACTTCATCGCGTTTCTACCGGCACATCGAGCGGGGCATTGTCCCGGTACTGCTGATCGCCGGCTGGGAAGCGTTCTCACGCTCAGGCATCCTACCGGCGGCGCTGCTGCCCGCGCCTTCGCAGGTGCTGATCGCCTGGGCTGACTGGATCTTTTCGACCGATGGCAACACTCAGACCTATTCGGGCCACTGGATCTTCGACATTGCGGCGAGCGCCGGCCGCGTGTTCGCGGGGTTTGGAATCGCCACGGTAATGGGTGTCGCAATTGGCATGGCGATCGGGTGGTCGCGATCGGTCGAGTCGCTCGTCGAGCCGACATTGCAGACGCTGCGCCCGGTTCCGCCTGTTTCATGGATTCCGCTCGCGATCATCTGGTTCGGCATCGCCAACAAACCGGCGATCTTCCTGGTGTTCATGGGCTCGTTCTTCCCCGTACTGCTGTCGACGATCCATGGCGTCAAAACCTGCGACCGTAACCTGCTGAGAGCGGGCGCGATGACGGGCGGCACGGGCTCCATGCTGCTGCGTCACATCGTCTTCCCGGCGGCACTTCCCAGCATCTTCTCCGGTCTGCGCATCGCCATTGGCTCCGCGTGGATGCTGACGGTGACCGCTGAGATGGTCGCGGTCAAAAGCGGCGTCGGCTATGTACTCTGGGACGCCTACTACTTCCTTCGATACGACGTCGTCATCGCGTCGATGGTCAGCATCGGCCTGCTGGGCTTCCTGAGCGACTACGTGATCAAGGCAATCTCCGCGCGCGTCCTGCGCTGGCAACGGGGTTCCACACTGCAGGCACGGGAGCGCTGAAAACATGGCACTTATCACAATCGATCGCGTCTCGCGCACCTTCGAAGACACAAAACGCAAGCAGACCGTTACCGCGCTCGATAACGTCAGCCTGAGCGTCGAGCGCAACGAATTGCTGTGTCTGCTCGGCCCAAGTGGCTGCGGCAAGTCGACGTTGCTCAACATGATTGCGGGCTTCGACAAGCCTACTGCGGGCACCGTCAGCGTAGGCGGTTCGGTCGTCGAGGAGCCCGGCGCCGACCGTGGCGTCGTCTTTCAGCAAGCCAACCTGATGCCATGGCTACCCGTGTGGGAAAACGTCGCTTTCCATCTGAAGATGCGTAACGTGGGGAAGTCCGAGCGACGCGAGCGTGCACAGCGATACATTGAAATGGTGGGGCTGAAAGGCTTCGAAAACCATTTCCCGAGCGAGTTGTCGGGAGGTATGAACCAGCGGGTCGGCATCGCGCGTGCGCTCCTGATGAATCCGGAAGTGATTCTGATGGACGAGCCATTCGGCGCGCTCGACGAGCAGACCAAGATGGATATGCATGCCGAACTGATCCGGATCTGGCGCGAGAGCCGCAGCACGATTGTTTTTGTGACGCACGGAATCGACGAATCGCTTGCACTCGGCACGCATGTCGCGGTGATGTCGGCGCGGCCGGGACGCATCCGCGAACTGCTGCCCATCGAGCTGGAACGGCCTCGCGATCCGACCAGCGCGACATTCAACGACTACAAGCGCCACATCCTGTCCTTGCTGCGTCCCGAAACCGTGGCGGAGCTGGTTTGATGACAACCTTTGTCACAGGAAGCAGCGGCTTTGTCGGACTGGCGCTGACCGAGCGGTTGCTGGCCGAGGGCGAAACGGTCATCGGCTTTGATTGCAGCGCGCCGCGCGATGCCGCGTTGCGCGCGTTCGCCGCCCTGCCCGGCCGCTTTGTTGCCCTGACCGGCGATACCCGCGACATCCGTGCGCTGACAGATGCGATGCGTACGCACCGGCCATCGCGTCTGGTCACGCTGGCAGCGATCACTGCGGATGCCGCCCGCGAGCGCGCCATGCCGCAGACCATCTTTGACGTCAACGTCGGCGGCGCACTTGCCGCGCTCGCTGCGGCAGCGGCAGTGGGCGTCGAAAGGATGGTGCATGGCAGCTCCGGCTCAGTCTACGGTGCCAGCGGCCGGCAGAACACGCATCAGCTTAGCGAAGATCTGACGCCGCTGTTACCCGAGGCGCTTTACGGCATCTCTAAGCGAACCGCTGAAGAAGCCGTGCTGCGGCTTGCACGGCTGCATGGGCTCTCGCTGACCATTGGCCGTATCGGCACATGCTTTGGACCCTGGGAAGCCGACTCGGGCGTGCGCGACACGCTTAGCGCACCGCTCCAGGTACTGGAACGGGCACGCAGAGGCGAGACGGTCGTGCTGCCGCGCACTCATCGCCGCGACTGGCTGTACGTGCGCGATGCGGCGGCAGCGCTGGCTGCATTGCTCGCGCAGTCAGCGCTTGCGCACGTCGCATACAACGTGGCAGCAGGTTTCGAATGGAGCGTTGCCGACTGGTGCGACCGGCTTGCAGCAAGGTATTCCGGCTTCGATTGGCGGATCGCCCGCGAAGGCGACGTGCCCAACATCGATTACTACGCGGACTACGATCGCGCGTCGATGGATATTACCCGCCTTCTAAACGACACCCCATTCGTCCCGCAATACGACCTCGCTGCCGCGGAAGCGGACTTCGATCGATGGATAAAACGCTGATTCCATGAACGCCAAACCGCATTTGACTGCAAGCCTGAGCATGGAAGGCAAGGTCTGTATCGTGACGGGCGCCGCGTCCGGCATCGGACGCGCCATCGCGCGTCAGCTCGCCGCGAACGGTGCGGTTGTCGTGATTGCGGACATAACGACCGACGTCATCGAAGGCGGTGAGCCGACTGCGACATTGATTGTTCGCGACGGCGGCATAGCACACTTTATTTTTACCGACGTGAGCGACACGGCCCAGGTCGATGCACTCGTTGCGCAGACAGTCGCGCGTTTTGGCCGGCTGGACGTGCTGGTGAACAATGCCTGCATCCGGCATGCGCGCCCCCTGCTCGACATGGAAGAGGCCGACTGGCAGCGCGTGCTCGACGTGAATCTGACTGGCGTCTTTCGCTGCAGCCGCGCCGCCGTGCGGCAGATGACCGGCCAGCCGCCGGTAGATGAAGTGCGCGGTCGCATCGTTAATCTGTCGTCGCAACACGGCATGATCGCGGCGCCGGGGGATCTCGCTTACGGCACCGCGAAAGCCGCGATCGACTACATGACGCGGCAGATCGCAACCGACTACGCGCCCCACGGCATTGTCTGCAACGCCGTCGCACCCGGCAAGATTCAAACCGGTGCTAGCGGCCGCGCAATGGATCCCGTGGTGCTCGATCGCGCGACCCGGCGAACGCCGTGGCCGCGCCTCGGTCACCCGGACGACATTGCGCGCGCCGTTCTTTTCCTGGCAAGCGATCTCTCCACGTTCACGACCGGCACCACGCTGATGGTCGACGGTGGCTGGATGGCCGCATGAGCGCACACGACGATCTGCACGCTCCACTCGATCTGCTGATCACCGATGCCACGCTGCTGCTCGCAAATGGCCAGGCGCAGCGGGCGTCGCTCGGTATTCGAGGCGCACAGATCGCGTATATCGGAAGAGCGGCCGGCGCGGCGCCGCCCGCCGCTCGGCGCGTAGTGCCGCTTCCGGGACGCGTCATCACGCCCGGATTCATCAATACGCACTACCATGCGGGGTTGAACTTCGTGCGCGGCGTCGCGGCGGACTGCGGGTTTGCGCCGTCGTACACGCCCGGCTTACCGCAGGCGTCCTGGCTCACGCCCGACGAAGCGTGCGTGCTGTCGCGGCTCGGCGCGCTCGAAGCGTTGCAAGCGGGATGTACAACGCTCGTCGATAGTTTCGTGCATGCCGAGGCCACGGTCGAAGGCATCGCCCAGACAGGCGTGCGCGTCTTCGCGAGCCAGCGTCTGGCCGACGTCGATTTCACGTCGTTATTGGCGGGCGAGCGGCGGTTTGAACGCGCCCGTGGCGAGCGTCAGCTCGAACGCGCCGAAGCGTTCGTTGCACGATGGGCGGGCTGCGCCAACGGACGAATCCAGACCCACCTGACTGCTCACGCGCCCGATACCTGTTCGATCGACATGCTGAAGGATGTCGATGCGCCAGCCCGCCGCCTGAATCTGCAGGTCAGCACGCACCTCGCGCAAAGCGCAGAAGAAGTGGCGTGGGTTCGAGCGCAGTATGACCGCTCGCCGGTCGAACTGCTCGATGAACTCGGACTGCTCAATGAGCGCCTGCTGGCCGCCCACTGCATACACGTCAATGACACGGACATCGCACTGCTTGGCAAGAGCGGCGCACACATCGTCCATATTCCATTGGGCAACGCGATATCTGGACGCCTTGCGCCGACGCGCCGCCTGATGGAAGCAGGCGCGTCCCTGTGCCTCGCCACCGACACCATGCATGGCGACATGATCGAAGCCATGCGCTGGGCGCTCGCCATGGGCCGCCTTCAGGGAGGCGGCGTGGACAGTGACTGGCAACCTCACGATGTCTTCTCGATCGCTACGCGTCACGGTGCGTTGGCGCTCGGCTGGGGCGATCGCCTCGGCGAGATCGCGCTCGGCCGTCTCGCTGATCTGGTCATTCTCGATTTTCGCCGCTCACATCTCACCCCGTGCGTCGATGCGCTCGGCAATCTCGTTCACAACGCGAGCGGTGCCGACGTCGAAAGCGTCATCGTCAATGGCGAGTTCGCCGTCAGCGACGGGCACGCTCTGTTTGTCGATGAAGACGCCGTTCGCGCGGAAGCCCAAGGCGTCTGCGAGGCCGTCTGGCGACGCTGCGACACCCCACGGCGTCCCTATCCACCTGCTTCAGGTATCCACTCATGAGTCAACGCATCCGGCTGGGTATTCTCACGCCCTCTTCCAATACTTCGCTTGAACCGCTTACGCAGGCAGTTGTGGCCGCCCTTCCCGGCGTCAGCGTTCATTTCGCCCGCTTTCCGGTTACGCAGATCGCACTTAGCCCCGACGCGCTCGCCCAGTTCCAGCGCGACCATATCCTCGATGCCGCACGGCTGCTCGCCGACGCGCATGTCGACATGATCGGCTGGAGCGGCACGTCTGCAGGCTGGCTTGGCTTCGACCAGGACGAAGCACTGTGCGAGGCAATCACCGAGGCCACCGGCGTGCCGGCGAGCACCTCGGTCCTCGCGCTAAACCGCGCGCTCGGTGCCCTCAAGATCCGCCGGCTCGGGCTCGTGTCGCCGTACCTCGCCGACGTTCAGCAGAAGATCATCGCGAACTACGCGGCACGCGGCATCGATGCGTCGTGCGAAAGCCATCTCGGCATTCAGGACAATTTCGCCTTCGCTCTGGTGGACGAACCGACGTTGGACCGCCAGGTGGCCGACGTGGTCGCTGCCGGCGCAGAAGCCGTAACGACTTTCTGTACCAATCTGTATGCCGCGCACCGTGTCGTTCATTGGGAACAGCAGCACGGCGTGCCGGTGCTCGACACTGTGACGACCGTCGTTTGGGACATGCTTCGCCGCCTTAACGTGGACACTCGCCGCATCGACGGCTGGGGCCGACTTTTTCGGGAAATCTGATATGCCTGCATTCGATACTGTCATTCGCAACGCACGCGTGGTCACGGCCGCGGACATCTTCAGCAGCGACATTGGCATCCGCGATGGCCGGATCGTCGCCCTCGGACTCAGCCTGGGCAGTGGCGAGCGTGAAATCGACGCCGCCGGCCGTCACGTGACACCGGGCGGCGTCGATAGCCACGTGCACTTCGACCAGCCAACCGGGGACGGCTCCATCATGGCCGATGACTTCCTGTCCGGCACGACATCCGCAGCGTGCGGGGGCACGACCACGGTGATTCCGTTTGCCTGTCAGCAGAAGGGACACACGTTGCGCGAAGCGATCGACGATTACCACCACTGCGCCGGCGCGAAAGCCGTGATCGATTACTCCTTCCACATGATCATTACGGACCCGACGCCTCACATCCTCAAGGAGGAACTGCCCGCGCTGATCGCCGAAGGCTATACCTCCTTCAAGATCTACATGACGTACGACGCGCTCAAGCTGAGCGACCGGCAAATGCTCGATACGCTGTCGGTGGCGCGCAATGAGGGTGCGATGGTGATGATCCACGCGGAAAACGCCGACTGCATTGCCTGGCTGACGGAGCGCCTGCTCGAAGCGGGTCATACCGCGCCACGCTATCACGCGACGTCGCGACCGATGCTCGTCGAGCGCGAAGCCACCCATCGCGCAATCGCCTTCGCCGAACTGGTCGACGTGCCGATTTTGATCGTGCACGTGTCGGGCCGGGAGGCCGTCGAGCAGATTCGCTGGGCTCAAAGCCACGGTCTGAAGGTCTACGGCGAAACGTGTCCGCAATATCTATTTCTCACCGCCGACTCGCTTGGCTGCGACGACAGTTTCGAAGGCGCCAAGTGCATCTGCAGTCCGCCACCGCGTGACAAGGCGAACCAGCAGGTGATTTGGGACGGCCTCGAAAACGGTTCGTTTGAAGTCTTCTCGTCCGACCACGCGCCGTTTCGCTACGACGGCCCAGATGGCAAGAAAGCGCACGGCGAGAACGTTTCGTTCGATCAAGTCGCCAACGGTATTCCCGGTGTCGAGACGCGCATGGCTTTGCTGTGGTCCGAAGGCGTGCGTCAAGGCCGCATCACGCCGCAAAGCTTTGTCGCGCTGACGTCGACGAATGCAGCAAAACTGTATGGGCTGTATCCGCGCAAGGGGAGTATCGCGATCGGCGCCGACGCCGACCTCGTCATCTGGGACGAAGGGCTTGAATTCGAGATCAAGAATGAAAACCTTCATCATAACGTCGATTACACCCCATACGAAGGCATCCAACTGAGCGCGTGGCCCGCCCTCACGATGGCGCGCGGAGAGGTCGTATGGGACGGGCAGAAGCCTTGCGGGGAATCGGGACGAGGCCAGTTCCTGCCTTGCGCGCGACCCGATCCGGCGAAGCCCCGGCGGCGCAAGACGCTGTTGCCGCTTTGATTATCCGCCTCGAAGTCCGGGGGCTCGCGCGGCCCTGCCTCGCGTGTCTAGCACTTCAAGCCATGCGCTCTCAATTGTCCACATCGCGCATTTTCGCGCCAGCGCGGGCGATAGGCGCGTGCAGTTGTCGCCGGTCAGGCCAGTGTCTCCGTCCCTGAGAAGGGACGGATTGAACCGCTGACGAGCCGCCGCCTGCACGTATGGGTTGTTGCATTAAAAGGCCAGACTTAGAACCCTTAAAAAAATGAACGAAGGGGCTGTTAAGGAAGGTCTGCATAACCCCTCTAGTACTAAACCGCTGACGCGGTAGGGGGAGGAGTGCGAGGGCTGATGGCTGACGTTCATTGGTGGCGGTGAGCTGACGCAAGATCCCAACGAGGGGACGCAAACACCTCCAGGAGCAGTATGTGGATGCCCAACCGGGCTCCACCACTGCTTCCAGGAGGCTCGCCATGACACTACTGCGCCAACGCATGCTGAATGACATGCAGATCCGCATTCTTGCGGATAATACCCAGAAGTCCTATCTGATTCAGATACGCAGTTTCGCCCGGCACTTCCGCCGCCCGCCGGAACTGCTGGGTCCCGAGGAGATCCGGGCCTGGCTCGTCTACCTGCGCGAAGAGCGCAGGCTGGCACCCGCCAGTCTCGGCGCAACGATCGGTGCACTGCGCTTCCTTTACCGCGTGACGCTCAAACGCGACTGGAGCGACGAGGATTTTCCCTTGCCGAGAAAGCCGTTCCGACTGCCAGTCGTCCTCAGCCTGGAGGAGATCACCACCTTCTTCGAGTCGGTCGCCAGTCTCAAGCACCGCACCATCCTGATGACCGCGTACGCCGCCGGACTGCGGGTGTCGGAAGTCGTGCATCTGAAGGTGACCGATATCGACAGCAAGCGCATGGTGATCCGCGTGAACCAGGGGAAGAACCGTAAGGATCGCTATGTAATGCTCTCGCCGAGGCTACTCGAGATCCTGAGGCTGTACTGGCAGGACGCCCATCCTAAGGAATGGCTCTTTCCAGGCAGCATTCCGGGGCGGCCCATCACCCGCCATGCCGTGGGCGACGCATGCGAGCTTGCACGCAGGCGCAGCGGCATCACCAAACCCGTGACACCCCATTCCTTGCGCCACGCGTTCGCCACGCATCTGCTGGAAGCCGGTACTGATGTGCGCCGGATCCAGCTGCTGATGGGCCATAGGTCCTTATCGACAACGTCCCGGTATTACCGGCCGAAAGTTTTTATGTGCAGTGTCGAATCCAGCCCGCGATAGCAAAGGTCTCCGGTCGTAGAAACTCTACATAAAAGTTGGG